>NZ_JBFUAF010000050.1:0-1074 GCF_056406415.1 Arthrobacter sp. P1_C12_2 | reverse complement strand
TTCTGGAGGTCCTCTTGAAGCGCTTCGATCTGCGGTTTCAGCCCCTCGATCGTTTGGCGCAGAGTGGCGCACTCCAGTGGTTCCCCCGGCGTGATCTGGACGGGTTCGCTGGGCGTGCCGAACGACTCGACGGACTCCTGCAGCATTCGCCATTGGAAAAGAGCCGGCGTTGACGGTGCCGGGATATTGAAGGTGAAAGGTGCGTCCTGCCCGGGGGACACGGCTCCGGTGAGCTCGTGCCGGGCCGCGCCGAAATCGTTCCCGATGGCGCCGAGCCGGTAGCCTTCGCTGGGTTGCCACGTGGTGGTCCCCGTGTTGCGCATGGTGACGTTCACGGACGCCGTACTGAATCGTGGGATGGACGCCGGGACGGACTGCGCAACGAACCGGGCGTTGCTTATGCTGAGCCCGATCTGTCTCTCGGGAGTACGGGGCCCGAACCACTCCCGAGTGCCAGTGTCCGTGCGGTCGCGCACCATTTGCCATGAGAACAGTGCCCCCGCGACCTCCGGGGCCATGATGGAGAAGGTCAATGCCACATCGTCACCGCTGGCAACCGGCCCGGGCAGTTCATGCCATGCGCTTCCCCAGGTCGAGTTGCCCTCGGGAGCCTGCGCGCCGAGCCTGTATCCCTCGCCGGAGGTCCACGTGGTGTTGCCGGAGTTGTGCATGATGATTGTCACGGTGGCCGTGGATCCGGGCCGCATGGCCTCCGGGACATGGTCCTGGGAGACAAACTCGGCGTCGTCGTGCCAGGCGAGGACGCGGAACGCGGTCGCCGCCGTGGCCGCGCCGGCGGCGGTTTCGACGCTGACCGGCACGTCCGCACCCGATTCCCCGGTAGGGACAAGCCCTTCGGGCACGGCCACCGTCAGGGACCCGGCGGCAGGGGGCACGAGCAGCGATGCCTTCCCGGCACCGAAGGACACCCGCGGGATACCGACATTGAAATTCCGGCCGGACAAACTCACCGCGGTACCCGCCGTCCCGGCCACCGGCGCGAAGGAAGGGTCCTCGAACACCGGGATAAACGAGGAAGGGTCCTCGAACACCGGGATAAACGAGCCAGGGTCC
>NZ_JBFUAF010000049.1:0-1362 GCF_056406415.1 Arthrobacter sp. P1_C12_2 | reverse complement strand
GGTCCACCCGGAGCGAGGCGACCTTCTCCAGGTCCCCGGAGGCTTTGAGTTCCTCGGCGAAGACCGCGGCGGCCCGCATGGGGCCCACGGTGTGCGAGCTGGATGGCCCTATTCCGATGGAAAAGAGGTCAAAGACTCCAACAGCCATTGTCGGTTCCTAACTAGGTCTTGCTGTGGCCCGGCAGAGGGTCTTGCCGGAAGGCGGTCCGGCCGCCGGTAGGCGGCCAATCCCGCCGGTAGGCGGCCAATTCCGCCGGTTGGCGGCACTGCCGCCGGATGCACGACGCCGGGCGGCGGCTGGTGCGGCAACCCGGCGTCGTGATCTGTACTGCGTTAGTTCTGTACTGCTGCTACTTCAGTCTTACGTCGCTTAGGCGAGGTTAGCAACCGAGGGGTAAAGCGGGTGGGCGGCGGCGAGGGCCTCCACCCGGGAACGCAGGCCGGAGAGGTCCGCGCCGGCGTCGGCGATCAGGGCCTCCGCGATGATGTCGGCAACCTCGGTAAAGGCCGCCTCCCCGAAACCGCGGGTCGCGAGGGCCGGGGTGCCGATCCGCAGCCCCGAGGTGACCATCGGCGGGCGCGGATCAAACGGGACGGCGTTGCGGTTCACGGTGATGTCGATCGCCGCGAGACGGTCCTCGGCCTCCTGCCCGTTGAGCTCGCACTCGCGCAGGTCCACCAGGACCAGGTGCACGTCGGTGCCGCCGGAGATCACGTTGATCCCCTTCGCGGTCACGTCCGGCTGGACCAGGCGCGCGGCGAGGATCCTCGCGCCGGCCAGCACCCGCTCCTGGCGCTCCTTGAACTCTTCGGACGCGGCGATCTTGAACGCCACGGCCTTGCCGGCGATGACGTGCTCCAGCGGGCCGCCCTGCTGGCCGGGGAACACCGCCGAGTTGATCTTCTTGGCGATGTCGGCGTCGTTGCTCAGAATGATGCCGCCGCGCGGACCGGCGAGGGTCTTGTGCGTGGTGGAGGTGGTGACGTGGGCGTGCGGCACCGGGCTCGGGTGCAGCCCGGCCGCGACCAGCCCGGCGAAGTGGGCCATGTCCACCATCAGGTAGGCCCCCACCGAGTCCGCGATCCGGCGGAACTCAGCGAAGTCGAGCTGGCGGGCGTACGCGGACCAGCCGGCAACGATCAGCGCCGGTTTGTGCTCCTGGGCCAGGGCCTCGACCTCGGCCATGTCGATCCGGTGGTCCTCTTCACGGACCTGGTACGGAATGACGTTGTAGAGCCGGCCGGAGAAGTTGATCTTCATGCCGTGCGTCAGGTGCCCGCCGTGCGCCAGGTTCAGGCCCATGATGGTGTCGCCCGGACGGATCAGGGCGTGCATGACGGAGGCGTTGGCCTGCGCACCGG
>NZ_JBFUAF010000048.1:0-1522 GCF_056406415.1 Arthrobacter sp. P1_C12_2 | reverse complement strand
CACCGAGACGACCTCCAGGTAGACCACGAGGCCTGCGGCGTGCGCGGCGGCAGTCAGCTCGCGGGCCTTCGCGGGGGTGGCGCCGACGTCCTTGAAGCCGATGTGGCGCAGCCCGGTGTCCTTGACCTGCTCGAGGACCTCGAGGGCGTTGTCGACGGTGCGGTCGTTGTGGGTGAGCATGAAGATGAATTCAGACATTGTTCGTGTTCTTTCCTGGTGGTGGGTGAAGCGTTTTGGGGGTTTCGGGGTGGAACGTTTTGGGTGGTGGGCACTTGGTGCCCGGCGCGGTCAGGCTGCGAGGAGCCCGCGGACGTCGTCGAGGACGTGGGTTGGATGGATCGTTGAAGCGGCCAGATGGTCATCCGTCGTCGCTCCGGACATCACCAGGGCCGAGGCCATGCCCGCGTTCAGGCCCATGGCGACGTCGGTCAATAGCCGGTCACCGACCATTACCGCCTCGTTGGCGGGGACGCCGAGCCGGTCCAGGAAGGCGTTCGCCATGTGGACGCTCGGCTTGCCGACAATCGCCTCGGCGCGGCCTCCAGTGCAGGCCTCGATGGCTGCGAGCATGGCGGCGCAGTCGGGGAGGCCGCCGTCGGGAGTGGGGCAGTACGGGTCGGGGTTCGTTGCCACGATCACGGCACCGGCGTTGACCGCCTGGTATGCCCGGGTCAGCTTGTCGTAGTCGAAGGTCCGGTCGAAGGACACGACCACGACGTCGGCCTCCAGGGGGTTTTCGGTCACGGTGAACCCGGTGCGGCGCAGCGACTCGATGAGTACCGGCTCGCCCACGGCCAGTATCCGTGCTCCCGGATGACGCCCGGTGAGGTACAGGCTGAGGGCGTCGAGAGCGGAGATCACGTCTTCTGCAACTGCCGGAATGCCCAGCTTGGTCAATTTGGCTGCGTAAGCGTCGGCGGTCTCGAGGGGTTTGTTGGTCACAAACACCACCCGGGCCCCGGAATCGCGAAGCGCTGCCACTACGACGTCTGCGCCTTCGATGAGGTTATCGCCGAGATAGAGCGTGCCATCCAGGTCGAAAGCGTAGCCCCGGTATAGCGGGGCTGTCTCGCGCCGGCTAACTTCTTTGGCCAGTAGTTCAACGGGCATCTTTGCCCTCCTTTCGCTCCAGTGGAGCATGTAATAAGTCTAACGTTAGACGTCTAACAACTCAAATTGTGAGTGCGGTCTTACTGAATTTTTTGTGCGGTACGGCGGTGGGGCTGTCTGGCGGGGGCTGCTGTGGTTGCAGCGGCCCCCGCCGGGCGGTCCGGGGCCTGTTGGGTCGGGCGTGTTGGGTCAGGCTTCGGTCAGGGCGTGGTCGGTCAGTGCGAGTTCTTCTTCGGCGGTGTAGTTGCCGACGCGTTTGCGGCCGACGGCGAAGTAGTAGGCCATGAACAGGGCCACCATGATCGCGGCGATGACGAAGGCGAGCGGGAAGCTGACCAGGGCGGCGGGGATGAGGATTCCGGCCAGGACCAGGGCGATCCACATCGTGACGCGTCCGCCGCGGGCCTTGTAG
>NZ_JBFUAF010000047.1:0-2285 GCF_056406415.1 Arthrobacter sp. P1_C12_2 | reverse complement strand
GTCGCGGATTTTGGTGCCGGCGTCGACGGCGCGGAGGTGTTCGAGCTTTTTGGAGTAGTCGGACCAGCACTCGGTGCTGGTCGCGCCGGCCCCGTCCATCCAGTCGAAGGCTTCCCGGACGGTGCGTTCGGCCTCGGCCGGGTCCGGGAGCCGCATGGTGCCGAGGCGTCCGGCGCGGATCCGTTCGTTCATCGTCCGCCACAGAATGGCGACGACGACGGTCGCGACGCCGACCTGGGCGCCGTGGTGGGCGGTGTCCGTGCCGCGGGCGGTGTTGGCCATGTCCAGCAGGTGGCTCACGACGTGTTCCATGCCCGAGGACGGGGAGGTCTGTCCCGCGACGCCCATCGAGATGCCGGAGAGGGTCACGAACTTCGCCAGCGTGGCCAGGGATTCCGGGTCCGAGGACCCGACGCCTTCGGCCAGGGCCAGGAGTTCGGTGCCGTGGCGGCGGGTCATGCCCGCGGCCTCGGCGGAGAAGCCGCGGTCCATGTCGACCAGGGAGGAGAGGTACCAGTCCGCCGGTGCGGTGAACATCGAGATCATGTCCCCGAGTCCGGAGCGGTTCAGCACCGCCGGCGCGCCCTCGAGGACATCGCTGTCCACGACGATGGCGCTGGGCCAGCCGGAGTGCGCGGTGCGCTTGACGCCGTTGATCAGCAGCACGGACTGGTCGTCCGCGAAGCCGTTGACCGAGGCGGCGCTTTGGACCACGACGTGGGGCCGGTTCCCGGCGGCGACCTTGCCGATGTCGCACAGGGTGCCGGAGCCGATGGTGACGATGACATCGGCACCCGCGCAGCCGGCGGTCGCGGCGGCGACGGTGGGTTCGTCGGCGTGGACGTGGCCGGGCAGCACCACGGCGGTCACGGTGCCGAGGGTCTGCAGGAGGGCGGTGACGGCGGGTTTGAGGTAGGCGCCGGAGCCGGTGGTGTACTCGTCCCCGTCGGACAGGAGCGCGATGGTGTTGTGTGCCGGCAGTGCGGCGACGATGTCCCGGACGGAGTCCAGCACGTCGGGGCCGATGACGACCTGGTCGAGGCCGACCAGCGGGTGGGAGAGGTAGCGGTCGAGGTCAGACGAGAGCGTCATGGCGGGTTTCTTTCCGGGAGATGGATTCGACGGCGTCGAAGAGGGAACGGTATTCCTGGTAGGCCGATTCGAGGGCCTCGGCGTGGGCCGGTTCGGGATCGATGGTGGCCGGATCCAGCTCCACGACGGCGTCGACGGCGGTTTCGAGGCTGGCGAAGGTGCCGGCGGCAACGGCGGCGAGTAGTGCCCCACCCGTTGCGCTGGTCTCTTCGGTCAGCACCTTGCTGATCGGGGTCCCGCAGAGCGTGGCCTTGGCCGAGAGCCAGAGCGCGCTGCGGGCCCCGCCGCCGACGACCCGGACCGACCGGGCCAGGCCCATCGCGTCGATCCGGTCATAGATGTCCCGGAACGCGAAACAGTTCGCCTCGATGATCGCCCGGGCCATGTCGGCGGAGTCATGGTTCATCGACAGCCCGGAGAACGTCCCGCGCAGCCCGTCATTCCAGCGCGGCGCCATCGATCCGGTCAGGGCCGGGATGAAGCGGACCCCGCGGGCCCCCGGCCGGGACTGGGCGGCGCGGTCAAAGAACTCCTGCTGGCCGATGCCGAGCACGTTCTTGGCAAACCACAGCGTGTTCCCGCCCGAGACGAAGCCGGGATTCTCGATCAGGTAGCTGCCGTCGACCGCGTGCGCATGGGTCTCGACGAGTTTGGTCTCGTCGAAGACCGGAACGCTGCTGGAGACGCCGACCGGCTCGGCCGTGCCCAGGATGTCCACGACCACCCCGGGCCGGACGCCCCCGGCGCCCAGGCACGCGGCGTGGTCATCGCCGGTGCTCACCACGACCGCGCACCGCGTGGTCAGGCCCAGCGCGGCCGCGGCCTCCGCGGTCAGCGTGCCGGCCACGTCGGTGGCCCGGCCGATCTCGGGCAGCTTGGCCCGGTCGAGCCCGGCCGCGTCGATCAGTTCATCGCTCCAGTCCCGGGCCACCACGTCATACAGCAGCGAGGAGGATGAGTTGGCGTGGTCCTGGATCGACCGGCCGGTCATCCACGCCACCGCGTAGCCGCCCACCGAAGGCAGCGACGCGGCCCGCGCGTAAACCTCCGGCTCGTTGTCGGTCAGCCACATCAGCTTCGGCCCCGTGTGCGAGGCATCCAAATTCAGCCCGGTCCGGGCGAACAAACGCTCCGGATCGATCGCCCGGCCCAGCCGGGCCACCTGCTCGGTCGCGCGCCGGTCCAGCCAGCCA
>NZ_JBFUAF010000046.1:0-2623 GCF_056406415.1 Arthrobacter sp. P1_C12_2 | reverse complement strand
GGGAAGCTCGCTTCGAGATGAGATTTCCATACACCTTGTGTGTGAGAGGCCCCCAGCCAGACCACTGGGTTGATAGGCCGGATGTGGAAGCGAGGACTAACGACTCGTGAAGCTGACCGGTACTAATAGGCCGATAACTTACACCACACACCACCCCGCAAACCCATTCAAAAGGGGTTTGCACCCAGGGGTGGTACAAAGAAACAAGACTGCTTGCGTCCACTATGTGGTTCCCAAACAACAAACCCGCCACCCGCGGCAAYGTTGCGACAGGAACAAAACCACAACCAAATAACAACACCACACATGTTGTAACCACCAGATTTCCCACCCCCGGCACRGCCGGCAGGGTGCGGASMMAGGGTTACGGCGGTCATAGCGTGGGGGAAACGCCCGGTCCCATCCCGAACCCGGAAGCTAAGACCCACAGCGCCGATGGTACTGCACCCGGGAGGGTGTGGGAGAGTAGGTCACCGCCGGAACACCATTCAGGTCGAGGACCCCCAACCAACGTTGGGGGTCCTCCCGCATTTAACGGCCAATTCCGACTGACCCGCACCCAACTGACCCGCAGCAGGGGCCGTTATCAGCCCTCGGAACGGCCCCTGCTGCCAGTCAGTTGGGCGACAGGACCCCAGCGGATTCCGGGCCCAGACCCGACGCACCCAGGGCCGGCCCCACCTGCGGACACCGGCCGTCGGACGCTTGCTCACTTCCTGCAGGTTCCCGCCGGATGCTTTCCTCACGTCGCGCACGGGCTGGCAGGCAACGAGGCCGGGCACCGCCGTCGAGCATCCCCAAAGGTGCGGTGGGCGGATACGGCGAAGGGTGCGGGAGCGTCCCGGGTTTCCGGCCGGTGAGCCATTCACGGAGCAGTGCAACTGCCGGAGCGGCAGGCCTTAAATGACGAAAGTCGCCTTAAATGAGGAAAGTCTCCGCGTGAATCCTGTTACGGACTCAACGCGGAGACTTCCTCTGTGGGCCTGGGATCCGGACTACCTCCGGAATGGGGACGGCCGGGCACGCTGGGGAGCGTGCCCGGCCGTTTTCCCGGCGTTTTAGGACCGGGCCTCGGCGAGGGCCGGGGCGGTTTCGGTGCGGTGGGCGGGTGGTTGTGCGCGCCGGTTGAGCCACATCTCGAAGACGTCGCTGGTGTGCCATTCGAAAGAGGCGAGCACCGGGGTGCCGTTCTCGTCGTAGTCGACCTCGTCGAARTAGAGCAGCGGGACGCCGTCCTTGACYTGGAGCTGSGCGGCTTCCGGGGGTCCGGCGAGGACGGGGAGGAGCYTGGCCCGCCCGTTTCTGACRCCGTGGTTGTGGTTTTCGAGCATGTCGAACAGCGACGGGCCCAGGTTGCCCCGGATCGCTTCGGGCACGAGGGCCAGCGGCACCCGGTCCACGCTGTAGACGACGGGCCGGTCATCGGCGAACCGGACCCGTTCGACGACGACGACCGCGGCGCCGCGGTCCAGGCGGAGCCGGTCCCGGTCGCCGTCGTCGGCGGGCTGGACACTCTGGGAGATGATCCGGATGCTSGGGGTGAATCCGGCGGCCTGGATCATCGCGGTGTAGCTGACGTTCAGGTCCAGCGCGTGGCGCTGCGGSACCCGGGTAACAAAGGTTCCCTTGCCGTGGAGGCGGGACAGATACCCGGCGTCGATCAGGGCCCGGTAGCCTTCGCGGACCGTGGCCCGGCTGACGGCGAACTTGACGGACATTTCGTCTTCGTTCGGGAGCCGGTCGCCGACGACATACGTGCCGTTGCTGATGAGCTCGGTGAGTTCATCTCGAACCTGTTCTGCAAGATTTGGCCGGCGACCCGCCATGGTGTCCTCCCTTGGGCAATGATTCCAGTGTACTGGCGGGGGTGGCCGCCTTAGATCCGSGGTTAGATCCGGGCGCCGTCGTGCGCGAAGGCCAGCGCGGTGCGGACCTGGGACACGACRTCCTTCTCGCCCGGCAGCATGCCGTCGAAGATGGCCCCGCCGATGGTGAAGCCCCACGCGCCGGCYTCGGCGAGKCCGCGGATCTGGGCCTCGGACACGACCGAGCCCGCGGCCATGGTCGGCCCGTCGACAACCCGGGCAACGGCRGCGGTCAGTTCCAGCGGGTCAACGGAGGCGTGACGGTAKGCCAGSAGGTCCACGCCGTGGACGCCCTCGAGCTTTGAGAGYTCGGCKGCGTGCGCGGYGATCTCCTCGATGGWGCCCAGCAGTTCRCTCGGGTGCCCGGCGACGCGGCCCGGGAAGGGGGCGAACTTGATGCCGGTGCCGGCGAGCTTTTCGACGGCTTCGGCGGCGAACTTGCCGCCCACGATCCAGTCCACGCCGGCGGCGATGGCGGCGTCGATGGAGGCCATCTCATCGGCCTTGTCCACCGAGACGACCTCCAGGTAGACCACGAGGCCTGCGGCGTGCGCGGCGGCAGTCAGCTCGCGGGCCTTCGCGGGGGTGGCGCCGACGTCCTTGAAGCCGATGTGGCGCAGCCCGGTGTCCTTGACCTGCTCGAGGACCTCGAGGGCGTTGTCGACGGTGCGGTCGTTGTGGGTGAGCATGAAGATGAATTCAGACATTGTTCGTGTTCTTTCCTGGTGGTGGGTGAAGCGTTTTGGGGGTTTCGGGGT
>NZ_JBFUAF010000045.1:0-3336 GCF_056406415.1 Arthrobacter sp. P1_C12_2 | reverse complement strand
CCGTGGTCCCGGTGCCGCCAACGCCTTCATCGCCATCCACACCGCACACCAGGACGCCACCCCGCTGATCCTGTTCGTGGGCCTCATCCCGGTCGCGGACCGCGGCCGGGAGTCGTTCCAGGAATTCGACATCAACGCCTGGTTCCGCAGCACCGCCAAGAAGGTCGTGACGCTTGACGACGCCGCTTCCGCCGCCCGCGTGGTGGACGATGCCATCTTCACGGCCCTGAGCGGCCGGCCGGGTCCCGTTGTGATCGGCCTCCCCGAAGACGTGTTGGTCCACGCCATTGAATCCGGCACCGTGGAACCCCGCACCGTCGCCCGGCCCGATCCGTCAGCGGCGGACCTCGCCGGCCTGGAGGCGAAGCTGGCCGCGGCCAAGAAGCCCCTGATCGTGGTGGGCGGCGAAGGCTGGAACCAGGAATCCTCCGACGCTCTGGCCGGCTGGTCCTCCCGCCACGGCATCCCCGTGCTCGCGGATTTCCGCGCCTATGACGCCGTGCCGCACAGCAGCGACGCCTACGCCGGCTACCTCGGCTACGCCCGCAGCGACGCCAACGCCCGCCGCCTCGATGAGGCCGATCTGCTGGTGTTCGTCGGCTGCGTCCGCGCCGACGTGCTCTCCGACGGCTACAAGCGCGGACTGGATGCCGTCACCGTCGTCGTCCACCCCGGCGCCGATCTGCTGGGCCACTTCGGCCGCCTGGACCAGCACATCCCGGCCCACGTCGCGTCCTTCGCCACCGCACTCGCCGCCACGGAATCCGCAGTGGAACCCGCGGCCGGCTGGCTGGCCGGGGCCCGCGCGGACTACGAAAAATTCTCCACCGCGCAGCCTGACGGTGGAACCGGCGTGGACCTCGCCGTCGTGATGGAAATCCTCAAGCAGGAAATGGACGACGACGCCGTCATCACGTACGGCGCCGGGAACCACTCGCTGTGGCCGGCCCGCTACCTCAAGCACAACACGGCGAACTCCCTCGCCGCGCCCCGCAACGGTGCCATGGGCATGGGGATCCCGGCCGCGGTGGCTGCCTCCCTGGCCTATCCCGGCCGCCAGGTGATCTCCGTGGCCGGCGACGGCTGCTTCATGATGAACGGCCAGGAAATGGCCACCGCCATGGGCCATGGCGGGAAGTTCATCGCCCTCGTGGTGGATAACGGCATCTTCGCCACGATCCGTGAGCACCAAGAAGGCCACTACCCGGGCCGCCCCTCGGGCACGCACATGACCAACCCGGACTTCGCCGCGCTGGCTCGGTCCTACGGCGGCTACGGCGAACGTGTGGAGAAGGCCGAGGACTTCGGCGCTGCGTTCCGCCGCGCCGTCGAATCCGGGCTGCCGGCGGTCCTGCACCTGCCGCAGGACCCAGCCACCCGCTCGCCCCAGACCGCCAGCAACTGACCGGAGCATTCCATGATCACCCTGAATAACATCATCAATGGCCAGTCCGTTCCGGCAGCGGCCTCCTTGCCTTTCTTCGATCCGGCCACCGGAGTCCAGCTCGGCAGCGCACCGGACAGCGACGCCGCCACGGTAGACAGCGCGTTCCAGGCCGCGCACACGGCGTTCACGAGCTATAGACGGACCACCCCGGCGGAACGCCAGGCCATGATGCTCAAACTCGCTGACCTGATCGAGGCCAACGCCGACCGGCTGCTTGAGGCGGAAGTCGCCTGTACCGGAAAGCCCCGGCAGATCACCAGGGAGATCGAAATCCTGAGGGGCGCGGACCAGCTCCGCTTCTTCGCCGGTGCGTGCCGGGTGGTGTCCGGCACGGCACAGACTGAATACGTGAGGGGATTCTCCTCGACGGTCCGCCGGGAACCGCTCGGCGTGGTCGCCCAGATTACTCCCTGGAACTACCCGTTCATGATGGCCATCTGGAAGATCGGCCCGGCCCTCGCCGCCGGGAACACGCTCGTCCTGAAACCGGCCGACACCACGCCGTGGTCCACGGTTGTGCTGGGTGAGCTGGCCCAGGAAGTGTTCCCGGCCGGCGTCGTGAACATTGTCTGCGGCGGCCGGGGGACCGGTGCCGCCTTGGTGGATCACGAGATCCCGGAAATGGTGTCCATCACTGGTTCGACCCGGGCCGGGGCGCAGGTCATGTCGGCCGCGGCCAAAACGCTCAAGGACGTCCACCTTGAGCTCGGCGGCAAGGCACCCGCGATCGTCTTCGCCGACGTCGACATTCAGCTGACAGCCAAGGAGATCGCGTTGAGTGCGTTCTTCAACGCCGGCCAGGACTGCACCGCCGTGACCCGCGTACTGGTGCACGAAACCATCCACACCGAGTTCGCGGCGGCGCTCGGTGCCGCGGCGGCCGCGCTCACCGTGGGCGGCGAGGCCGCGGACCTCGGTCCGCTGAACAGCGCCGCCCAGCTTGAGCGGGTGGAGGGCTTCATGTCCCGGCTCCCGGCCAACGCCACGGTCCTCGCCGGCGGCAAGCGCACCGGCACCGGCTACCACTTCGAACCCACCGTGATCGACGGCGTCTTCCAGAGCGACGAGGTGGTGTGCGACGAGATCTTCGGTCCAGTGCTCACGGTGCAGCCCTTCGCCACGGAGGAAGCGGCCATCGAGCTCGCCAACGGCACCAAGTACGCCCTGGCCTCCAGCGTCTGGTCCAACAACCACGGCGTGGTCACCCGGGTCTCCAATGAACTGGACTTCGGGTGCGTGTGGATCAACTGCCACCAGGTGATCCCCGCCGAGGCCCCGCACGGCGGTTTCAAGCACTCCGGCACCGGCAAGGACCTCTCGGTCTTCGGCCTGGAGGATTACACGCGCATCAAATCCGTCACCACCTCCCACCGCTAAACCGCCGGTTCCAAACGCTAGGTAGCCCATGAAACTCGATCTCCTGCTCCGCAACGCCAACATCATCACGATGAACGCGGACCGCCCGGCCGCCCACACACTGGGCGTCTGGCAGGGCCTCGTGGTGGGACTTGATGAGGAGGTGGAGGGGCTCGACGCCTTCGAGGTTCTGGACTTGGACGGCGCCACCGTGACGCCGGGCTTCATCGACGCCCACTGCCACACCACGTGGTTCGGGCTGGGCCTGGGCGAAGTGGACGTGTCCACCGCTAGCGGCCTCGACCAGCTCTACGCCATGCTGGAAGCGGACATGGCAACGGTTGGCATAACCGATGAGGAAAGGACCCCAGATCAGCACACGAAATGGCTGATGGCCACCGGCTTCAGCCAAACGCAGCACGGCGGCGAGTTCCCGGACATTGCGGTGCTGGACCGGATCACCGGGGATCGGCCGCTGTTCATCCGGCACAACTCCGGCCACATGGCCGTAGTGAACACCGCCGCGCTGCGGC
>NZ_JBFUAF010000044.1:0-3483 GCF_056406415.1 Arthrobacter sp. P1_C12_2 | reverse complement strand
CGTTCGACTTGCATGTGTTAAGCACGCCGCCAGCGTTCATCCTGAGCCAGGATCAAACTCTCCGTTGAAGTAAAACAGACACAACATGCGCCCCCGGGAAAACGGGATGCACACGCTGCACAAAATTTGAAACCAGCTGTAAAAACCAGACCACACCACGGGGTGGCGCAATCCAGTCAATTCAACCAATTCAATACAATAAATTGGTATCAACAAACTTGGCACACTATTGAGTTCTCAAACAACAGACACACCCGGCACCACCACAACCAACATTCGGTCGAGGATCGCTCCGGAGCAACTTTTCAAACTTACCCGAGTCCGGACCGCTTTGCAAATCAGCGTTTCCGCGACCCACAAACCATCCGACCCGCCCCCGCCCGAACCCGGAGCGCACAAAACGCCGACCAGATCCGGTCTTGAAATTTAGGGGATTGGCCGCCTCCGGTTCCCAGCTTTGCGCTGGTCTCCCTCGCGGCGACTTAGAAAACAATACACCCACCCGGCCCCCGCCGCAACTCCACCCCCCACACCCGCCCCACCACCCAAAAACCCCGCCACCACAGCCCAAAACCACCCACCACACACCCCACCACCGGCCCCGCCCCGCAAACCAGCACTATGCCGTGCATCACCACCACGGAACCGGACAGGGGTGGTCCACACCCCGGACCGCCCGACACCACCAAAAGAACAACCCCGCCGGCAGTCTGTCCCGAACCGACCCTGCCTTCGGATACGCCGTGGTATTCGCATCGGCGGCCGGCCGCAATGGGAGGCCAGGCATTGGGCGGCCGGCCCGACCCGCCGCGTCACTCCACGGAGCCGGGCCATGAACCAGCTTCGCGTCGATGAATCATTCAGCAGTGCACTCGCTAAGCCCACCCGGCTGTGGCTCGCGGCGTACCGAGGGATGGCCGCCCCTTGGCGGTCATCCCTCGGTTGTTAGCAGCCTAGGGCGCAGCGTTCACCACGGACGTCTTCACGGATGTCCAGGTCGAGACTGTCCCGGCGGGAGAGCCAGGATAGTCCTTCAGCAGTACGTCTTGTTCCCCGATCACCAGTCCCGAGGTGGGATCGATGATGATGTCCGTCCTCGTTCCTCCGTCGGGAGACGGGACGCCGATGGCGATCCCCGTTCTGCCGTCGACTGTTGCCTGCCTGTCGCCGACGATGACGCCGGGGATGAGGCCAGCGGCCATGTAGAGGGCGGCGCGAAGGTCGGCGGGGACGACTCCGGTGCGCAGGCCGTCCGCGATCGTAACGAATGCCTCTGCTTCAGGAGACTTCCCGGCGCCTTTTGTCCGCTCGTAGATGATGTCCAGCAGAGCCCGTGGATCCCTGGGCAGACTGCCGGCGTCCTTGAGGGGTGTGCCGATAATGACTGTTGGCTCGTTCCCGTAGAAGGCACCTCCGGGGGCACGCTGAATCCCGACCGGCCTGGGCTGCCCTTCCGGCCACAGTGATGAGGCATTCCGTTTCCGTATCTCGGCTGCTGCGGCCTTGGCGGCTTCACTGGAGGACTCAAGGGGGACACGCTCTTCACGGTTCCAGACCCATTCCCCTTCCCTGTCTGCCGGAACATAGACCTGCCCACCCGTCGTTTCCTGCCAGGACATGTCACTTCCATCGGCCGCTCGCATGCCTCCGCCGGTGAGCTCCGTCGTCTCGATTTTGAGGTACTGGCCGGGTCCCACCACCGGGTCGGAGGTCCGGATGGTTGCTACCGCGGCGTCGTTCAGGACCTCGGCTGCTTCAGCGGTTGCCCCCGGCCCACCAGGCCTTACAACGTCCGCCACTACGATTCCGCCCACGAGCAGAGTCGCAGCTGCCGAAGCGATCAGGACACGTCGGCGGAAACGGATCGGGCTGACAGTGTCTTTGGCATGCGCGCCTGACGTTGCCACGAAGGTGGAAGCCGGGCCGATCTTTGCCATGACTTTCTCGCGGCCACGTGCCAATGTGGCCGGCGGGGCGGAGCCGATGTCGCTACGCATTTCGCGGAGCAGCTGCAAGTCGTCCATGGTCGTTCTCCGTTTCATCAAGTATTTCGAGGTTGAGCTGGATCCGCAGAGTCCGGCGTGCACGGTTCAAGCGGGACCGCACGGTTCCGACAGGGACGTCCATGGCCAGGGCGATGCCTTCATACGTCAGGTCAGCCCAGGCATAGAGCAGCAACGTTTCGCGGTCGATGGCAGCCATGGACTTTAGGGTGCCGGCGATACGCCCGGTCGCCACAACGGCGTCCATCTGGGCGGCAATCCTGTCCGAGGCATCGGCCACGGATTCCCGCGAAGCCGCTTTGGCCGCGGTTTTCAGCATCTTGGCTTCGGCACGGTGGTGCCGCCGGAGCAGATTGGTGGCGATGCCGAACAGCCAGGGCCGGGCGTCGTCCCTGCCGAGGTCGTAGGTATCCAGCTGTTCCCAGGCGACCAGAAAGGTTTCGGACGTGACGTCGTCGGCGGCGGAGTCACCGGCCCTTCTGGCGGCGTACCTGTAGATGACTGAAGCGTGTCTGTCGTACAACTCCCCGAAAACTGCGGGGCTGTCCCGGGACCGCCTGATGATGTCGTTGTCTGTGCTCACACTATGTATTGCCCGCTGGCCACAAAAGGGTTCACGGAGCGTGCCCTTCTTCGCGCCCAATGGATCTTCAACGAAGCGTACCGGTGACCCATAGTCGCATTACTCATGATGCTGTTCCGACTCTGGCCACCTGTCTGTTTGGGGGCTTAAATGCAGGAGGACCCCCAATGTGGTTGGGGGTCCTCGACGTGCATGCGTTCCGACGGCGACCTACACAGAGCCTCCTACGGTGACGCACCCTCACGTATCGGATGTTCGACGGCGGCGCCCGGTTGGGATGCCCCGCCGGCTTGTGCGGCGTTGAGGCAGCGTGCGGGAGGTGGGGGCGTCCTAGTGGTTGGGGCGGCCTCCCTCCCGGCCTTCCAGGGGCCGGTCAGCTGATTCCGTTTGGGGGTTAAATGCGGGAGGACCCCCAACGTTGGTTGGGGGTCCTCGACCTGAATGGTGTTCCGGCGGTGACCTACTCTCCCACACCCTCCCGGGTGCAGTACCATCGGCGCTGTGGGTCTTAGCTTCCGGGTTCGGGATGGGACCGGGCGTTTCCCCCACGCTATGACCGCCGTAACCCTGTGTCCGCACCCTGCCGGCCGGGCCGGGGGTGGGAAATCTGGTGTTACAACATGTGTGGTGTTGTTATTTGGTTGTGGTTTTGTTCCTCAAGCAACGGGTTTGTTGTTTGGGAACCACATAGTGGACGCAAGCAGTCTTGTTTCTTTGTACCACCCCTGGGTGCAAACCCCTTTTGAATGGGTTTGCGGGGTGGTGTGTGGTGTAAGTTATCGGCCTATTAGTACCGGTCAGCTTCACGAGTCGTTAGTCCTCGCTTCCACATCCGGCCTATCAACCCAGTGGTCTGGCTGGGGGCCTCTCACACACAAGGTGTATGGAAATCTCATC
>NZ_JBFUAF010000043.1:0-4148 GCF_056406415.1 Arthrobacter sp. P1_C12_2 | reverse complement strand
AGATCGGCCGGGCCACCGACGTGGCCGGCACGCTGACCGCGGAGGCCGCGGCCGCGCTGGGCCTGACCACGCGGTGCGCGGTCGTGGTGAGCACCGGCGATGACCACGCCGCGTGCCTGGGCGCCGGGGGCGTCCGGCCCGGGGTGGTCGTGGACATCCTGGGCACGGCCGAGCCGGTCGGCGTCTCGAGCAGCGTCCCGGTCTTCGACGAGACCAAACTCGTCGAGACCCATGCGCACGCGGTCGAGGGCAGCTACCTGATCGAGAACCCCGGCTTCGTCTCCGGCGGGAACACGCTCTGGTTCGCCAAGAACGTGCTCGGCATCAGCCAGCAGGAGTTCTTCGACCGCGCCGCCCAGTCCCGGCCGGGGGCCCGCGGGGTCCGCTTCATCCCGGCCCTGACCGGATCGATGGCGCCGCGCTGGAACGACGGGCTGCGCGGGACATTCTCCGGGCTGTCGATGAACCATGACTCCGCCGACATGGCCCGGGCGATCATCGAGGCGAACTGTTTCGCGTTCCGGGACATCTACGACCGGATCGACGCGATGGGCCTGGCCCGGTCGGTCCGGGTCGTCGGCGGCGGAGCCCGCAGCGCGCTCTGGCTCTCGGCCAAGGCGACCCTCTGCGGGACCCCGATCAGCAAGGTGCTGACCGAAGAGACCAGCGCAACGGGTGGGGCACTACTCGCCGCCGTTGCCGCCGGCACCTTCGCCAGCCTCGAAACCGCCGTCGACGCCGTCGTCGAGCTGGATCCCGCCACCATCGACCCCGAACCGGCCCACGCCGAGGCCCTCGAATCGGCCTACCAGGAATACCGCTCCCTCTTCGACGCCGTCGAATCCATCTCCCGGAAAGAAACCCGCCATGACGCTCTCGTCTGACCTCGACCGCTACCTCACCCACCCGCTGGTCGGCCTCGACCAGGTCGTCATCGGCCCCGACGTGCTGGACTCCGTCCGGGACATCGTCGCCGCACTGCCGGCACACAACACCATCGCACTCCTCACCGACGGGGACGACTACACCACCGGCTCCGGCGCCTACCTCAAACCCGCCGTCACCGCCCTCCTGCAGACCCTCGGCACGGTCAATACCGTAGTCCTGCCCGGCCACGTCCACGCCGACGAACCCACCGTCGCCGCCGCGACCGCCGGCTGCGGGGGTGCGGATGTCATCGTCACCATCGGCTCCGGCACCCTCTGCGACATCGGCAAGGTCGCCGCCGGGAACCGGCCCCACGTGGTCGTGCAGAGCGCCGCCTCGGTCAACGGCTTCGCCGACGACCAGTCCGTGCTGCTGATCAACGGCGTCAAGCGCACCGCGCACTCCGGCTGGCCCAGCGCCATTGTCGTGGACAGCGATGTCCTCGAGGGCGCGCCGGCGGTGCTGAACCGTTCCGGGCTCGGGGACATGATCTCGATGTTCACCGCCCCGGCCGACTGGTACCTCTCCTCGCTGGTCGACATGGACCGCGGTTTCTCCGCCGAGGCCGCGGGCATGACCCGCCGCCACGGCACCGAACTCCTGGCCCTGGCCGAAGGTGTCGGGTCCTCGGACCCGGAGTCCCTGGCCACCCTGGCGAAGTTCGTCACCCTCTCCGGGATCTCGATGGGCGTCGCGGGACAGACCTCCCCGTCCTCGGGCATGGAACACGTCGTGAGCCACCTGCTGGACATGGCCAGCACCGCCCGCGGCACGGACACCGCCCACCACGGAGCCCAGGTCGGCGTCGCGACCGTCGTCGTCGCCATTCTGTGGCGGACGATGAACGAGCGGCTCCGCACCGGACGCCTCGGCACCCTGCGGCTCCCGGACCCGGCCGAGGCCGAACGCACCGTCCGGGAAGCCTTCGACTGGATGGACGAAGCCGGCGCGACCAGCACCGAGTGCTGGTCCGACTACTCCAAAAAGCTCGAACACCTCCGCGCCGTCGACGCCGGCACCAAAATCCGCGACGCCGCCGAATCCTGGTGCGCCCAYGCCCACGTGCTCTCCGGCCTGCTCGGCGAACCCGAAGCCATCGYCGCGGCACTGCGCGCCGCCGGCGCACCCACCCGGTTCTCCGAACTSGAAAACSCCAGCAAGGARGACGACGTGATCTGGGCRCTCACGAACTGCCACCTCATGCGCAACCGCTTCAACATCGCCGACCTCGCCTACCTCACCGGCGCCTGGACCACGACCGACGTCCWGGCCGCCCTGTCCGAGGCAGAACGCATCGGCGCCGGCCTCTAACCCCACCGGCCCGCAACACCCCGCCGCCAACCCCGGCACCACCCGCCGCTACCCCCGCGGCACCACCCGCCGCTACCCCCGCGGCACCACCCGCCGCGTTCCCGGACACACCCCGTCCCGGGACCGCGGCACGCCCCCCACCAGCACACCCCGGCAGCCGCCAGTCCGGGCACGAAAAATACCCGGGAAAATAATGCAGACAYTCTCTTGTTAGACGTCTAACGACTTGGTATGCTTGATGTACCGGGTCGCGAAGGCCCCTCACGGAGAGTTTCCCCGCCGATGACGTCAGGGAAATGCCAGGCCCGCCACCTCTGCGGCGGCCGGCGGCCGTTCGCAGCACCCCGGTGCCGGAGCGCTGATGTTTCAGCCCGGCACCCAGCCACGGTTTGTCCCGCGGCTTCCTCGTCAAATATCAGACGGTCCATGTCCCGTGGCGCCGGTGATTGATACAACCCGCAAAGGAGCAGGTCAGTGTCACAAACAGTTGCAACTCCCGCCGTTCAGGCGGAGGGCAAGAAGAAGCACCTCAACAAGGTGGCAGGACCCGTGCTGCTGTGGGGCATCGGCGTCGGCGCCGTGATCTCCGGTGACTACTACGGGTGGAACGCGGGCCTCGGGCTCACCGGCTACTGGGGCTACCTGATCGCGATCGCGATCATGGGCCTGCTCTACGCCGGCCTCTCGACCGTGATCGGCGAACTCTCCGCCGCCGTGCCGCACGCCGGCGGCGCCTACGCCTACGTCCGCACCGCCCTGGGCCGGGTCTGGGGCTACCTCGCCGGGGTCAGCGTCCTGCTCGAGTTCGTCTTTGCCCCGGTCGCGGTGGCACTGACCGTCGGCGCGTACGTCCAGGTCCTCTTCCCCGACGTGCCGATCCTGGTCAGCGCCGCGGTCCTCTACATCGGCTCCACCGTCGTCCACCTCCTCGGCGCCGGAAACTCGATGAAGATCGAGTTCGTTTTCACCGCCGTCGCGGTCATCGGCCTCATCGTCTTCATGGTCATCGGYGCCCCGAAGATGTCACTGGATAACCTGAACGCCTACTCCGGCGGGGCCATCCTGCCCAACGGCATCGGCGGCCTCTGGGCCACCCTGCCGCTCGCCGCCTGGTTCTTCTTCGCCATCGAGTCCCTCCCCATGGCCGCCGAAGAGACCAAGAACCCCGCCAAGGACATCCCCAAGGCCCTGATCATGGCCTTCATCACCCTCGCCGTGGTCGGCATCGGCACCCTCACCGTCGCCGCCGGCGTCGGCGGGTCCGACTTCCCCGGAGCCGCAGCCCCGCTGACCGTGGCCCTGTCCAACGTCGTCGGATCCCAGACCTGGATCGTCCCGGTGATCGCCATCTTCTCCCTCGCGGCCCTGGTCGCCTCGTTCCACGCGATCGTGATCGCCTACTCACGCCAGACCTTCGCCCTGTCCCGGGCCGGCTACCTGCCCGCATGGCTCTCCAAGCTCAACAAGCACCACGCCCCGATCGGCTCGCTCATCGTCCCCGGCGTCATCGGCTTCGTCTTCGTCGTCCTGGGCAACACCATCCTCCCGGACGCCATCCCGGTCCTGGTCACCCTCTCCGTGCTCGTCGCGGCCGTGTCCTACATGCTGATGATGGCCGCAGCCCTGGTGCTGCGGAAGAAGCGCCCCGAACTGCACCGCCCCTACAAGGCCCGCGGCGGACGCGTCACGATGTGGATCGCCCTGGTCCTGGCCGGAATCCTCATCCCCGCCGCCCTGGTCAGCTTCCCGCTCGCCTTCGTCATCGCCGCGATCATGGTGGCCCTGTTCATGGCCTACTACTTCGCCGTCGGCCGCAAACGCGTCGGCAACTACACCGCCGAAGAAGAACTCGCACTGACCGACCACGCCCTGACCGAAGCCTGACCCAACACGCCCGACCCAACAGGCCC
>NZ_JBFUAF010000042.1:0-7149 GCF_056406415.1 Arthrobacter sp. P1_C12_2 | reverse complement strand
GCCTACAACACCGAGCACCGCCATTCCGGGATCGGTTACTACACCCCGGAATCCGTTCACGAGGGCACCTGGCCCGAGTGCCGGGAACGACGCCAGAGGGCCCTGGACACCGCATGGGCAGCGAACCCCCACAGGCACCACCAGCGCCCCCGGGCACCCACCGTCCACACCGAAAGCTGGATCAACGACCCCAGGAAACGAACCCGCGAACTAGCGAATCCGTCTCAAAGAGGTTGACAGGTTCCGAATCCCGGCGTCGGAAGGAATTCTGCGCGTCGCGGGGCTGGATGTGCGTCGCAGGTGCGTCGCGGAGCGTGCCGGAAGGGCGGGCTCACTCGCCGTGGACGGCGGCCTGGCGCTCCTCTGACCGGTCCAAATAGGCCAGCAGCAGCTCGCCGGCGCGGTCCAGGTCTCCGGCTTCCAGGGCGCGGCAGATTTCCTCGTTGTCCGGCAGGTAGCCCCGGTAGAAATGCGCATCCACGGTGGCCTTGTGAAAGAACAGCCGCATCTCGGCCAGGACCTGGGACATGATCGTGTCCAGCCGCCGGCTGCCCGCCAAGGCCACAATCGCGCCATGGAAATGCTGGTTGGCGCTGCCCAGGCCTTCCTCGTCATTGGCGGCGGCGGCGGCCTTGCCCTCTTCCACGGCAGCGCGGACCGCGGCCACGCGCTCCGGGCTGCCACCGCCGCGGATCGCACTGACTTCAATGGCGCGGCGCACCGTGTAGACGTCGTGGATGTCGCCGGCCTCGAGGCTGGCCACGAAGACGCCGCGGTTCGGGTGCCGGACCACCAATCGCTCGGCCGCCAGTTCGGCGAAGGCCTCGCGGACAGTGTTGCGGGAAACGCCCAGGTCTTCGGCGATGGTCGACTCGGTGAGCCGGGCTCCCGGCAGGAGCAGGCCCTCCGCCAGTTGCAGGCGCAGTTCAGCCGCCACCCGGTCCGCCACGGAGGGAACGGCCACGCGCAGCCGCGCCGCAGCCGCGCCGAGGGCGGAGCCGGCAGCCGAATCGGAAGTCGTCATAGTGCCGAATCTACACGATTGTCCCAATGTTGAATCGTCGGATTGTTGAACAATCGGAGAAATTGATGCATCCTAGTAGGGGGCTATCATGAGACGAGGATCACAAATGGCAACCATCGACCTGAACAGCGACGTTGGCGAGTCTTTCGGACGCTGGACCCTAGGCGACGACACAGCGATGTTCCGCTCGGTCTCCAGCGCCAACGTGGCTTGCGGATTCCACGCGGGTGACCCCAGCGTCATCCGCCGGACCTGCCGCGAGGCGGTTGCCGCCGGCGTCGTGATCGGCGCCCACGTCGGCTACCGCGATCTGGCCGGCTTCGGCCGCCGCTTCCTGGACATCGACCCGATCGAACTGGCCGACGACGTCGTCTACCAGATCGGTGCGCTGCAGGCGCTGGCCGCCGTCGAGGGCGGCACGGTCAAATACGTCAAGCCGCACGGCGGCCTCTACAACGCGATCGTCTCGCACACCGCACAGGCGAAGGCCGTCGTCGACGCCGTGAAATCCGTTGACCCGAACCTGCCCATACTGGGCCTGCCGGGCTCGGAAGTGCTGCGCCTGGCCGAGGCCGCCGGCCTCCGCGCGGTCACTGAAGCCTTCGCGGACCGGGCCTACAACCCGGACGGCACCCTCGTATCCCGTGCGCTCCCCGGAGCCGTACTGGAGGACCCCGCTCTCGTCACTGAGCACGTCCTCCGGATGGCAACCGATTCAGCCATCCGCACCATCGACGGCTCCATCCTGAAAATCCGCGCCGAAAGCATCTGCGTGCACGGTGACTCCCCAGGGGCCGTCGCCATGGCCGCTGCTGTCCGCGAAGCGCTCAACGCCGCGAACATCACCACCGCCGCCTTCGTCTAGGCCGCAGCTTCACCGCTTCGTACCCGGTTCCACCGGGACCAACCACTTAAACCCAAGCAACAGGCAGCACCCCGCACACCTGGAGGAAATCATGACTGCAGCACCGCATCAGGCCACCCCGGCCGCCGGCAAGAGGAGGATCCCGCCCGGTGCCCTCAAGGCCTACGTCGCGAGCCTCACCGGCACCTCGCTGGAGTACTACGACTTCGCGATCTACTCCGTGGCCTCGGCCTTGGTGTTCCCCAAGGTCTTCTTCCCGGGCAACGACGAATACGTCGGGCTGCTGCTGTCCTTCTCGACCTTTGCGGTGGGCTACCTCGCCCGTCCCATCGGCGGCGTGATCTTCGGCCGGCTCGGTGACAAGATCGGCCGCAAGCACGTCCTCGTGACCACCCTGCTGCTGATCGGCATCGCAACCGTGCTGATCGGCGCGCTCCCGGGCTACGCCACCATCGGTATAGCCGCACCCATCATCCTCGTGTTGCTTCGTCTGGCGCAGGGCATCGGCGTCGGCGGCGAGTGGGGCGGTGCCGTCCTGCTCTCGAGCGAATTCGGCGACGCCAAGCGGCGCGGCTTCTGGTCTTCCGCCGCGCAGATCGGCCCGCCCGCCGGCAACCTGATGGCCAACGGCGTCCTGGCCGTGCTCGCCGCGACGCTCAGCAACGAAGACTTCCTCTCCTGGGGCTGGCGCGTGGCCTTCCTCGCCTCGGCCGTGTTGGTGGCCTTCGGCCTGCTGATCCGGCTCAAGCTCGAGGAAACCCCCGTCTTCAAGGCCATCCAGGCCCACGGCGAACAGCCCAAGGCCCCCATCAAGGAGGTCTTCACCAAGGAGCCGCGCGCCCTCGTGGCCGCCGCCCTGTCCCGCATTAGCCCGGACGTGCTGTACTCCCTGCTCACCGTCTTCATGGCCGTCTACGCCACCAAGGAACTGGGCATGAGCACCAGCAACGTACTGACCGCCATCCTGATCGGCTCCGCCTTCCAGCTGGTCCTGATCCCCGCGGCGGGCGCCCTCACGGACCGCGTCAACCGCCGCCTCGTATACGGCATCGCCGCCGTCGGAACCGCCGTGTACATCCCGCTGTTCTTCGTCATGATCCAGGACAAGTCGGTCACCACGCTGACCATCGGCATCGTGATCGGGCTGGCCTTCCACGCCTTCATGTACGGCCCGCAGGCTGCTTACATCACCGAACAGTTCCCGGCCCGGCTGCGCTACGCCGGCAGCTCGCTGGCCTACACGCTTGCCGGCGTGGTCGGCGGCGCCATCGCACCGTTGGTTTTCACTGCCCTCTTCGCTGCCAGCGGCAACTGGTTCCTGATCGCCGGCTACCTCGCGGTCGCCTCGATCGTGACGGTGATCGGGCTGGCCATCGGGCGCAACCCGCATACCGACGAAGAAGAGCGGCTCCTGCAGGAAGCCCGCGCCTGAGCACGTCGGATCTTCTTCAGCGGATCCTGTCCGCCGGCATGATTTCACCGGAACAATGATTGAGGCAACTCGTGATTGAGACAGCAGGGGAACCCCTGAAGGCACAAGAGCCCGCAGCCCACAAGGTCCGCTCCGTGCGGGCTGTGGGAACCCGCGCGGTCCTGGCCGAACTCTCCGGCACCCAGGACGTACTTGCCCTGCAGGCGCTGCTGCTGGAGAAGCCGCTGCCGGGCCAGCAGGACGTCCTGGCCGCGGCCGAGACCGTCCTGGTCAAGGCAGATTCCCCGGCCTCGGCCCGGCGCATCGGCGCCCGGCTGCTGCAGCTCGACCTCACCGCACCTGTGCAGCTCGACGGCGAGCTGGTGGTCATCGACACCGTGTACGACGGCGAGGACCTCGCCGAGGTCGGGCGGCTCACCGGCCTCGGAACGGAGGGCGTGATCGCCGCCCATTCCGGCCAGGTCTGGACCGTGGCCTTCGCCGGCTTTGCCCCCGGATTCGGGTACATGGTGGGGGAGAACCAGCAGCTGGAAGTGCCCCGCCGCAGCTCGCCGCGCACCGCCGTGCCCGCAGGTTCCGTGGCGCTGGCCGGCAACTATTCGGCCGTGTACCCGCGCCGTTCCCCGGGCGGCTGGCAGCTGATCGGGCGCACCACCGCCCGGATGTGGGACCTGGACCGGGACCAGCCCGCCCTGGCGGCCCCCGGCCACCGGGTGCAGTTCCGCCCCGTCCGGGATGCGGTGCTCGTCGCAGACTCAGCCGCAGAAGCAGTCGGGGAGACAGTCGCAGAGCCCGCGGCCGAGGATGCCGGCACCGCGCCGGAACCGGCTGCCGCAGACGCCGCCCGCGGACTCCGGATCGTTTCACCGGGCCTGCAGAGCCTGATCCAGGACCTCGGCCGGGACGGCCACTCCGGCCTGGGCGTCTCCGCCGCCGGCGCGCTGGACCGGGCCTCGCTGCGCCGGGCCAACCGCCTCGTCGGCAACGCCCCCGCCGCGGCCGCCATTGAGACCGTCGCCGGAGGCCTTAAGGTCCAGGCCGTGGGGGACCAGGTCCTCGCCGTCGCCGGCGCGCCGTCGGAACTGAGCATCGCGTCGGCGCCGGATGACGCCGGCGATACATGGCAGCGCACCGTGCCGGTGGCCACTCCCTTCGCGCTGCTCGACGGCGAAACGCTCAGCCTCGGTGCGCCGCGGAGCGGCTTCCGCAGTTACCTCGCGGTCCGCGGCGGGGTGGATGCCCCGCCGGTGCTGGGCAGCCGCTCCACGGACACGATGTCCGGGATCGGTCCGGCGCCCCTGGCCGCCGGGCAACGTCTGGCCGCCGGCGGAGAAGCCGAGTCCGGCGTCGTCGGGGCTCCCGAACTCCAGCCCGACTACCCGGGCACCGGGGTGACCGTCCTCGACGTCGTACCTGGCCCCCGCGCCGACTGGTTCGACCAGGCGGCACTGGACTCCTTCACCGCCCAGGACTGGTCCGTGCTGCCGCAGTCCAACCGGGTCGGCATGCGGCTGGACGGGACCCCGCTGCAACGCAGCCGCCAGGGCGAACTGCCCAGCGAAGGCACCGTGGCGGGCGCCCTGCAGGTCCCGCCGGAGGGCCTGCCCGTACTCTTCCTGGCCGACCACCCCATCACCGGCGGCTACCCGGTGATCGCCGTGGTGGTCGACTCCCAACTGGACCTCGCCGCGCAGGTACCCATCGGCGGCAAGATCCGCTTCCGCTGGGCCGAATCCGCCACCACCGAACACGGCACTACCGAAGCCACCACCACCGAAGAAGAAGCGAGTAACTGATGCGCAAGGTCCTGATCGCCAACCGTGGAGAAATCGCGGTCCGCATAGCCCGGGCCTGCGACGACGCGCAGCTGGCGTCCGTCGCCGTGTACGCCGACATCGACGCCGACGCCCTGCACGTCTCCGCCGCAGATGTTGCCTTCAGCCTGGATGGCAACTCGCCCGCGGACACGTACCTGAACATCCCCAAGCTCCTCGACGTGGCGGCCGAGTCCGGTGCGGACGCCGTCCACCCCGGCTACGGCTTCCTCTCCGAGAACGCCGACTTCGCCCAGGCGGTCCTGGACGCCGGACTGACCTGGATCGGTCCGACGCCGGACGCGATCCGGCTGCTCGGCAACAAGATCACGGCCCGCGACGCGGCCGTCCGGGCCGGCGCACCCCTGGTGGCCGGCAGCGACGGTCCCGTCGACACGGCTGCCGAGGCCCGGGCCTTCGCCGAACAGCACGGCCTGCCGATCGCCATCAAGGCCGCTTTCGGCGGCGGGGGCCGCGGCATGAAGGTGGTCCGGGTCATCGACGAGGTCGAGGAAGCCTTCGACTCCGCCGTCCGTGAAGCAGTTGCCGCCTTCGGCCGGGGCGAGTGCTTCGTGGAGCGCTATCTGGACCGTCCGCGCCATGTCGAGGCTCAGGTCCTGGCGGACACGCACGGCAACGTCGTCGTCGTCGGAACCCGCGACTGCTCCCTGCAGCGCCGGCACCAGAAGCTCCTGGAGGAGGCTCCCGCACCGTTCCTCAGCGAAGAGCAGACCAAGCTGATTTACGACGCCGCCAAGGCCGTCTGCCGGGAGGCCGGCTACTCCGGCGCCGGCACGGTGGAATTCCTGGTCGCGGCGGACGGCACGGTGGCATTCCTCGAGGTCAACACGCGGCTCCAGGTGGAGCACCCCATCACCGAGGAAACTACGGGGATCGACCTCGTCCAGGAACAGTTCCGGATCGCCGCGGGGGAGCCGCTGCGCCTGACCGAGGACCCGGCACCGCGTGGACACGCCTTCGAATTCCGGCTCAACGCCGAGGACGTGGGCCGCGGCTTCCTGCCCTCGCCGGGCACCATCGGCGAGTTCGTCGGCCCCACCGGCCCGGGCATCCGCCTCGATACCGGCGTCCGCTCCGGTTCCTTCGTCGCGCCCCAGTTCGACTCCCTGCTCGCGAAGCTGATCGTCACCGGCGCGGACCGGCAGCAGGCCCTGCGCCGCGCCCGCCGGGCCCTCGCCGAAATGCGGATCACCGGCGTCGCCACCGTGCTGCCGTTCCACCGGGCCGTGCTGGAGTCCCCGGACTTCACCTCCGAGGACGGGCTCGGCATCCACACCCGCTGGATCGAAACCGACTTCGCGGACAATGTCTCGATCTCCGCCGACCCCGACTACAGCACCACCGCCCCCGGTGGCGAACGCCGCACCATCACCGTCGACGTGGACGGACGGCGCCTCGCCGTCGGCCTTCCGGCCGATCTGCTGGACGGCTGGGCGCTGTCCAATCGGACGCTGTCCGGAGGTCCGCTGCCCGCCGGGCTGTCGTTGGAAGCAGTGCCCGACGGCGGCGCTGCCGCTGCCGACCCCGGCGAGCTGCGCGCCGACATGGCCGGGACCGTGGTGAAGTGGCTCGTCGAGCCCGGCGCCGAGGTCTCTGCCGGGGACCCGGTGGTGGTCCTTGAAGCCATGAAAATGGAAACCCAGGTCTCCGCGCACCGGGACGGCACCGTCACTGACGTCCGCACCGAAGCGGGCGGTGTTGTTGCCGCCGGGGCGGTGTTGGCGCTGATCGGCTAGCCGGTCCGGACTACCTTGAGAATGGGGACGGCCGGGCACGCTGGGGAGCGTGCCCGGCCGTTCACCGAGTGATTTAGGACTGCGCCTCAGCGAGAGCCGGGGCGGTCTCGGTGCGGTGGGCTGGCGGTTGTGCGCGCCGGTTGAGCCACATCTCGAAGACGTCGCTGGTGTGCCATTCGAAAGAGGCGAGCACCGGGGTGCCGTTCTCGTCGTAGTCGACCTCGTCGAAGTAGAGCAGCGGGACGCCGTCCTTGACC
>NZ_JBFUAF010000041.1:0-8026 GCF_056406415.1 Arthrobacter sp. P1_C12_2 | reverse complement strand
GGACGCTGCTGTTTTAAGGGCTGGAACGTCTTAGGGGCTGGAACCTCTTGACGCTGACGACGGCGGCCGTGCCCGCTATTTGGCCTTGGGCACCGACCTTAGGACGACGGCGGCGAGGACGCAGGCCCCGGACATCAGGACCAACGCAATTGACGCCGTGACGTGCACGCCAGAGTCGAAGGCGGAGCGTGCGGCCGCTGTCACTGCCTCCGCCAGGGGAGCCGGCAGCATCCGGGCCAGATCCACCGCGCCTGCGAGGGTTTCACCGGCTTGGCGGGTGGCGGCGGCCGGGGCGAGCTCGGACACGCCCGCGGGGAGCCGGAGATTGCCCTGGTAGGAGGCCGTCAGGATCGAGCCCAGGATCGCGGTGCCCAGCAGGGACCCCACTTCATAGCCGGTCTCCGAGATGGCGGCGGCGGCCCCCGACTTGTTGGCGGGCGCAGCGCCCAGGATCAGGTCATTCGAGATCGTTTCCGCGGCACCCACTCCGAGGCAGAGAACCATCAGCGCGGCCAGGAGCAGTGACGGGCCATGGCTGTGGTCGCCGAACGCCACCAGGAAATAGCCCGCCGCGCTCAGCAGCAGACCGCCGGCCACCACAAAACCAGGGCGCACCTTGCGCACCAGCGGGACCACGAGCAGCCCCGCGACGACTGTGGCGATGAGGGCCGGGACCATGGCGACGCCGGAGGCCGAAGGGGACTGGCCCTCCAGCAGCTGCAGATGCTGGGCCAGGAAGAGGATGAAGCCATTGAAGGAGAACAGCGCCAGGACGTTGGCAATGATGGCCGTACTGAAGATTCGGTTGCCAAAGAGGCTGACATCGAGCATCGGCGCGGTGCCCTCCCCGCGGGCAAGTGCGCGCTGCCGCCGGATGAACACATAACCCATGAGCAGGCCGGCACCGATGCTCGCGAAGGCCTCCGGGGCAGGCCCGTGGGTGGCGAGGGTCTTGATCCCGTAGACCACGGGCACCATGACCAGCAGGGACAAGACCATGCTCGGCACGTCCACGCGGCCCGGCTTCGGGTCGCGGGATTCCGGGATCAGTGCAGGGCCGAGCAGCAGCAGGGGCAGGATGATCGGCACCGCGATCAGGAGGACGGCGCCCCACCAGAAATGTTCCACCAGCCAGCCGCCGGCAATCGGGCCCAGGGCGGCGCCGCCGGAGAAGCCAGCGGCCCAGATCGCCACCGCGAGCCTGCGCCGGTTGGGCTGCGGAAAAATGTTCCGGATCAGCGACAGCGTGGACGGCATGAGCATGGCGCCGAACAGGCCAAGCCCGGCGCGGCCGGCGATCAGCCATTCGGCGCTCGGCGCGAACGCCGTCACGGCCGAAACCGCGGCAAAGCCCGCGCTGCCGACGAAGAGCAGCCGGCGCCGGCCGATCCTGTCGCCCAGGCTGCCCATCGCGACCAGGAGTCCGGCCAGGACCAGGGGATAGGCATCGACGATCCAGAGCAGTTCGACGCCGGAGGCGGCCAGGCTGCTGGCGATGGCCGGCAGGGCGAACGTCAGGGCCGTGTTGTCCACGGCCACGAGCAGGACGGGGAACATCAGCAGGGCAAGCGCCACCCAGTCACGCCACGGTGCCCGGGGGTCGGTGGCTGCCGTAGTGCTGGTGGCTGCGGTGATCGATGGAATGCTCATCAACGTAACTATACCGTCTGGACGGTACAGTTAAGAAATGCGCGACAGGACAGGCATGATGGGAGGCATGCCCAGGAAACCCGTCGCCCGCGAGGCCGTCCTCGATGCCTTCGAATCTCTGCTCATCGAAGTCGGTGAACGCGCTGCCACACTGGACGCCGTCGCGCGCCGGGCCGGCGTTTCCAAGGGCGGCCTGCTCTACCACTTCCCGACCAAGGAGGCGATGATCGCGGTCCTGCTCGAACGGCTGGACCGGCATCTGGCTGCGGATGTTGCTGCCATGGGGGAGGCCCCCGAAGGGGCGGCCGCCTACTTCATCAAGTCCTCGGTGTGGGCGGATACCCCCATGGACCGGGTTTTCGTGGCGGCAACGCGGCTCGCCGAGGTGGCGCACGGGGAGACCCTCCGCCGCTTCGCCGCCGCCCAGGCGAGCTGGCTGGAACTGTTGGCGGCCGACGTCGGACCCGCCATGGCGAAGGCCGTCCTGTACATGGGGGACGGACTGTATTTCAACGCCATGCTGGCCCGGGGGCCCGGCGGGCCGCTGCCGGAGGTTGAGGCGGATGTCCGGAGCCTCCTGGCCGCCGTCGAGCGCCTGCGCGGCTGACGCCCGCCGCCCGTAACCTGGGTCCACCGCCGGGAGGGAGTTTGCGGACGCGCGCCCGGCGTAGGACAATAAGAGCTGTGACTGTTGTCACCCCCAATTGAATACGCCTTTGATCTGCGGCGGGAGAGCCCTGCAAGTAGGTACAAGCAGGCGCCGTAGGAGCAAATCCTCCCCAGGAATCTCTCAGGCCCATGTACCGCCGCGGCAAGGCAACTCTGGAAAGTAGCAGGCGTGTCCCGGACGTGCCGTGCTCACCGACGGTGCAAGCGGAGTCCCTGAATCGCAGGCTGCGCGGAAACTCTCAGGTCCAATACAGAGCGGGGAGGAACCCAAATCAATGTGGCGTACCCTGCGCCGCCTGAGTTATGGAGTTCCTTGTGACTGTTACCCCAGCCTCCACGTCCTTCGTTGACCGGCACATTGGCGCCCGCCGCCAGGCCGACGTCGACGCCATGCTGAAGGCTGTCGGCTACGACACCGTCGACGCCCTGGTGGACACCGCCGTTCCGAAGGACATCCGTCAGGACGCCGACCTTGCGCTCGCCGCGGCCCTCAGCGAAGTGGAAGTCCTCGCCGAGCTACGCAAGCTGGCCTCGAAGAACAAGACCGCCGTGCAGATGATCGGCCAGGGCTACTACGACACGCTCACCCCGCCGGTGATCCGCCGCAACATCCTCGAAGCCCCGGCCTGGTACACCGCGTACACGCCCTACCAGCCGGAGATCTCCCAGGGCCGGCTCGAGGCGCTGCTGAACTTCCAGACCATGGTCCAGGACCTGGTCGGCCTGCCGATCGCCAACGCCTCGCTGCTGGACGAAGCCACTGCCGTCGCCGAGGCCGTTCTGATGATGCGCCGCGCCAACAAGAACAAGACGGCCCACGACGGCAAGACCGTCCTCGACGCCGACTGCCTCCCGCAGACCATCGCGATCGTCAAAGGCCGCGCCGAAGCCCTCGGCTTCGAGGTCGAGGTCGCCGACCTCTCCAAGGGCCTGCCCGAGGGCGTCATCAACGGCATCGTCCTGCAGCAGCCGGGCGTTTCCGGCCGCGTGTTCGACCACACCGCCGTGATCGCCGACGCCAAGGAACGCGGCGCCCTCGTCACCGTCGCCGCCGACCTCCTCTCCCTGACGCTCATCACGTCCCCGGGCGAGCAGGGTGCTGACATCGCCGTCGGCTCCGCCCAGCGCTTCGGCGTGCCGCTGTTCTTCGGCGGCCCGCACGCGGCCTACATGGCCGTGCAGAAGGGCCTTGAGCGCTCCATGCCCGGCCGCCTCGTGGGTGTCTCCAAGGACAACGCCGGCGTCCCGGCCTACCGCCTGGCCCTGCAGACCCGCGAGCAGCACATCCGCCGTGAGAAGGCCACCTCCAACATCTGCACCGCCCAGGCCCTGCTGGCCATCGTGGCTTCCTTCTACGCCGTCTACCACGGCCCCGACGGGCTGAAGGCAATCGCCCAGTCGGTCCACGTCCACGCCAAGACCATCGCAGCTTCCCTGAAGGCCGCAGGTTTGGACGTGCTGCACACCTCCTTCTTCGACACCATCACCGTCTCCGTGCCGGGCCGGGCAGCCGAGATCATCGCGGCCGCCGACGCCAAGGGCGTCAACCTGCGCGCCATCGACGGCGACACCGTCGGCATCTCCGCCGATGAGGCCACGACAGTGGACATCGTCGCCGACGTCATCGCCGCTTTCGGCGCGTCGGTGACCGACACGGCTGAAGGGTTCGGCCTGGACCCCGCCGTCGAGCGCACCTCCGACTACCTGCAGCACCCGGTGTTCAACACGCACCGTTCCGAGACCCAGCTGCTGCGCTACATCCGCCGCCTCTCAGACCGTGACCTGGCCCTGGACCGGACCATGATCCCGCTGGGTTCGTGCACCATGAAGCTGAACGCCACGGCCGAGATGGAAGCCATCTCCTGGCCGGAGTTCGCCTCCATCCACCCGTTCGCCCCGGAATCACAGACCGCCGGCTGGCGCGAACTGATCGAGGACCTCGAGGCCCAGCTGACCGAGATCACCGGCTACGACCAGGTCTCGATCCAGCCGAACGCCGGTTCCCAGGGCGAGCTCGCGGGCCTGCTGGCGATCCGCGGCTACCACCTCTCCCGCGGTGACGCCCAGCGCACCGTCTGCCTGATCCCGGCCTCCGCGCACGGCACGAACGCGGCCTCCGCGGTGCTGGCCGGCATGAAGGTCGTGGTGGTGGCCACGGCTTCGGACGGCACGATCGACCACGCGGACCTGACCGCCAAGATCGAGGCGAACAAGGACGCGCTGTCCTGCATCATGATCACCTACCCGTCCACCCACGGGGTGTATGACGCCGACGTCCGCGAGGTCTGCGACGCGATCCACGCCGCCGGGGGCCAGGTCTACATCGACGGCGCCAACCTGAACGCGCTCGTGGGTCTGGCCCAGCCGGGCATGTTTGGCGGCGACGTCTCGCACCTGAACCTGCACAAGACCTTCTGCATCCCGCACGGCGGCGGCGGACCGGGCGTCGGCCCGGTCGCGGCCAAGGCCCACCTCGCCCCGTTCATGCCGGGCAACGCCGCGGACCCGGCCAACGGCGCCGACGGCACCCCGATCTCCGCCTCCCGCTACGGCTCGGCCGGCGTCCTGCCGATCTCCTGGGCCTACGTGAAGCTCATGGGCGGCCGGGGCCTCACCGAGGCCACCAAGTCGGCCCTGCTCGCGSCGAACTACATCGCGGCCCGCCTGAACGACTCCTTCCCGGTGCTCTACACCGGCGAAGGCGGCCTGGTGGCGCACGAGTGCATCCTGGACCTGCGCGAACTCACGGCCAAGACCGGCGTGACGGCCGAGGACGTGGCCAAGCGTCTGATCGACTACGGTTTCCACGCCCCCACCCTCGCGTTCCCGGTGGCCGGCACCCTGATGGTGGAGCCCACCGAATCCGAGGACCTAGGCGAGATCGACCGTTTCATCACGGCCATGGTCGCCATCCGCGCCGAGATCGACCAGGTGGCCCACGGCGATTTCACCGTGGAGCACAGCCCGCTGCGCAACGCACCCCACACCGCCGCCGCCGTCATCAGCACCGACTGGACCCGCGAATACCCGCGTGAGCAGGCCGTATTCCCGGTCCACACGCTCAAGCAGGACAAGTACTTCCCGCCGGTCGGCCGCATCGACGGTGCAGCCGGGGACCGCAACCTGATCTGTTCCTGCCCTCCCCTCGAGGACTTCGAGGACCACTCCGACGACTCCGCCAACTAAGGACAGCCAACGATGACTGAGAACTACACGGCCCTGTACGAAGAGCACAAGAAGCTCGGCGCCTCCTTCACGGACTTCGGCGGCTGGCAGATGCCGCTGAAGTACAGCTCCGAACTCGCCGAGCACCACGCCGTCCGCAAGTCCGCGGGCCTGTTCGACCTTTCCCACATGGGCGAAGTCTGGGTCACCGGCCCCGACGCCGCAGCCTTCCTGGACTACGCCCTCGTGGGCAAGATCTCCGCGATGGCCATTGGCAAGGCCAAGTACTCGCTGATCTGCAACGAGGACGGCGGCATCATCGACGACCTCATCACCTACCGCCGCGCGGCGGGCGCCGACGGCACTGACAAGTTCCTCGTGGTCCCCAACGCCGGCAACGCCAAGGTCGTGGCCGCGGCCCTGGCCGATCGTGCCGTCAACTTCGACGTCACCGTCCAGGACGCGTCCGCCGAGACCTCGCTGATCGCCGTGCAGGGACCCAAGGCCCAGGAGATCCTGCTCCGCCTGGTCCCCGCCGCGCAGCACGAGCTCGTCACCGGCTTGAAGTACTACGCCGCCGTGGACGTCCCGTTCATGTTCGGCGGCGCCAGCCAGGACCTGCTGCTGGCCCGCACGGGCTACACCGGCGAAGACGGCTTCGAGATCTTCGTCGCCAACGACGCCGCCGCAGCCCTTTGGCAGGCGCTCGTCGCCGTCGCCGAAGACGGCGAGCTGACCCCCGCCGGGCTCGCGTCCCGCGACTCGCTCCGCCTCGAGGCCGGCATGCCGCTCTACGGCAACGAGCTCTCGCTCGAGGGCGATCCGTTCGCCGCCGGCCTGGGCCCGGTCGTCGCGCTGTCCAAGGAAGGCGACTTCATCGGTAAGGCCGCCCTCGCCGCCAAGAAAGAATCCGGTGCTGGCGCCACTACGGGCCGCAAACTCGTCGGGCTCAAGGGCCTCGGACGCCGGGCAGGCCGCGGCCACTACCCGGTCCTCAAGGACGGGAACGTCGTCGGCGAAGTCACCTCCGGCCAGCCCAGCCCCACCCTCGGCTACCCGGTCGCGATGGCCTACGTCGACGTCGAGCTCACCGAGCCCGGCACTGCCCTGGACATCGACCTCCGCGGCAAGGCCGAGCCGTTCGAAGTGGTCGCACTGCCTTTCTACAAGCGCGTCAAGTAGTCCCGCGGGGCCCGGGTACCTCAGCGGTACCCGGCTCCGGGACCGGCTAGCCCCAGTTTTCACGCGTGCTCGCTCGTTCCTCGCTTAGACGCACGCTTTCGAAAACCGCGGCCAGCCGGCCCCTCAAGGGCGGCTCACCTTTTAGTACAACCGACCACAAGGGGCCAGCGGGGACCGGCGCCTTCGAAAGCCAAAGGTGCTGGGGGATTAACCGCCTACCGAGGGTTGGCTTGTCACAACCGTGCCCTAGGGCAAGCTCGATCATTGGGGGTTGAGCTTGATGACACCCTTAAAGCCGCGGAGCAGCCAGGCCCTAGAAGAATAAGAAGGGCCACGGGTTCTTTCCGGAGAATGGTTGGCCCCGAAAACTGAACTGGATATTAGCGGCGGGGGCGCGGCATCTGGAAGCGTGCGTCTAAGGGAGCGTCGCGTCCGCCCAGCGGGCGCCTTCGCGACCGAGCACGCGGAAGATGGCGAGTCCCGCCGCGTAACCCAGCCGCAACTGTTGCGGCCCCACGATTTTTCAAACGTAAAGGAAAAACACATGACAAAAGTTGCCCCTGAACTGCAGTACTCCGACGAGCACGAGTGGGTCGCACGGGAGGCCGGGAACGTCGTGTCCATCGGTATCTCCGCCGTCGCCACGGACGCCCTGGGCGACATCGTCTACGTGGACCTGCCCGAGGTCGGCTCCGCGGTGACCGCGGGGGAGACCTGCGGTGAGGTTGAGTCGACCAAGTCGGTCTCGGACCTCTATGCCCCCGTCACAGGCGAGGTCACCGAAACCAACCCCGCCGTCGTCGACGACCCCTCACTGATCAACAGCGATCCGTACGGTGCCGGCTGGCTGTTCAAGGTCGCCGCCGAATCGGACGGCCCCCTGCTCTCGGCCCAGGAGTACGCGTCCAAGAACGGCGGCGAGCTGTGAGCCCCGCAACGGGAGCGGTCACTACCGCGTTTGAGCAGGTCGTTTCCGCGAGCCTGGACGCGGACCTGTCCGCACTGGATCCGGAGATCGCCGCGAAGATCGACGCCGAGCTCACCCGCCAGCGCGACGGGCTGGAAATGATCGCCTCGGAGAACCACACGGCCAGGGCCGTGATGCAGGCGCAGGGCTCCGTGCTGACCAACAAGTACGCCGAGGGCTACCCGGGCAAGCGCTACTACGGCGGCTGCGAGCACGTTGACGTGATCGAGCAGCTCGCCATCGACCGGGTCAAGGCCCTGTTCGGCGCGGAGTACGCGAACGTCCAGCCGCACTCCGGCGCGCAGGCCAACGCCTCCGTCATGCACGCCCTGATCCGTCCGGGCGACACCATCATGGGCCTGAACCTGGCGCACGGCGGGCACCTGACGCACC
>NZ_JBFUAF010000040.1:0-8663 GCF_056406415.1 Arthrobacter sp. P1_C12_2 | reverse complement strand
CGCGGCCCCGGCGTAGGTGGAGATGTGCCCGCCGACGCCGATGTCCGCCCGCTGCGCCCGGTGCACCATCACCGCGGCATTCCAGCGCAGCCAGGCCCGGTACGTGCGTTCGATCTCCTCATCGCCCGGGAATTCCGCTTCCTGGTCCACCGGGATGGTGTTGACGTAGTCCGTGGTGGTGACCATCGGAACACCCACGCTCTGCGCCCCGGCCCGCTGGAGCAGGCTGCGCATAATGTACTGGGCACGCTCGGTGCCTTGTTCCTGAATCAGGGTATCCAGGGACTCCAGCCATTCGGCGGTCTCTTCCGGATCACGATCAGGCAGCTGGTTTGTCAACCCGCTGAGGATATGGGAGGTATCTTCTCCTGCAGCCACGTCCAACCTCTCTTTGAGCGCATCTATCGGCACCCTCAGCTCCGGGCAGGGTGACTGCCTGGCGTGAACGCGACGTGTGCGACATATCGGTTACAACAGCCCGGTCGTATGCGCCGGGCAAGGTCCAATCACGGTACGCCTGCCTGTGTCAGCCGGGCGGTTGCCCGCGCAGGCGTAGTCGTCATCAGCCACTCTAGCCGTGCGGGCTGACGGATGCGTAGCCGCCGTATGGACCCGCCGCCGTATTTCACGGGCATACTGGTTGTGTGACGAAGCGCTGCCCGGCAGCCTCCGGATCGCCCTGTGTGACGCAGAATATGGCGGATCGCGGTGCCAACAGCTTGAAGCGAGAGCCCAAAGGGTGTTGGCTTGGAGTAATGGAAATCACTAGTGCCATTGAAAACATGAAGCAATTCAAAAAGCATAGGAGCAACACGTGAGCGAGGCCGACGCCGCCACTTCGGTAAATGTGGCGGAGAAACTGGGTTTCAAAGACGGGGACCTGATTCAGGAATTCGGTTATGACGACGATGTCGACTTCGACTTGCGGGACGATATCGAAGATCTCACGGGCTCTGAGCTTCTCGATGAGGACGATCACGAGGTGGTCGACGCCGCCATTCTCTGGTGGCGGGCAGGTGACGGAGACCTAGTCGACACGCTGGTCGATTCGCTGACGACTCTCACCGAGGGCGGCGTTGTCTGGGTCCTGACTCCCAAGTCCGGGCGGGACGGCTACGTGTCGCCCGCCGACATCCAGGATGCCGCGCCCACCGCAGGACTCCACTACACCACCTCCGCCGGTGTCTCGAAGGACTGGAGCGCCACCCGATTGGTCACGCGGAAAAACAAGTGACCCAAGCGGTCCAGCACGGGGCCGCCGCGCCGGCCGCCGTGGCGCCCGTTCCCGGCGTCGGCGATGCCGCCCCGGATTTCGAGCTCGCCAATCAATTCGGCGAGCCGGTGCGCCTCTCGGACTTCCGCGGCCGCAATGTCGTCATCGTCTTCTACCCGTTCGCTTTCTCCGGCATCTGCACCGGGGAACTGTGCGAAATCCGGGACAACCTTGCGCTGTTCGAGGATGCCGATGCCGCCGTGCTGGCGGTCTCGGTGGACAGCAAGTTCGCCCAGCGGGCCTATGCCGAAAAGGAAGGCTACGGCTTCGACCTGCTCGCCGACTTCTGGCCGCACGGCGCCGTGGCCTCGGCCTATGGGGTGTTCGACGCTGAGAGCGGCATGGCACTGCGCGGCACCTTCATCATCGACGCGGCGGGAATCGTCCGCTACGTCGTGGTGAACCCACGCGGCCAGGCCCGGGACCTCGCCGAATACCGGGCTGCCCTCGCGGGACTCGGCGGGAACTGATCCGGTGAGGCAGCGGCGGCCGGGAATCGGCATGACCGGGTTTGCCAGCCTCCCGCCGGTCACGGCCGCCGGGACCGGCGGCGCTACTTCAGTGGAGCTCCAGGGCAGGGAACTCGAAGTCCTGCGGGACATCCACGGACTCCTGTCCGGGCGACAGTTCGCCGTGCTGACCGGCGCCGGCCTGAGCACGGACTCGGGCATCCCGGACTACCGCGGGCCCGGCGCCGCGCCCCGGACCCCCATGACCTACCAGGAATTCATCGGCGAACCGGGAAACCGGCAACGCTACTGGGCCCGCAACCACATCGGATGGTCGCACCTGCGCAGGGCGGATCCCAATGAAGGCCATGCCGCGGTAGCCCGGCTGGAGCAGCGGGGACTGCTCACCGGACTTATCACCCAGAACGTGGACCGGCTCCACGAAGACGCCGGCAGCGTCAATGTGGTGGACCTGCACGGCCGGTTCGACCAGGTGGTGTGCCTGGACTGCCACCGGCGCTTCAGCCGCCGGATGCTGGCCGGTGTCCTGGAGGAACTCAACCCCGGGTTCCTGGAACGGGCGCAGGCCGCCGGGGTGGTGGAAATGGCCCCCGACGCCGATGCCACCGTCGAGGACGCCGGGCTGATTGAATCGTTCGTCGTCGCCCGCTGCCCCGCCTGCGGCGGCACCCTGAAACCTGACTTCGTGTACTTCGGGGAAAACGTGCCCAAGGACCGGGTTGAGCGCTCCTACGCCATGGTCGACGCCGCCCGGGCGCTCCTGGTGGCCGGCTCCTCGCTCACCGTGATGAGCGGCCTGCGTTTTGTCCGCCACGCGGCGAAGCAGGGCAAGGCCGTGGTCATCATCAACAGGGGACCGACCCGCGGGGACAGCCTCGCCACCATCAAGCTGGAGGCAGGCGTCAGCGGGGCCCTCGCGTGGCTCGCCGGCGAGCTGCCGCCACTGTAGGGACGGCCTGGCCGATTGGCGCTTGGCCGGTAACATCCGGTACAGTAGCTGTTCGTTGGTTGAAGCGCTGAGGCGCAGAAACTGCGATTTGGGTCTTTAGCTCAGCTGGTAGAGCGCCACGTTTACACCGTGGATGTCATCGGTTCGATCCCGGTAGGACCCACCACAGAAGACCCCGTCTTTCCGGACCACATGGTCCGCAAGGCGGGGTTTTGTCTTCGGTTGCTGCGATGGACTGCGACGAACGCGGACGGGTTTTAGTCGTCGTCAACAATGACGCGGCGACGGCCCCGTGTCACCCAAGAGGATGGCTACCGGGTAGAGTTAGGTGATTTGTTCAGCACCCGAGAAACCCCTGGGGGACCACCATGTTCTACGGCGTCACACGCTACAGTCTCTTCTCGCCCGGATCGCCGTCATGGAAGACGTCTCGGAGCGGGGTCTTCAAGACCCAGGAGCAGTACAAGAACTACCTCTTCTCGGAACAGCGCCTGCAGATGCGCGCCGATGTGTTCTTCGGGAAGTCCGTGCCCGCGCTTGCTGCCATGGCGGAGAACCACGACTACAAGCATTTCGTCCTCTATTCCGAGCTGCTGCCGGAGCGCCACAAGCAACTGCTGTTCGCTGCAGCCAGCGAAAACCCCTTCCTGATTCCCGTGGAGTGGAACAAAGCCGTCCGCGGAACCGGCATCGAGGAAGTCACCTCCCTCATTGAAGAAGATCTCACCGGAAAATTCGCAGCGGACGACGATGTCCAACCCGTGATGTGGTTCCGCCTCGACGACGACGATGTACTCGCGGCGGACTACTTGACGTGCCTGGAAAGGTACCGGTCCGCGAATCACATTGGGATGGCGATCTCATTCGGCCTGGGCCTGACGGCGTATCGCGGGGAGCATGAACTCGTGAATCTTCGGGAGTTCTACCACCCGAAGTCTGCGCAGGGAATGGCGTTTGTGTCGGCCTTCGACCCGCGCGAGAGCCGCTTTATCGTGAGTACGCCCGGCCATCACCATAAGGTCGACACTGTGATGCCGACCATCCTGGACTCGAGCGATCACATGTTCTTTCAAATTCGTCACGGTGACCAGGACTCGACACTGAACTCGACCCCGCATGAACGCGTTGCGGATTCACTGGCGCGTCTCGAGAAGCTGCCGGTGGTGCGGGCCGCAGACGTTTCCGCAGAAAAATGGCCGAGCCTGATCGACGACATAGTCGCCGGCGAGTCCGGTATGCATGAGCTGTCGGCGTCAGATGCGGAGCCCCTGCAGCTCACGGCGGACACCGTTCTCAAGTTTCCGCTGAAGGCCGATGCGGGGCTGGTTGAATTCGAATTCGAATTCGAATCCGCAGCCAATCTCCAGGGCGGCTTTGCTGAGGTCTCGTATGATCTCCAGGGCGCCGATGAACTGGATGTGTCCACTCTGGGTTTGAAGCGGAACTCCAAGCTCGGCTTGAGCCGCCAGGCCTGGTCTCGGAAATCAAACGGACTGGTGCGCCACAGCATTCTCATGCCCGAGGGCGTCAGCATCTCCGGCATCACGTTGACGGGCAAGAACCCTCAGCCGGCCGACGTCTTCATCCGCTTGCGCCAGCCCCGTGTGGTGGCTGTTCACGCCGGCGAGTAGGGACTGAGCCCGGGACACTGGACCCGGGACGCTCGACCCCGGAGTCCGGCGCCGGTCTGGGCTCCGAAATGTCTACGCTCTGGTCTGCGCACCGAAAATATCCGGGCCACTAAAATGTCCGTGCCCCACCCTACTGTGACGGTCATGGAGCACGTAATGGTGAAAACAGGCCCGGACGGGCGGCCGTTGGCCGTGGTCCGCGGGGGCAGGGAATGGTTGATCGGGGCCGAGCCCGTGCGCTGGTTCGAGCGGGTCAGCTGGTGGGAGGCCGAGCGCCGGATGCCCAAGGGCCTGAGCCGCGTGGACGTCGAGGTCTGGCAGATCCAGGCAAGGCTCGGCCGCAACCGCGAATCGGCCCTGACCACCATGGAATTGATCCGGGACGGCCTCGGCGGCGGCTGGCGGCTGCGGGAGGCCGTCGCGGACGCCGCCTAGGGTGCCGGGACTGGCATCAATCGGCCGGTCCCGCCGGCTCCTGATGGCGGTCCGGGACGCCGGCGCCACCCGGGCATTGGAAAAGCCTTCCACCGCGACTATTGGGGGATGCCGCGGTGGAAGGCTTGTAACGAATATACCGTGAACGTTTGGAATTGTGAAACACTGACGGCGTTTCACCGCGGCAGGATTACGCCATTCGATGGCCTAATCGCGGGCGCCGGGACCCCGCCGCCTAGGATGTTTTCATGACCGCCACAAGTGCCCGCCGCATCGCCAGAGTCCGCCCCCTTTCCCGTGCTGCCGACGACGAATACTTCTTCGTCGCCAACGACGCACGGGACTTTGGCAGCGCGGCCGGCAGGGTGTGGACGGTAACTACCTCTCCGTTCCCTGGTTCCGCGGCCAATGCCGGCAGCCAGCCCCGCAGCGGCTGGGAAATCGGCGCGACGGTTGATGAGGCATCGTTCACGTTCCTCGCGCCCAGTGTCCCGGCCAACGTCCTGGGCATGGCGCACAATACCGGCCGCGCGGGCCGCGACCTTCCGCCGCAGGCTTTCCATAAGGCGGCGACGAGTGTGGTCGGTCCGGGCGATGCCATTGAACTCCGGCCGGGGGTGGGCCGCGTCGAGCCGGAAGCCGAACTGACAATCGTCGTCGGGAGCAGGGTCCGAGGACTGACGCCCGGCAACGCCATGACAGCAGTCCTGGGCTACACCATCGGCAACGACGTCTCCGCCAGGGACCTGCAGGAATCCGACGAGCTGTGGATCAGCGCCAAGAGCCAGGACACGTTCACACCCGTGGGGCCGTGGATCGTCACGGATTTGACGGGTGAAGACGCGGCGATCGGCATCACCCACAACGGTCTGGAGCTCAAGGCAGCCAGCTCCGCCGATCTCGGCTGGAGGGTGGAGGAAATCCTCGCCTATCTGACATCTTTCATGACCCTTCACCCGGGCGACCTGGTGCTGACGGGATTCCCCGCCGAGTGCGCGCCAATCGTTCCCGGCGACACTGTCACGTGCCACATTGCAGGCATCGGCCAGCTGACGAATCCCGTGGTGTCTGCCGCCTGACGGACCGGCGGCCTACGACGGCGGCCCAAGATAGGGGCCGCTGCCGTGGGAGCGGCGGGTCAACGGTCTCAGCAGGGCACCGATTCACGGCGCCAGACATTATGATGGTTACTGTTCAGCTGACTGGACAGCATGGAACGAGTGGCGCGGCGACATGCGCGCAATACCTGAAGGAGAATCATGGCCGATTCCCGAGTTTCCCGAACCTCCGACGGATTGGGGAGCGCGTCACCCGCGCCGGCTGTCACCCGTGCCGCCGCCGTGCTGGAAGCCCTGGCCGCATCCGCGACCGGACGCCTCACGCTCAGTGATCTGGCCAGGGAGCTGGGCATTCCAAAGTCCTCAACCTCCAACCTCCTGCTCGCGCTCGAGGAGGCCAGGCTGATCAACCGCCAGGGCGCGGAGTTCACCCTCGGCCGCAAGTTGGTGGAGCTGGGCGCGGCATACCTCAGCCGCCTCGACGAGGTCCAGGAGTTTTACCGGTTCTGTGAACAGGCCCCGACGCTTTCGGGCGAGACGGTCCGGATCGCCATGCTGGACGGGACAAATGTCATCTATCTGGCCCGCTACGAAGGGCACCCGGCGGTACGCCTCACATCCAACATCGGCGACAAGATGCCCGTCTCCCTCTGCGCCGTGGGCAAGGCGCTGATCGCGCGGCTGCATGACCACGACGTCGACGAAATGTTTCCGGACGACGCCGAGTTGCCGGTCCTGACACGGAAGTCGCTGCGCACCGGTGCCGAGCTCAAGGCGCAGCTCACCGTCATCCGGGAGCAGGGATACGCGTTCGAGGACGAGGAATCCACCACCGGTGTCGTGTGCCTGGCCGTGGCCGTCCCGACCCGGGGTGCGCACGGGCCCAGCCTGGGCCTCTCGGTCACCGCCCTGAAGGCGACGTACTCGCAGGAGCAGGGCGCCATGATGGTGAAGGAACTCCAGGACCTCGCCCGGTCCCTGGGCAATCCCATGGGCTAGGGCCTCGTGTCACGGGCCCGTCCCGGATCGCCGCGAATAAATCTGATTATTCATTGGCTAGTCGAACATCCTGCTGTACGCTGTTCAGCATAGTGATCAACTCTTCGGGGGTTGCTCACGTCCCACCAGACCAACGGGGGTCTGGAGTGTTCTTGAGGGAGTGCTTGTGACAACTAGTACTAATACACCGCTCGCTAAAGCGGATGGCGCCGTCGTCGATCCGGAACAGCTGCGACGGGCAACGCTTGCCAGCTCCGTGGGCTCCGCACTGGAGTACTACGACTTCTACATCTACGGTCTGGCCTCGGCCCTGATCTTCGGCCCGCTGTTCTTCAAGCCGCTCGGCGAGGACGGAGCCCTGATCGCGTCCTTCGCCACGTACGGCGTCGGCTTCGCGGCCCGGCCCTTCGGCGGAATGGTCTTCGGCTACATCGGCGACCGGTTCGGCCGCAAGATGGTCCTGATCCTCACCATCGGCCTGATGGGGACCGCCAGCTTCGCCATCGGCCTGCTGCCGACCTATGAACAGGCGGGCATGCTGGGCGCCGTGCTCCTGGTGACGCTGCGCATCCTGCAGGGCTTGGGTGCCGGCGCGGAACAGGCCGGCGCCACCACGCTGATTTCCGAGGTCGCGCCGCGCCGCCGTCGTGGCTTCTTCGCCTCCCTCCCGTTCGTCGGCATCCAGCTGGGCACCCTGCTCGGCGCCGGAACGTTTGCGCTCATTGCCATGGCAGACAAGGCCGTCCTGGAAGGCTGGCTGTGGCGGGTGCCCTTCCTGGCCAGCGTGCTCCTGGTCGTGGTGGCCATCTTCATTCGGCTCCGGCTGAAAGAGACGCCGGTCTTCCAGGAGCTGGAGAAGCACAAGAACGTGGTCAAGAACCCCCTCGGCCAGCTGTGGAAGCACTCCAAGAAAAACGTCCTGATCGGCATCGGCCTGCGGATGGGTGAGAACGGGAATTCCTCGATCTACTCCGCCCTGCTCATCGCGTTCCTGGCGTCAAAGGATGGCGTCTTCCCCGGCGACAAGTTCATCGGACCGGTGGGACTGCTCATTGCCGCAGGCTTCGCCGCCGTCATGGTGATCACGTTCGGCGCGCTGTCGGACAGGTTTGGCCGTGTGCCCATCTACCGCTACGGCGCGCTGTTCCAGGCGCTGATCGCGCTGCCAGCGTTCTATCTGGTGACGCTCGGCAACGTCACGCTGGTCTGGATTGTGATGGTGGTGGGCATCGCCCTCGGCGTTCAGTCCATGCTGGGCCCGCAGTGCCCGCTGCTGCCGGAACTCTTCGGCTCGCAGTACCGCTTCACCGGCGTGGCAATGAGCCGCGAGCTCTCCGCCGTCCTGGCCGGCGGACTGGTCCCGCTGGTAGGAGCCGCGCTGCTGGCCGCCACGGACCATTCCTGGCTGGTGCTCGCCATCTACTCGCTGGTGCTTGCGCTGATCTCGTTCGTCACCACCTTCTTCACGCCCGAGACGGTGGGACGCGACCTCCTCCTGACGGAGGACGCGCACTAGGCGCACCCGGCCTTATCAGCACGCAGTCCGCAGGTCCCAGGCTGTGGCCCCTTCCCCCAGGAAGGGGCCACAGCCGTTTCTGCGACACGGGAAGCGCCTGGCGATGCGCAAGATGCCCGGCGCTACCGGAATACCCTCTCTGTCAGCCTGTCGTGAGACAGATTGTCTTCGCGACAGGCGGGCGGGTTGGGCATGACGAAGTCGACTGGGAAGGTGCCGTTCCGGACTCTTGAGGAGAAGCTTTCGATCCTGGAGAAGTACGAGGCTGCCCCGCGTGGTCAAAAGGGTGCGGTGTTGCGTGAGTATGGGATTTCGGGGCATGCGGTCGGGAT
>NZ_JBFUAF010000039.1:0-9366 GCF_056406415.1 Arthrobacter sp. P1_C12_2 | reverse complement strand
GAACGTGAAGGTCTGCCGCACCGGCGCGTACCCGGCCGCGCGCAGCTGCTCCTCGACGTAGCGGGCAGATTCCTCATACCCGGAGGTGCCCGACGCCCGGTTTCCGCCGTTGGCATCGGCCACGCGTTGCAGCGCCTGCATGTGCCCCACCATGTCCCGGGACTTGAAATCCTCCAGCACGGTGCGCGCATCAACCGTGCTCACAGGATCCAGCCGCGACGCAGTACATCCCGAAAGCAGGAAACTGATAGCCACCAGGGCGGCCGCGGCCGCCGCCCTCCCCCGCCTGTACCTTCGCGCTCCCGTCACGGTACGAACATACTTCGTCAGTACTCGAGGAGGAAGGGTCCGGCTAGTGCGAACCGGCCCGGAGGGGTGCGGCGGCGGCCGCCGGGTCGGAGAAGGCCAGTCGGGGCACCATCATCAGCACGGCAGCCGCGGCAAGTCCGGTGACCCCGCAGATGGTCCATACCGTGAGGTAGCCGGCGAGCGGCGCAGCAGTCTGACCGGGGTCCCCCGCGCCGGCCCCGGCCTCGGCCACGACGTGGCTGAGCAGGGCGATGCCGAACACCGCGGACGCGAAGGCCCCGCCGATGGTCTTGGTGGTGTTGGTCAGGCCCGTGGCCATTGCTGTGCGGTTCAGGGGCGCCGCCACGGCGGCCGCCGAAGGCAGCGCCGCCACGAGGGCACCGGAGCCGACGCCGGCGATCGCCATATTGGCCAGAGCTTCGGTAAGGCTGCCATGGAACGGCAGGAACAGCAGGTACCCCACGCCCACGAGCGCGGCGGCGCCCACAAGGGTCCAGCGCGGGGTGAGCCGGCGGGTCACCACCGGATACAGCAGGGCGCCCACCAGCAGCGCCAGCACATAGACGCCGATGATGATGGAGACCTGCCCGGCGCGCAGCCCTAGGCCGTAGCCATGCAGCGCGGGGTCGGTCCGGGCGAAGGTGGACAGTGGGGCCTGCGCGCCCAGGACCGAGACGCCAAAGAGCCCGGCGGTCAGCTGGACGGGCCACATGGACTTGCCCCGCAGCATCCGGATGTCCACGAGCGGATCGGCCTGGCGCAGCTCGAACCGCGCGAACGGAATAAACACCAGAATTCCGGCTCCCACCAGCGCCCACGGCCACCACGCGCCGGCTCCGTTCAGGCGCATGAAGGTCAGCCCCGACGTGATGAGCAGCAGTCCGAGGGCGAGGAGCGTGAAGCCGCGGGTGTCCACGCGTCCGCCGCTGCGCTCACGCGATTCCGGCACACCAAACCGGATGGCGAACCAGCACGCGGACACGGCCACCGCGGGAACCAGGAGCACGAGCTGCAGTTGCCCCGCGAACACTTCCACGAGCGCACCGGCGGCGAGCGCACCGGCGATGACACCGGCCTCCAGTGCCCCGACGAGAACGCCGGCCGCGCGCCGGGTGCGGGCGGCGCCGTCGGGCAGTTGATGGACGCGGCTGAAGATCAGGGCAATTTCCAGCGGCAGCCAGACAACGTAGAAGCCCTGGACCGACCATGCGGCCAGGAAGGTCCAGAAGTCCGGGGCGAGCGCGACGCCCCAGGAGGCCGCGGCGGTGACCAGCGTGGAAGCCAGGAGGATCTTCTTGTGCCCATACATGTCCCCCAGCTTGGCCAGCACCGGCACGGCGAGGGCGCTGACCATGAGCTGGGCGGCCTCGAACCAGTTGACGTCGGCGTCGTGGATCCCCAGATGACGGGCGATATCGGTGAGGATGGGCGTGTAATAGCCCTGCAGGATTCCACTGGTGAGCTCCACCAGACACAGAAAAGCTACGACACGGCGCATGGGGGCCTTCCGGGAGGGCGGGCACCTCGCGGCCAGCCGATTGATTGCATCCTAGGCCTCCGCCTGTGCCACAAGCGGGAACCTCGGCCGGAAGGGTGCGGGAATATTCGTCAGTGGCGGGCGTTATACGGGTCGATAGATGCAAACGCATCTAAATCGGCTAGACTAGAAGCAGATCCCGGATCCACCCGGCCACGGAAAGGCACACCATGCAGATCGGCGTATTCAGCGTCAGCGACATCACCACCGACCCCACCACGGGCCGCACCCCGACGGAGCACGAGCGCATCAAGGCGTCCGTGGCCATCGCCAAGAAGGTCGAAGAGATCGGCATGGATGTCTTCGCCCTCGGCGAGCACCATAACCGGCCCTTCTTCTCGTCCTCCCCCACCACCACGCTGGCGTACATCGCGGCCCAGACCGAGCGCATCATCCTGTCCACGGCCACGACCCTGATCACCACCAACGACCCGGTGAAGATCGCCGAGGACTTCGCGATGCTCCAGCACCTCGCCGACGGGCGCGTGGACCTGGTCCTGGGCCGGGGCAACACCGCCCCCGTCTACCCCTGGTTCGGCAAGAACATCCAGGACGGGATCGAGCTCGCGATCGAGAACTACTCCCTGCTGCGCCGGCTCTGGGACGAGGACACCGTCAACTGGTCCGGCAAGCACCGCACCCCGCTGCAGAACTTCACCTCCACTCCCCGCCCGCTCGACGGCGTCGCCCCCTTCGTGTGGCACGGCTCGATCCGCACGCCGCAGATCGCCGAGGTGGCGGCGTACTACGGTGACGGTTTCTTCGCCAACAACATCTTCTGGCCCAAGGAGCACTACCAGCAGCTGATCGGCCTCTACCGCGAACGCTACGAGCACTACGGCCACGGCAAGGCGGACCAGGCGATTGTGGGCCTCGGCGGCCAGTTCTTCATGCGGAAGAACTCCCAGGACGCCGTCAAGGAGTTCCGCCCCTACTTCGACAACGCCCCGGTCTACGGCCACGGCCCCTCGCTGGAGGACTTCACGTCCCAGACCCCTCTGACGGTCGGCAGCCCGCAGGAAGTGATCGAAAAGACCCTGACGTTCCGGGAGTACTTCGGTGACTACCAGCGCCAGCTCTTCCTGATCGACCACGCCGGCCTGCCGCTGAAGACCGTCCTGGAACAGCTGGATCTGTTCGGCGAAGAAGTACTGCCGGTGCTGCGCAGGGAATATGCCGCACTCAAGCCCGCACATGTCCCCGACCCGCCGACGCATGCCGGCCGGGTGGCCGCCGCACTGTCAGCCGGGACCGCCGACGCCGCCGCCGCCCCGGCAGAGACCACCATCCAGGGCTCATGATGCCGGCCAAGACCACAGCGTCGCCGGTACGCCTGGCCGCGGAAACCTGGGAATCCCTGTTCCGGGCCCAGGTGGCGGTGATGCGCAGGCTGCAGGCGGCGCCGGCGTTCAAAGCCCTGGCGCTGAATGAGTACGACGTCCTGTTCACGCTCTCCCGCTGCCCTTCCGGGTGGCTGCGCCTGAACGAGCTCAACGACAACGTGCTGCTGAGCCAGTCCAGCCTGAGCCGGCTGGTGGAGCGGCTCGAAAAGCGCGGGCTCGTCGAACGGACACCGGCCCCCGAGGACGGCCGCGGGATTCTCATCCGGCTCACCGATGCCGGACGGGACCTGCAGAAGCAGATCGGCCGGGAACACGTGCGCGACATCGCCGCGCTCGTGGGCCCGGCCCTCTCCGCCGCCGAACAGCAGGAGCTGCTGCGGCTGACTGAGAAGCTCCGCGCCGCGGTCTCCGTGCGCTGAGACAGTGCGCTGAGAGAGTGCGCTGAAGCTGTGCGCTGAGACAGTGCGCTGGGCGGCCGTGTGTGCTGCTTAGTGGATGGCGACGAGCTGCGCCGGGTCTTCCAGCGGCAGCTCATCGACAACGGCGGTGACGCTGAGTTCCTTCAGGGACAGGCTGCCGCCCACGGTGGACAGGAAGGCGGTGTCCGAGGAATCGCGTCCGGCCGTGATCCGCAGCATGCTCTCCCGCGGCGCCAGCCCTGTGGGGTCAATGACGTGCCAGGCACCGTTGATGTGCGCCTCGGCCACGGCGTGGAAGTCCATCGGGGTCAGGCCGGGGGCATAGACGGCGGCCAGCCGGGCCGGGACGTTCTTGGAGCGCAGCAGGGCAATGGCCAGGTGGGCAAAGTCCCGGCAGACGCCGCGGCGGTGCAGCAGGGTTTCGACCGCGCCGTCGGTCCCCCGCGAGGATCCGCTGACGTAGCGCAGTTCGCTGAAAACCCAGTCGCGGACGGCGTGGAGCAGGTCCTCGCCCTGAAGACCGCCGAATTCGGCATAGGCGGTGGGCAGCAGCCGGTCCGACTCCGCGTAGCGGCTGGGCCGGACATAGCGGATCAGCTCCATGAGCCCGGGTTCCTCGGGCAGGGCGAAGCCGGTGACGGTGGCCGAATACTCAACCAGCACTTCGGTGGGTTCGGCGAATTCCATGTAGTGGAAGCGGCCGCCGTGATGGTCCGAGAGTTCGGTCAGCGGCACGTCCGCGCCCCCCGCGGTCACCCTGAGCGACTCTTCGAACGAGCCGTACCCGGCGTTCCGGGCCACGGCCACGGCGAGAGCCACCTTGGTCTCGGCAACGGTCTTGAAGGCCAGGCGGGCGGCTACGGCGCGTTCCATGTATCTCCGGGWTGTGAGGTGGGGGTGGGAAGTCGCCGTCAACGGCCCGGGGATGTGCGGGCGGGCGGGACTAGTTTTTGATCTTCAGAGACATTAGCATCCGCTGGACGTCCGCGAATTCGGACCCCTCGTTGACGTACTTGGCCGCCTGGTCGAGCGTGTCGAACGTCTTGGCGGGGGCAACTTTCTGGTCCGGGGCCAACGTTTTTAGCACTGTCAGGTCCCCGAACGAATAGTCCCCCTTGCCGGCCGGGCCACGGACCACGTTCTGCAGCGCGCAGCTCTTGCCGCCGGCGCCGCCCACCACGTTGGTTATGCCGTAGGAGCCGAAGTACTTATAGCCCTGGATCACCCGGAACACCACGTGCGGGTCAATGGTTCCCCCGCCGCCGGCGTGCGGCAGGTCGACCGGCACGCTGCTGACCACGACGTAGTTCCGTGCGGCGCCGTCCGCGCAGGCCGCGGCCGGCTGCGGCGGCAGCCCGGTCTGCAGGGTGGCCAGGTACCCGCCGTCGGCGTCCTTGACGATGACCTTCAGCGCCCCCGGCAGCGCGCCGGCGTCGGGAGCGACGGACTGGACAATCCAGTCCTGCGGCACCTCAAAACTGACGGTCTTTGCCGGGTCGGTAAAGACTTTCCAGGCCGACGCGCTCGAGCCCGGAGCGGCGGAAGCGCTGGCCGACGGTGCTGGAGAAGTGGTGGCAGACGACGTCGCACTGTCCGCCGCGCTGCTCCCTGCGGTCCAGACCGGTGTCGCCTTGCCGTTGCTCCCGCAGCCCGTAAGGGCTGCCGCCGCGACCGCGAGCGCCGCGCCGGTGCGCAGCACAGCGCTCCGGATTCCTGCGGTGCCTGAAGAAGAAGGGGCCGTCCCAGTCATGGTGCCAGCGTAGCCGGGGCGCCGCATGACTCAGAGTCCCCGCATCAGTGTTTCGTAGAAGCGGACCCCGTCCTCGAGCGTCTCCAGCGCAATTTTTTCGTCAACGGCGTGGATGGAGCCACGGGCCCGGACGTCCATGAAGAACGGCGCGAAGCGGTACACGGCGCCGCAGATCCCGGTGAAGCGGCGCGAGTCGGTGCCGCCCATCATGATGTAGGGGGTGATGATCGCCTCGGGGAAGACCTGCCCGATGCAGTCCGCCAGCAAGTCCCACTGGGCCCCCGAGGACGGCGACACCGGCGAGGGGCCGTTGCCCTCCACGACGCGCAGTTCGACTTTCGGGTCCCGGATGATTTTCCGCAGCCGTGCCATGGTGCCCTCGACGGTCTCCCCCACCGCCACCCTGATGTTGGCGTTGGCCTTGGCCGTGGCGGCGAGGACGTTCGCCCCGGAGCTGCCTTCGAGGGTGGTGATGGCGACGGTGGTTCGGGTCATGGCGTTGGTCTCGCTGCCGAGCCGGCCGAAGAGCCAGGTGATCGGCGCCCGGAGCAGTGCCACGTTCGCGAACACGGCCCGCAGCGGCGGCGGCGTGTGCGGGCCGAAGCGGCGCAGCATTTCCGCGGTCACCTCCGGCAGCGACTGCGGGAACGGGCTGCGCTCGATCCGGGTGATGGCGCGGGCCAGCCGCGCCGTCGCCCCCATCCGCGGCGGTGTGGAGGCGTGTCCGCCCGGGTCCCGGATCAGCAGCTCCACGTCCAGGATTCCCTTTTCGGCCACGCCCACGACGGCGGCCGGCCGGCTCACCCCCGGAAAGGCGCCGCCCGCGACGGCACCGCCCTCGTCCAGCACGAGCCAGGGCAGCACACCGCGGCCGGCCAGCAGGTCTGCGGCGGCCGCCGCGCTGTTGCCGGCCGTCTCCTCGTTGTTGCCGAACGAGAAGTAGAGGTCATGCGCGGGCGCATACCCCGCCAACAGAAGGCTCTCGGCCGCCGCCAGGATGGCCACGAGCTGGCCCTTGTCATCGAGGGTCCCGCGGCCCCACAGGAAGGTGCCGTCGTTGTGGCCGGAGAACGGCGCGTGCGTCCACTCCCCCGGGTCGCCCGCCGGGACGACGTCGTAATGCGCCATCAGCACCGACGCGCGCTGCGCCGCCTCCGGGGCCGTGCCGGGCCAGCGGTACAGGAGAGCGTGGCCGTTGATGCTCTCCAGTTCCAGGGCAGCATGGACCGCCGGATACAGCCGGGGCAGCGCCGCGATGAAGGCCTCGAACTCGGCGGTCTCCACGGCGTCCCCGGCCGGCGAGGACCCCTCGGCCCGGAAGGACCCCTCGGCTCGGAAGGACACCGTCCGGTACGTCACGAGCTCGGCCAGCGACGCCGCCGCACGCCCGGGACTGGCCGGTGCGTCGCCGGGGCTGTTGAGGGTATTGCCGGTGGCCGCGTCCTGCAGGGGGTTGCGCATGCGCGAAAGTCTACGGCCGGATGGGCCACGGAACGGGCTATTCGGCGCGCGGGTCCGGCCCCGGAATCCGGGGCACAATTTCGGCCTCGCGAAAGCGGATACGCTGGGGGCATGGCCGAACAGCACATTGACGGAACGCACTTTGGGGACCAGGGCGACGTGGCAGGCATGTCGGCGCTCGATATCGCGGACTGGCGGCTGCGGACCTTTGCCCTCTACACCACCACGCGCAAGATCGCCGCGGACAGCCCGGCGGAGGCGCATTCCTACTGGCGCCAGGAGCGGGACCGCATGTTCGGCACCCACCCGGCCTCGGCGCTGACGGCCGAGTCCAAGGCCACCTTCGGCGGCCTGAAGACGGCGGACTACGATCCGATCTACCGTTTCCACGTCCCGCTGACCCCCGAGGGCGCCGGGCGGGAGATGAACGTCGAAACCGGGACCGACGGCCTGGTCCGGTTTGTGCGGCTGGGCACCTTCGACCTGCCCGAGATGGGACAGCTCGCGGTCTGGAAGCTCAGGGGCTACGGCGGCGGCATCTTCGTGCCGTTCCGCGACGCCACCGCAGGCCAGCCCGGCGGCAGCTACGGCGCGGGACGCTACCTCCTGGACACCATCAAGGGAGCCTTCCACGGCGTGCGGGGCTCCGGGCCCCAGGCCGAATTCATCCTGGACTTCAATTTCGCCTACAACCCCTCCTGCGCCTACAACGAGGCCTGGGCGTGTCCGCTTGCGGGTCCGGCGAACCGGCTGGCCGTGGACATCCCTGTGGGCGAGCTGTACTGAGCGGATGGAGTCCCAGCTCGAACAGCTTGACCCTGCCCCCGCCGTCGTCCGCGGGCCCAAGACCCGGCGGTACCGCGGAATCCTGCGCTACCCCGTGGTGCGGCAGCTCATCCGGTTCACCGGCGTCGGCATTGTCTGCACCCTGACGTCCCTGGGCCTGTACGCCCTGTCCCGGCCCTGGCTCGGGGCCCAGCCGGCCAACGCGGCGGCCCTGATCCTGACGTCATTCATGAACACCGCCCTCAACCGGCGCCTGACGTTCAAGATCACCGAACGCCGCCGGATGAAGCGGGACCACCTCAACGGCCTGATCGTGATCCTCGTGGCGCTGCTGATCACCGGCGGCAGCCTGGCCGTCCTGCACTGGATCAACCCGGATGCCACCGTGGCAGAGGAGCTGTGGACCACCACTCTCTCCGGTTTCGCCGCCACCGCCGTGCGGTTCACGATGCTGCGGCACTGGATCTTCCGCCGCGCCCGGCACCGCTAGCTCCGGCCAGAGCCCCAACCCCGGGTTGTGCTGTCAGTTGATGCGGCTATGGGTGCCCGATAAGGACTTCTAGTGGTAGCTCAACCGGTGGAGGGGGTGCCGAGGGAGCGTACGCTGCCGACGGCGGTGCGGACCGCGGCTGCGGCCTCCTGCAACTCCGCTTCCGTCACGGTCGAGTCGAAGCTGAACCGCACCGCCGTCTGGGCCACCCCGGGCTCGATGCCCATGGCCAGCAGCACGGGCGACGGCGCATCCGAGCCTGCCGCGCACGCGGACCCGCTGGAGCACACCACGCCCTGGCGCTCGAGTTCCAGCAACACGGACTCGCCGCTGGTGCCCGGGAAGCAGAAGGAGGCCACCGAGGGCAGCCGCTCGGTGGGGTGGCCGGTGAGCTGTGCGCCGGGAACCCCGGCCAGCACGGCGTCGATGAACCCGTCGCGGAGGGCTGCCACGCGCCCGGCCGGCTCCCGGGGCAGCGTCAGGGCCGTCGCGAGCGCCACGGCCCCGGCGACGTTTTCGGTGCCCGAGCGGCGGCCCCGTTCCTGCCCGCCGCCGTGGAGCACGGGTTCCAGCCGGACCCTGCCACGGACAAACAGTGCGCCGCTGCCCTTGGGCGCGCCCAGCTTGTGGCCGGAAATGCTCAGCGCGTCCACGCCCAGCAAGCCGGTGTCCAGCGGCAGCCAGCCGGCGGCCTGGACGGCATCCGTGTGGAACGGGATGCCCTGCGCCCGGGCCAGCGCCGCGAGCCGGGCGATGGGCTGGACCGTGCCGACCTCGTTGCTGGCGTACATGACGCTCACCAGGGCCGTCCCGGGCTGCAGCACGGCGCTCAGGGCCTCTTCGGTCACCTGCCCAAAGCGGTCCACGGGGATCACGTCGACGGCGAAGCCGTGCACCCGTTCGAGGTACCTGGCGGATTCTTCCACGGCGGGATGTTCGACGGCGCTGATCGCCACCCGGTCCAGGCGCGGATCGGCGGCGCGCCGGGCCAGGGCGATGCCCTTGACGGCGAGGTTGTCCGCTTCCGTGCCGCCGGAGGTGAAGACGACTTCCCCGGCGCGGCAGCCCAAGGCCTTCGCGGTGGCGGCGCGGGCCCCGGCGAGCGCCGTGGCAGCCGCCCCGCCCAGGGAGTGATGGCTTGAGGGGTTGCCGAATTCGCCCGTGAGGTACGGCCACATGGCCTCCAGCACCTCGCGGCGGACCGGCGTGGTGGCCGCGGCGTCGAGGAAGATCACGGTGCGCCTCAGCCGGCCGTCGGACCGGCGCCGGGG
>NZ_JBFUAF010000038.1:0-11497 GCF_056406415.1 Arthrobacter sp. P1_C12_2 | reverse complement strand
CACGTTAAAGCAAAAACCCCCTCTGACGAGGGGGAATGCTGTGCCCGAGGTGGGACTCGAACTGCATTCCGGCCCTTGCAAACACTGGACTCCCGCGGAAACATACGGAATCCGGCCCGATCCGACCCACATACGGCCCACTGGCGGACGCCACCCTCCGCCGAGAGCTCGATGCTAGTCGGCAAGTGCCTGGAGCGTGCCTGCCTCCGAAGTGAGCCCTGCAGCAATGCCGTCGAGCACTTTGCGGAGTCCCCATATGTACTGCTCGGTGGATATGTAGCCGGCCATGGTGCCCGCAGCGGCGGCGGACAATGGGTGGGTTTCGGCCGGGATGGCGGAAAAGCCTGCCTGGCGTGCTGCTGTCCGTTCTGCTTCTGGGGGCAACCTGTGTGTTTCGACGGAATCCGCAACTTCCAGGGCTATCGAACCGAAGACGTAGACGATCAGCAGATAGGCCGCTTTGGCAGCGTCCCCCGGCGTGAGGCCGGTATCCACGAGAATGCCCATGAGGCGTTCGTTCAGGGCGAGTGCGTGTGGGCCGTTCATCGGCCCGCCAATCATCAGATTGACAGCGCCCGGATGCGCGGTGAGTCGTTCCCGCAACTCCAGGGCGAGAGCTTCAATTCTTTGGCGCCATGGCACGTCGCGGTCCGCGAAGACCGCATGGTCGACCAGTCCGAGCAGGTGCTCGACAATCGCCTGAACCACCGCGGCTTTGTCGGGAAAGTATGTGTAGACCGCGTTGGGTGCCACGCCGACCCGCGCGGCGATGCCCCGGATGGACGCCGCCTTCATGCCGCCCTCATCCAGGAGGTCCAGTGTCGCCTCCAGGATCTCCTCCTGGGTCAGTGCACGGCGGGGTCCGGGCCTGGATTTCCGATCTGGTGACGCCATCGTCCGGATCCTCTCTATTGACAATCTTCTGTACGTCGTACACTATTTGTACAGCGTACACTAATTGTACGACGTGCAACATTCTCGGGAAGATGGGCACCATGACAACCACTTACGCGGACAGGAACCTCCTATGGGCGACCGGCGGATTGTTCGTCGTGAGCGCCCTTACGTTCGCGGCGGCAGCTACCACGCTTTCGGTGACGTTTGACTGGCCGGACATCCTGCGGGAACCGGCCAGCGTTGTGCTGCCGGCCTTCGCGGCCGGCGGTCCCGGGCTGGTTTGGACCTGGTTTGCGACGGCCTGGGCGTACGGGCTCCTTGCCGTGCCGATTCTTCTGCTGCCCGCGGCGCTCGGCCTCCGCCAGGATCCGACCCTGCGGGTCGCCACATACGCAGGTGCCGCCTCAGTGCTCCTGTCTCTCATCGGGTTCCTGCGCTGGGTGTTCGTCGTTCCGCCCCTCGCAGGCTCCTACGTCACGGGAGATGCAACGACACGGGCGGCGGTGGACGCCGCCTGGACCGCCCAGCACCAGTTCGGCGGAGCGCTGCTGGGGGAACACCTGGGTCAGTTGCTTGTCATCGCATGGTCGGTCACGCTCTGCGTGATCATCCTGCGCAGCGGGATCCTCCCGCGCTGGCTCGGTGCCGCCGGGCTCCTCGTCAGCATCATCTACCTGCTGAATCAGGGCGACATCCTTGCCACGGCAGTCCCGGGATTTCCTGTCTGGGACCTGGCAGGGCTCCTCGGCAGCACCGGCTGGGGATTGTGGGTGGCCGCACTGGGCGTCAGCATCCTGGTGCGCTCCGCCCGCCGCGGAAGCCCCACAGCCGCCACCCCCTCCATTACTCCCTCCCCCCCCACGGCACCCACAGAACCCCGGCAGCCAACGACGGGCAAAAGGAATTGATCCCCATGAACCGCATCAAAGCATCCCGAACAACGTTCCTTCGCAGCTGGCTACTCTGGACCGCCGGATTCCTCGCCCTGCCGCTGGCCGGGTTCGCCGGAAGCGCGGTCATCGGACGCGTGGACGGGCCGCCGGGTGCGTTGGCCGGCGGAGCCATTGCAGGGCTCATCATCGGCGCCGGCCAGACGCTTACGAGCAGCCGCCGGCTGCAGGCCCGGAAGTGGATCCCCGCAACTGCTATCGGCATGAGCGCAGGACTGTTCCTCGGCGCCGCCGCCGTCAACTACCGCACGTCACTCGGTGATCTTGCCCTGATGGGGGCCATCAACGGCCTCGTTCTCGGTTCCGCACAGGCGTTGGCCCTGCCCCGCCGTGCGCAGCGGCGCTGGATCTGGGCTATGGCAATGCCAGCAGTGTGGGCTCTGGGATGGGCCATCACCACCCTGGCCATGATCCAGGTCGGCCAGCAATTCATCGTCTTCGGCGCCAGCGGAGCACTCGTCGTCACCGCGATCACCGGACTCCTGCTCCAGATCCTCCTGCCCGTCCGGGCTCCCGGGGAGCGACGTGCCGCGCAGGCGCCCTCGGCGGCAACAGCATGAGCACGGGACTGCACGTCATATTCGGCACCGGGGCCATCGGTCTCGCCACCTTTGACGCTCTCCGGCGCCGCGGCCGGACCGTCCGGCTCGTGAACCGGTCGGGACAGGCACGCGTTCCCGATGACGTCGAAATCGCCGCGGGGGACGCCAGCGATCCCGCATTCGCCGCCGAGGCAGCCCGCGGTGCCGCCGTCGTTTATCAGACCCTGAACCCGCCGTACGCTCAATGGAGCACACAGTTCCCCGCCCTGCAGTCCGGCGTTCTCGCGGCGGCCGAAAGCAGCGGCGCCCGCCTGGTCAGCATGGAAAACGTCTACATGTACGGCCGCCCCGACGGACACCCGCTGACGGAGGACCGCGCGAACAACGCCCACACGAAAAAAGGGCAACTCAGGGCAAAGATGTCGCAAGAGCTCCTCACTGCCCACCGCGCCGGCCGCGTCCAAGTCGCCATCGGTCGCGCCTCCGACTACTTCGGCCCCCGGGGAGGTGCACAATCCAACCTCGGCGACCGGGTCTTCCCCGCAGCCCTGGCCGGAAAAACCGCCACTGTGCTCGGCGACCCGGACCAGCCCCATACCTACACATACATCCCTGACATCGGCGAAGGCCTCGCAGTCCTCGGCGAACACCCCGACGCCCCCGGAGAAATCTGGCACCTGCCCAACGACCCCGAAACCCGCACAACAAGAGACCTTGTCGACATGATCTTCAAACTTGCCGGCCAGCCGCGCGCCAGACTCCGAACCATGCCGCCGCTGCTTCTGCGCGGCCTAAGTCTCTTCAACCCCACTGTCCGTGAACTCCTCGAAATGCAGTATCAATTCGAGGAGCCATTCATCGTCGACAGCAGCAAAATCATGAACAGACTAGGACTCACAGCAACCCCCCTCGATGAGGCCATCGCCGGAACACTCCGGGCATACAACTCTGGCAGGTCCGCGCCGGTGCAATAACACGCTCAAGGTCAACTTTCCGGGGATGGTGTCAGGACGAATCATCGTTTTTTAGCGGCGTCGACGATGTCGGGGGTGAGACTGTTAAAGTGGTTGAGCTGGACCTCTGAACTGCGTTATGTCAGTTCTCGGACGTTTTTCCACTGGCTGATCCCTGCAGTCGCGGTAGGTTTTGTTCGTCAGCGTCTGCGACCCGCAAGCCACTGGCCGAAGCCGGGCCCAAAACTGGCGGCAAAGCCGGGCCCTGTCGTTGAATCCGCCCACCGCTTCTGGTGAGCACCGCCGTCGCCACTCCTCCCAGCAGGAGCAGTCCGCCAGCCACTTCCGTGGCCGAGGGCACCTCCTGCAGAGCCAGCCACGCGGCGCTCATCCCCACGACCGGCACTAGCAGCGTGAAAGGGACCACGGCCGACGGCGAGTATTTCGCGAGCAGCCGGTTCCAGATCCCATAACCCACCAGCGAAGCGAAAACCGCAGTGTATAGCGCGCTCAAGACAGTGGCGGGCTGGAGGTCTCCGATCGCTGCCGTGATGGCATCGGGACCATCGATGATCAGCGAAAGTCCGGCGAGCGGGAGCGGGACCACCGCACCCGACCAGACCACCAGCCCCAGCCCCGACGCCGCCTTGGCTTTGCGTGCAACCACGTTGCCCACAGCCCAGGAAAGCGCCGCGGCCAGCACAATGACAAACGGAAGTAGCGGGGCAACGGCACTGCGGCCCACCGCCACTACCGCCAGGCCGGCGACGCCAAGTACGACGCCGGCCAACTGACGCCCGCTAGGCCGCTCGCCAAGGAACACGGCGGCCAACAGAACCGTAAGCAGAACCTGCGCCTGTAGTACCAAAGAGGCCAGACCAGCCGGCATGCCCAGCGCCATGGCCAGATACAGCAGCCCGAACTGGCCGGCACTCATAAAGAGCCCGACACCGATAATTGCTGCCCAGCTGACCTCAGGCTTGCGCACGAAGAAAATCCAGGGGAAGACCACCAGGACAAACCGCATCGCCACGAACAGCAACGGCGGAACGTCGCGTCCGTTGGTGTGGAGGCCCAAGTCGATGGCCACAAAGTTTAGGCCCCACAAAACAGCGACCAGGGCGGCAAGCAAGGAATGGCGAAGGTTCACGCTCCTCACCTTGACAGAGAGGAGAATGAAGCACCAGCGTTGATTCATACCGCATAGCATGTACGTTTGCTTCATGATAGACATCGGAGCGCTCCGTGCGCTGGCAGCGATTGAGCACCATGGTTCCGTCATTGCAGCATCAGAGGTGATGGGCTTCAGCCCGTCGGCGGTATCGCAGCAGATCAAGAAGCTGGAAAAGCAGACTGGCTTCTCGGTCCTGGAGCGGCATGGCCGAGGTGTGCTGCTGACTGAACGCGGACTTGCCTTGGCCGCTTATGGGCGCCGCATTCTCGCCGAACTGGAAGAACTCCAGTCCACGCTCCTGGCCGATCCCGCCAAACCGTACGGCCGCTTGAAGGTGGTGTCCTTCTCCACCGCGTGCCGGGGGCTGGTGGGGCCGATGCTGGGCATGCTCGCTTCCTCCGGAACTGATCTGGACGTCACTGTGCTGGCTGAGGACCCACGTGAAGCCGTGGCACGTGTAGCCGGCGGGGAAGCCGACCTCGGCATCGTCCACGACTGGAACTCCGTCCCGCTTGTGATTCCAGAGCACGTGGTGCTCGAGTGGCTTTGCGATGACATCGCGGATCTTCTGGTTCACCGCAACCATCCCCTGGCAGGAAGGGCGGAGGTGGAAGCTGCCGATATGGTTGATGAGCGCTGGATCAGCACCCCGCACGGCGCCATCTGCAACGAGGCACTATTGCGGATTTTTGCCGATCTGGGCCGTGTCCCGGATATCCAGGTCTACGATCCGGACTTCGCAACCCACATCGCGCTGGTGGAGCAGGGGGCCGTGGTGGCGCTCGTGCCTCGTCTCGGTAGACCCGCACTGCCCGCCGATGTGGTCGCTGTACCGGTGGTCCATCCCGTGCCGGCTCGTCATGTGGGGATAGTGCACCGCAGGACCATGACCGAAAGCCCGGGCATTCAGCACCTTGCAGGCCTCCTGCGCAAGATTGCAGGCCCAGCTGCGAGCTAGTGGCGCCCTGGGCGCAAAGTATCAAGCGCCCTCTCCGCTTCACCACCGGAGACTCTGACGGCCGGGTATCAGAAAGCCCAGAAGCCGGGCTCCGGCAGCCCTGACGGTTTGTGCATCCGACTACGGATCAAAATGCAGACCGTACAGGCAACTTTGAACACTCAGAAGAGCGATCCGGGAAGGTTCGGGTCATGAGCACAGTTCCGCCGGCGCCGGCCCATTGATGAGCTGTCGAATAGGTCTTCCTAACGCGAGGCATATCTTGATTCGCTGGATCGATCGGCTTTGGCTACTTGGGCATATGCCCCGATTTCACCTCACAACCGGGGGGAAAACTCTCTTGAATTGTGAACTGGCGCACACGAAGGTTGAGAGCACAGGCTGGCCCCATTCAAAATGGTCAGCCCTCACTTTGGGAGAAGATCCATGCCTCAATCGTCCGTTGCCTCATCCATTTCACCGCCCGGTCCAAAAATAGACAAGATGCGCAAGATCGCCGTAGCCAGTGTTATCGGAACCACCGTTGAGTGGTATGACCTGTTTCTCTTTGCTACCGCTTCTGCCCTTGTTTTCAACAAGATCTTCTTCCCAAGCTTTGATGCGTTGGTCGGAACCATGTTGGCGTTCGGCACCTTTGCTGCTGCCTATGTCGCCCGAATGGCCGGCGCGGCGCTCTTCGGCCACTTCGGTGACCGGATGGGGCGCAAATCGATGCTCCTTACATCACTGCTGACGATGGGTGCCGCGACATTTGCAATCGGCCTCCTGCCGGACTACGCAACGATCGGCATCGCAGCGCCGATTCTTCTGCTCTTGCTTCGAGTCATTCAGGGACTTGCTCTTGGCGGGGAGTGGGGCGGAGCAGTCCTGATGGTGGTGGAGCATTCTCCGAAGGAAAAGCGTGGGTTCTACGGGTCCCTGGTCCAGGTCGGTGTCCCCGGCGGAACGCTGATCGCCAATCTCGTGTTCTTGATCATCGCAGGAATCATGCCTGAGGAAGACCTGCTGGCTTGGGGCTGGCGGATTCCTTTCCTCGCCAGTGTCATCCTGGTTGCTGTGGGTCTGTACATTCGGCTGACTCTCGAAGAGACTCCCTCATTCCAGGCCGTCAAGGACGCGGGAGCCAAAGCAAAAATGCCGTTGGCCGAATTGCTGCGGAAGTATTGGAAACAGGTCCTTCTCGGCGCGCTGGCGACAATTTCTACCGGAACCGCCTTCAATATTCTGGTGGCGTTCGGGCTGACCTACGGCAAGACAAAACTGGGCTTTACTACGAATGACATGCTTATTGCAGTCCTGGCGGCTTGCGCAGTGGGAATCATCATGCTCCCAGTTTTCGGCAAATTATCAGACAAGTTTGGCCGCAAGCCCATTATCGTCGGCGGGATAGTAGCCGAGATCGTCGTCGCATTCCCGCTGTTCTGGCTGATGGACACCCGTTCCCTCGCTGGCGTGGTCTTCGGATACATCCTGCTGATGACGGCATTTTGTGCGAACTACGGCCCGATCGCCACTTTCCTGGCCGAACTCTTCGGTTCGCGGGTCCGATATTCCGGCCTCTCTGTCGCATACATGCTCGCCGGTCTCCTTGGCAGCGCGATTACACCAGTCGTCACAACAGCTCTGCTGAACGCCACAGGCCAGGGGTCCTCCGTGGCATGGTTCATGATCGGCTCGGCCGCTGTTTCCCTCGTGGCCTTGCTCCTGCTCACTGAAACGTTGCGTTCCAACATCGATGCAATCCACGAAGCGCCTTCTGAGGCTGCCGACCGCGACGAAGTTGCCACTCGAGCATGATCCGGCGCATCAGCACACGGGACGGCGTCAATGCCCTGCCCAGTCCATCCCCTCAGGCCATCGTGGCCAGTGGCCTCGTATTTACCTCAGGACAGGTACCGCTGCGCACCGTCCCGGAAGAGGACGGCCGGAACTTCGCCGACGACGTACGTCTGGTGCTTGCAAACCTCTCTGCGACTCTCGAGGATTCGGGGTCCAGCTTGAAACTCGTACTGAAAATAACCACGTTCCTCACGGATCCACGGCTGGCCGAATACAACGAGATCTACGCGGACGTCTTCGGCGATCACCTTCCTGCCAGAACGACCGTGATGGTGTCCGAAAGCGATTACAGCATCGAAATCCATTGCATAGCGGCCGTGGCGGACGGTCAAGAGCCACCGCATATTCGCCGCATCGCCAACGCACCAGGAATGGCTCCGGTCCTTGGGCCCTATTCCCAGGCCGTCGTTGCCAACGGAATGGTCTTCACGTCAGGCCAGATCCCGGCCCGACCCAGTATGCAGGACCAGCCGGAGGACTTCGCCGGAAAAGTCCGCCAGACCCTGACCAACATGGAAGCCATCCTCCTTGAGGCGGGCTCTGATCTTGCCCACGTCACGAAGGTCACCACCTACTTGACCGACCCGGAACAGTTGGCTGAATACAACAGCGTGTACGCCGAGGTTTTCGGGTCAACGTTGCCGGCACGCTCCTCATGCTGCGTTGGCATTTGGGACATTGCGCTGGAGATCGAGTGCATCGCGTTGGTGGCGGACGGACCGCCGCAGGAGCCATTTACCCAAGAGCCGAAATTCGTCCCCGTTCTCCAGGAAGCGGTGCAGACATGCTGACGCGACTGGCTACCTTTCCAGGTATGGCGGCCTCGGTGGGACCGTTCTCCCAAGCTGTGGTTGCAGGGGGATTTGTCTTCACTACCGGTCAGATTCCGCTGATCGCCGGGACGGACGAYCGGCCAGCGGACTTTGAAGGGAAAGTCCGCCAGGTGCTTACCAATCTCCAAACCGTTCTTGAAGGGGCAGGCTCCGGCCTTGACCGCGTTGTCAACGCGACCGTGTATTTATCCGACAAGAGTCAGGACGAGGAGTATCGCCGCATCTATGCTGATGTTTTCGGTTCCCGTGCTCCTGCACTCACGTCGATCTGCGTGGGGATCTGGGATTTCTCCTTCGAGATTCAGTGCATAGCCGTCATGAAGGAGGGCAGCGGCTCATGAACGGCACAGTCCGTCTGACCCAGACCCTGGATGCTGATCTGGTTAGCCGGCTTCAGTCCGTGAGCTTTCCCACCATCGGGCATTTCCTGGAGGAAGGTTTCCTCGACTCGGGCGTCCGGTCGATGCTCCGGAATGTTCACCTTGTTGGCCGAGCAGTGACCGTTCGCATTGCCTCTGCAGATGCCTTCGCCACGAACCGGGCGCTGGCACTTCTGGAACCTGGCGACGTTCTTGTCATCGAAACAGGGCATGACACCACTCATGCACCTGTGGGTGCTGTCACCGCGTGTGCAGCCCAATGCGCCGGTGCCGCAGGGATCGTCGTGGACGGAGTGGTGACCGACATCGTGGAGCTCCGGAGCGCGGGGCTTCCGGTTTTCGCCCGCGGAACCAGCGTCCTCACGGCTAAGCGCAAGCTCGATACCAACAGTGCGGTGAATGTTCCTGTGCTGTGCGGCGGGGTGACTGTGAACCCAGGCGACGTAGTGATGGCCGATGACAATGGGGTCCTTGTTCTCTCGCCGGGGGATGCCGCGGCCATTGTTGACCTAGCCCTGTCAACAGACCGTGCTGAGCCGGACATTCTGCGACGCCTGCGTTCGGGGGATGCCATCGACACGGTTCTTCCATGCGGAATGGAATAGGCTCCAACGGATCCTCCCACTGAAACGCGAAGTGCCCGACTGGATACCAGTCGGGCACTTCYGCGTAGGTGGCTGAAGATCCTCCATGGCGGCTCGGAGGGTGACTGTCAAATTCAGTTCCGGGCGGCTAACTTCCGCAGCAATTCGTCGAGCAGGAGTGTTTCTCCGGGCAGCCTCCCTGCTCTGACGCACGCGTCAAAAGAGATGAACGCGGCCGATGCACTCACAGTGCATCGGCCGCGTTCATGTCGGTTTCCCACGAAGCCGCGAAGCGGACTAGAGCCTTGCCAGCACGGAAGCCAGCCGGTGGATGCCCTCGGTGATGAGGTCCGGGCTGAGCGCGCTGAATGCCAGGCGCAGCTTATGCGACGGCGCGGTGTTCGGTGAAAACGCGGCTCCCGGGAAGAACACCACACCGGCCTCCACCGCCGTCGTGCTGAGCGCCTGGGTGTCCACCGACCCAGGCAGCGTGAGCCAGGTGAAGAAGCCGCCTTCAGGCCTGGTCCAGGTCACGCCGTCGGGCATGGTCGCCGAGAGAGCCGCTAGGGCGGCGTCGCTGCGGAGCCGATAGGCGGCACGTGCGAGATCGATCTGGCCTTGCCAGTCGTAGTCGCGGAGATAAGCAGAAGTGAGCATCTGGTTGAAGGCCGGCGGGCACAGCGTGCTGGACTCTCCGATAATGAGGAAGCGCTGCTTCAAGTGAGGTGGAACCAGCGCCCAGCCGAGCCTGAGGCCGGGAGCGAATATTTTGGAGAAGGAACTCAAATAGATGACGTCCAAGGGGTTGGCCGCCCGCATCGCAGGGAGCGCGTCTCCGCGGTAGCGGAGCAATCCATAAGGGTTGTCTTCAACGACGAGGATGTTGGCGTCCCGGCAGATGTCGACTACCTGCTGGCGCCGTTCCAGGCTCAGGGTTACACCTGTTGGATTATTGAAGTTGGGAATCGTGTAGAGGAACTTGATGTGCTTCCCCACTCCCCGCAACGCGTGGATGCGCTCCTGCAGGGCTTCCGGGATCAGTCCGTCGGAGTCCGTCAGAACAGGCTGGACGTCTACTTCGTACACGGAAAACGTGCCCAAGGCCCCCATATACGTGGCGTCATCCGTCAGCACCGTGTCCCCCGGATCGCAAAGAATCTTCGTCACGGTGTCAAGGCCGGACTGGGATCCGATGGTCACGGAAACGTCGTCCGGATCGGCGTCAGTGATGCCTTCGAGGGACATTATCGAGCAGATCTGCGACCGCAGTTCCTCGGTTCCTTGCCCAGCTCCGTACTGTAGCGCCTGGGAACCCTGACCGGAGATAATGGCGGCCGCCGTCTCGCCAAGGGCAGCCAGAGGCAGTGAGCCGACGTCCGGATTGCCGCCAGCCAGCGAAATAATCCCTGGCCGTGCAGCAGCGGCAAAGATCTCCCGCACGGCCGTGGATGGGGTGGAGGCCGCCCGTCGGGCCCACAATTCCGTATGGTTCGAGCGGACGAACATGACATCCGGCTCCACCACGGTCATCGTGCGACTCCCGCAGAGGCGGACACGGTCTCCAGAGCGCCGTCGAAGACAAGAGCGGTGTCCTGGGCCGTGAAGGTGGTGCTTGAAGTCATGATGTTCCCCTTTGAACTGAACATGCTGTAGAGGCTAAGACTGGGTGGAATGCTGCAGGACGGCTTGGCGTGAGGACAGGGTGTTGTGGGTGAAGCGGCCTCCGACGGCGGTAGCCAGTACCTGCAGTTCGCTGACGTCCGGCGCATCCAAAGGAGAAGCGGACAGCACCGTGAAGTCGGCGAGTTTCCCCGGAACCAGCGAACCCTTCGAAGTCGATGCTCCGGTGGCCGCGGCGGCGCCCGTGGTGTACGCAGCAAGGGCCTGGTACGGGGTCAGCCGCTCGTCCGGGTTGCCGAACACGGCGCCGGAGGAGGTCTTGCGGTCTATGAAGGCCTGCATCCCGCGCAGCACATTGCCGTCGGCCACGGGCCGGTCCGAGCTGCCGGCCAGGGTGACCCCGGCGGCCAGGAAGGAGGCGGCCCGGTACGCCCAGGGCAGGCGGCCGGGGCCTAGTGAATCGGCCATGCCGTCGCCGCCGTCGAAGAAGAAGCTGGCCTGCGGGGTGACGGCGATGTTCGCGGCGGCCAGCTTTGGAAGCTGTTCCGGCCGCGTCATCGAGGCGTGTTCGATCCTGTTGGGCACGGCCCGGGGGCCGTATTTCGCGGCGCAGCCGGTGATGATCTCGATCGCGAGGTCCACGGCGCGGTCGCCGATTGCGTGCGCCGCGATCGACCAGCCGGCCGCGTAGGCGGCCTCGATCTTTGCCCGGAGCGTCTCCGGTTCCGCCTGGAAGTAGCCGGTGTTGCCGGTGTTGTCCGTCCCGC
>NZ_JBFUAF010000037.1:0-14824 GCF_056406415.1 Arthrobacter sp. P1_C12_2 | reverse complement strand
ACACCGAGCACCGCCATTCCGGGATCGGTTACTACACCCCGGAATCCGTTCACGAGGGCACCTGGCCCGAGTGCCGGGAACGACGCCAGAGGGCCCTGGACACCGCATGGGCAGCGAACCCCCACAGGCACCACCAGCGCCCCCGGGCACCCACCGTCCACACCGAAAGCTGGATCAACGACCCCAGGAAACGAACCCGCGAACTAGCGAATCCGTCTCAAAGAGGTTGACAGGTTCCGAATACCCCTAGCGCCAGGACGTTTGCGGGTCGCCAGGCTGAATACGCCGCGGAAGTCGTGGTGATACCGAAGTACCTCGACGCAGGGTGGGCTGAATTCGAGCGGGCGCCGGGGTCCTGCAAAGGAGCGCATCGCCGACCAGAGCTTGCGGAGGCCGCCTGCGGCCGGAGGAAGCGGCGGGAGGTGTCTAAGCGACGGCAGGGCGCCGGTGTCCGCGAACCCAGCCGCCGGCAGACCAACCAGCTTAGAACCGGTGCCGGTTGGCCAGGACTGGGAGTTTGGTGCGGGCTTCTTGGACTGTGGCGGTGTCCAGGTCGGCGAAGAGCAGGCCGGGGGCGCCGTCGAGCTCTTCCAGGATGTCGCCCATGGGGGAGACGACCACGGAGTGTCCGACGCCGGTGGGGGCGGAACCTTTGACCGGGTGACCCACGCTGGCGGGGTCGCCCTGGCCGCAAGCGAGGACCAGCGTCGTGGAGTCCAGGGCGCGGGCGCGGGCCAGGAGCTTCCACTGCTCGGCCTTGCCGGGGCCCGAGCCCCAAGAGGCGCACACAATGTTGACGTCGGCGCCGCGGTCCGCGTTTTCCGTGAACAGGTCCGGGAAGCGGACGTCGTAGCACGTGGCGAGGCCGAACGTCACGCCGTCAAGCTCGAAGGTGACGGGGGCGGTGCCGGCGTCGACCGTGTCCGACTCGGCGAAGCCGAAGGCATCGAACAGGTGGATCTTGTCGTAGCTGGCCTCGAGGCCGCGGCCGGCGACCAGCAGGGTGTTGCGCACCTTGGCACTGTTCCCGGCGGTGCCCGGAGTGAACATGCCGGCGACGATCACGATGCCGAGCTCGGCGGCGAGGGCGCGCACGCGTGATGCCCACGGACCGTCCAGCGGCTCGGCGATATCCAAGAGTGAATTGCCGAAGGCCCGCATGGTCGCTTCCGGGAACACCACCAGGTCCGCGCCGCCRGCCTTGGCCTGGCGCGCGTAGGCGTCCACGAGGACCAGGTTCGCGGCCAGGTCGCGGCCGGTGATGATTTGGGCTAGTGCAACGCGCACAATTACCTCCAACTCGGCGCTTCATTACAGTATGCAGCGCGGCGGTCCGTACACTGCAAAACGTCATGAAAACGAAAACGGGGGCCATTTGTCTGGCCCGGCTAAGCTTTAAGCAATGGTTATGTCTTACATAGATACCGCTTCCACCGTAGACGCTTCGCGGGCGTTTCCGCTGGGGATCAGCGTTCCGCATACCGGATCACCGGCAGTGGACGATCCCCGGGGCGCGTTCGCCAACGTGGCCGTCTACGCGCCCGGCGTGACCACGCTGGAGATCGAATATCAGCCGCCCGGGGGAACCTGGCAGGTCAAGACCCTGCCCAACGTCACCGACGGCGTCCACCACGGAATTGTTGAGGGCATTCCCGCCGGTTCGCGCTATGGCTTCCGGTCCTCCCCGGAACACGAGGCCCTCCCGCTGTCCATGCCGGCCACGGATTTCGATGCCGTCGGCGAGCAGCCGTTGCTGATGGACCCCTATGGCCGGGCAGTCGACGAACGTGAGGGCCTGATTACCAGCGTCCGGGTCGGCAACGACTTTGATTGGGGGCTGGATCGCAGCCCCCGCGTCCCGTGGCGCAACACGATCGTCTACGAGGCCCACGTCCGGGGCCAGACGAAGCTGCACCCGGATATTCCGGAGGACCTGCAGGGAACGTACGCCGGGATGGCCCACCCGGCCATGATCGAGCACCTGATCTCGCTGGGCGTCACGGCGATCCAGCTCCTGCCCGTCCATTTCCACGTGGACGAGCCGCACCTGCAGCAGCTCGGCCTGACGAACTACTGGGGCTACAACACGGCCGCCTTCTTCGCCCCGCACCCCGGCTACGCCACCGAGGCCGCCCGGGCCGCCGGTGCCCACGCGGTCCAGGACGAGTTCAAGGGCATGGTCAAGCTGCTGCATGCCGCCGGGCTGGAAGTCATCCTCGACGTCGTCTACAACCACACCGCCGAGGGCGGCACGGACGGTCCCACCCTGAGCTTCCGCGGCCTGGGCGAGATGCAGTACTACCGCAACGACGGCCACGGCAAGTATGTGGACACCACAGGCTGCGGGAACAGCCTGAACTTCGGCGAACCCCGCGTGGTGCAGCTGGTGCTGGATTCCCTGCGCTACTGGGTGAGCGAGTTCCACATCGACGGCTTCCGCTTCGACCTCGCCGTCACGCTCTGCCGCAACAGTGCCAACGAATTCGATCCCCGGCACCCCTTCCTCGTCGCGGTGGGCGCCGACCCGGTCCTGTCCGGCGTCAAGTTGATTTCCGAACCCTGGGACGTGGGCTACGGCGGCTGGCAGACCGGCCGGTTTCCCGCCGGGTGGGTGGACTGGAACGATCATTTCCGCGATGCCGTCCGCAGCTTCTGGCTTGCTGACCGTGCCGCGATCGACGGCGGCGGCAGCGGCGGGCCGGTGGCGCGTCTCGCGGACGCCCTCTCTGGTTCCGCGCGGCTGTTCGAGTCCTCGGGCCGGTCCCGGCTTGCCTCGCTGAACCTGATCACGGCCCACGACGGCTTCACCTTGGCCGATCTGACGGCCTACGACCGCAAGCACAACGAGGCCAACGGCGAGCAGAACCGGGACGGCCACGGCGACAACCGCAGCTACAATCACGGCTTCGAGGGCCCCACCGAGGACGGCGACATCCTCGCGCGGCGCGCCCAAAGCAGGCGGAACCTGATGGCCTGCCTGATGATTTCCCTGGGCGTGCCCATGATCACCGCCGGTGACGAAATCGGCCGGACCCAGCAGGGCAACAACAATGCCTACTGCCAGGACAACGCGCTCACCTGGATCGACTGGACCAGCACCACGGAATCCCACGCAATGCTGCGCACCACCAAGCGCGTCATCCGGCTGCGCAAGGAGTTCCTGGCCAGCCAGCCGCATGATTACCCGATGCGTGACAAACAGTCGTACTTCCACTGGTTCGATGTGGACGGCAAACCCATGTCCGCCGACACGTGGAATGACCCCGGCCACCGCGTGATCCAGCTCCTGCTCGGGTCCGACGACGGTCACGTCGACGGCCTCGTGGTGGTCAACGGCGCCGCCGACGACGTCAAGGTCACCCTGCCGCGGCTGAGCAACGAGGACGGCACCGGGCACAGGCTCTTCGAACTCCGCGTGACCACATCCGAACTCCATGACCGGCGTCAGGGCGCCCGCGTCGCCTCCGGCGAACGCGACCTCGTCCAGGCCAACACGATCAATATCTACCGCACCTAATTATTTCGAGATTAAGGACGCCATGAAGATTTACTCGGCCGAGACCTGGACCATCGAAGAACTCACGGCGCAAAGCGACGACGCCGGCCGCCGCGCGCTGGTGGTTCCCGCCGCCGACACCAAGCAGGCGGTCCTGGACGCGTTCAACGAGCTCCTGGACTTCCCCGAGGACTACGGCACGGACCTGGATGCCCTGCACGATTCGCTGCACGACGTCGCGGATTCCGTGACGGACGACGGCGAGGCGCCCGTTACCTTCATCTGGCAGGTGCCCGCCGCCCTCCGCGCGGACCGCTCCTTCGCCGTCATCTGCGAAACGCTGCAGGACGCCGAAGGCTACGCCGGCAACAGCCTGGACGTCATCGCTGTCTGCCTCTAAGTGACGCCGGGAATGACGCCAGGCGGTGACGGCCGGCCCTTGACGATCAGGCGTTGACGATCAGGCCAAGTTCGGCCTTGGACGCCAGCGCCTCGTTCTTGGGGAGCACGCGCACGGTGTAGCCGAAGGACCCCGAACGGTCGATCACCAGCGTGCCGCTGAAGAGGTGCCGGCCCTTGCCGAGGTCTTCGGCGGCCTTCAGCTCCGCGACGGTGATGTCCGTCAGCTCGTCGGTGTCCTCGGCCCGGCCGTAGGCCACTTCAACATAGACGTCGTCCGGTGAGAGCTCACGCAGGGCCACGTACGCATTGACCTGCAGCAGATCGCCGATCTGCGGGTCCTCGGAGACCCCCACCGAGTCGACGTGCTCCACCTGGATGTGCGGCCACGCGGCCCGGATCCGTGAGCTCCACGCGGCCAGGGACTTGGCCTGGGCGTAGTTGTCCGCCACGGCGTGGCGTCCGGCGATCGCGGCGGGCCGGTACAGGACGTTGACGTAGTCCCGGAGCATCCGTTCCGCTGAAACCGCCGGGCCCAGGTGGGACATGGTGTGCTTGATCATGGAGACCCAGTGCGTGGGAACCGCCTGCGGGCCCGGCTGGGACGGTCCGGCAGCGCCGGCGGCGTCGGACACGGTCAGGCCGTAGAACCGCGGTGCCACCTGCGTTTCGAGCAGCTCGTACAGTGCCGCCGCCTCGATGTCGTCGCGTTCTTCAGGGGAGGCGTCGTTGTTGGCGGTCGGGATCGCCCAGCCGTTCTCGCCGTCGTACATCTCGTCCCACCAGCCGTCCATGACCGAGAGGTTCAGCGAACCGTTCAGGGCAGCCTTCATCCCGGACGTGCCGCAAGCCTCCAGCGGGCGCAGCGGGTTGTTCAGCCACACATCGCAGCCGGGGAACAGGGTCCGGGCCATGGCGATGTCGTAGTTGGGCAGGAACGCGATCCGGTGCCGCACGGCGGGGTCGTCGGTGAACCGGACCAGGTCCTGAATCATCTTCTTGCCGGCGTCGTCGGCCGGGTGCGACTTCCCGGCGATGACCAGCTGGATGGGGTGCGTCTTGTGCAGCAGCAGCGCCTTGAGCCGCTCCGGGTCGCGCAGCATCAGGGTCAGCCGCTTGTAGGTCGGCACGCGCCGGGCAAAGCCGATGGTCAGGATGTCCGGATCCAGGACGGAGTCCGTCCACGCCAGCTCGGCGTCGGCCGCGCCGCGCTTCTTCCAGGCGGCCCGGAGCCGGCGCCGGACATCGTCCACCAGGGACACCCGCATCTCGCGCCGCAACGCCCAGAGGTCCTCGTCGGTGACGTTGTAGGCCAGGTCCCAACGGCCCTGCGCCTCCGCCTCGGCGCCGAACTGGTCCCGCGCCAGCGCGGCGATGCGGGGGTCCACCCAGGTGGGGACGTGCACGCCGTTGGTGACGGAGGTGATGGGGATTTCGGAGTGGTCGAAGCCCGGCCAGAGGGCGGAGAACATTCCGCGGGAGACGACGCCGTGCAGTTTGGCCACGCCGTTGGCCCGCTGGGCCAGCCGCAACCCCATGACTGCCATGTTGAACACGAAGGGGTTGCCGTCGGCGAAGTCCTCGCGGCCCAGGTCCAGGATCTTGGCCACCGGGACGTCGGGGGCGAGGCCGGCCTCGAAGAAGTGCTGTATCTGGGAGATTTCGAAGCGGTCGATCCCCGCCGGCACCGGCGTGTGGGTGGTAAACACCGTGGACGCCCGCCCAGCGGCCAGGGCCTCCTCCCAGCTCAGCGGCTCCGTGCCGGACATCAGTTCCTGGATCCGCTCGACGCCAAGGAACCCGGCGTGGCCCTCGTTGGTGTGGAAGACCTCCGGCGCGGGGACGCCCGTGAGCCGCTGGAATTCCCGCAGCGCCTTGACCCCGCCCATGCCCAGCAGGAGTTCCTGCTGCAACCGGTGGTCACCGCCGCCGCCGTACAGGCGGTCGGTGATGCCGCGGGCGGCTTCGTCATTGCCCGGAACGTTGGAATCCAGCAGCAGCAGCGGAACGCGTCCGACGTCGGCCCGCCACACGTGCGCCAGCAGGCGCCGGCCCTGGGGGAGCGGAAGCGAGATCTGGATCGGTTTGCCGTTGCCATCCGCGGCGGCCTCGCGCAGGAGCGTCAAAGGGAGCCCGTCCGGGTCGAGGACCGGGTACGTTTCCTGCTGCCAGGCGTCCCGGGAGAGCGATTGCTTGAAGTAACCGGCCTGGTACAGGAGGCCGACGCCGATCAGCGGCACGCCGAGGTCCGAGGCCGCTTTCAGGTGGTCCCCGGCCAGGATGCCAAGGCCGCCCGAATACTGGGGCAGGACCTCGGTGATGCCGAACTCGGGCGAGAAGTACGCGATGCACGCCGGGGCGCCGTCGCCCAGGCTCTGGTACCAGCGCGGCTGTTCCAGGTACCGGTCGAGGTCGTCGGCTGCGGCGTGGACACGCTGCACCACGTCCTGGTCGGCGGCAAGGCGCTGCAGCTCTTCACGGCTGACCAGGCCCAGGAACGTCACGGGGTCGTGGGCGCTCTCCGCCCAGATCCCGGGGTTGAGCCCCTCAAAAAGCTCCCGGGTGGGCCGATGCCAGGACCACCGGAGATTGGTGGCGAGCCGGGCCAGCGGCCGGATCGACTCCGGGAGAACGGTTCGGACAGTAAATCTGCGGATTGCCTTCACCAGCGAAACACTAACCGACAAGTCGGTGCCCCGGAACCGGTTTAAGATTCTTTCCTGTAAATGACGAATATCGGTCCGGCCAGGACCGGAAACCTCCGGAAAACGTTCGAGGGCTTAGCATTCTGGCCGTTTTGTAGATAACGTCGAGCCTGTGACGAATAACTCGCGAACCAGCGCCGTGTCCAAGCAAAAGCCCAAGGCCCTGATCACGGATGGCCTTCGATTTGGCCGCTTTCCGATCACCGCCGTGCAGCCTTCGGTGGACGGCGGAAAGTTCCCCGCCAAAGCCGTCGAAGGCCAAAGCATTGTGGTTGGAGCCACCGCGTTCCGGGAGGGACACGACCAGCTCGGCGTCAGCGCCGTCCTGCTCGATCCCCGCGGCAAAGAGCGGCAGCGGGTCCGCCTCGCCCCGCCGCGCGGACCCCGCGGAATGGGCACGGACCGCTGGGAAGGCCTCCTGACCCCGCCCGCCACCGGCAACTGGTCCTTCGTCATCGAGGCCTGGCACGACCGCTACGGCACCTGGCACCACAACGCCGAGGTCAAGGTAGAGGCCGGCATCGACGTCGAGCTCATGCTGTCCGAAGGTGCCGCCCTGCTGGCGGAAGCCTCCCAGGACGCCTCCCGCCCCTCCGGTGACCGCAGAACGCTGCGGATGGCCGTCGTCGTACTCTCAGACACCTCCCGGACACCCGAGGAGCGCCTCGCCGCCGGCTTCGGCGCCGACGTCGCTGCCGTGGTCGAACGCCAGCCAATCCGCGAACTTGTGACGGTTTCCGAGCCCTACCCGCTGCTGGTGGAACGAACGCTAGCCGGGTCCGGCGCCTGGTACGAATTCTTCCCGCGCTCCGAAGGCGCCGTGCGCAACCACGAAACGGGGGAATGGACCTCCGGCACCTTCCGCACCGCCGCGCAGCGCCTCGACGCCGTCGCCGCCATGGGTTTCGACATCATCTACATGCCGCCGATCCACCCGATCGGTGTCCAGCACCGCAAGGGGCCGAACAACACCCTGATCGCCGGGCCGCACGATCCCGGCTCACCGTGGGCCATCGGGTCCCAGGAGGGCGGCCACGACGCCATCCACCCGGACCTGGGGACCTTCGAGGACTTCGACGCCTTCGTGGCGCGGGCCCGCGAACTGGGACTCGAGGTCGCCTTGGACCTGGCATTGCAGGCCGCGCCGGACCACCCGTGGGTGCAAAGCAACCCGGAATGGTTCACTACGCGCGTCGATGGCACTATTGCCTACGCCGAGAATCCGCCAAAGAAATACCAGGACATTTTCCCGCTGAATTTCGACAACGACCCCGCCGGTCTGTCCAACGAAATTCTCCGGATTGTCATGCTCTGGGTCAGCCACGGCGTCAAGGTGTTCCGGGTGGACAATCCGCACACCAAACCCGTGTGGTTCTGGGAATGGCTGATCGGCAAGGTTAATAAGAAGCACCCCGACGTCGTCTTCCTTGCCGAGGCGTTCACCCGCCCGGCCATGATGCACGCTCTGGGCCGGGCCGGCTTCCAGCAGTCCTACACCTACTTCACCTGGCGGAACACCAAGGAAGAACTGGAGACATACTTCCAGGAGGTCAGCCACGAATCGGCGGCCTACTTCCGGCCAAACTTCTTCGTCAACACTCCGGACATCCTCACCGAATACCTGCAGTTCGGCGGCCCGGCGGCCTTCAAGATCCGTGCCGCGCTGGCCGCGACGGCAAGCCCCATCTGGGGCGTGTACGCCGGCTTTGAGCTCTACGAACACGTGGCGCGTCCCGGAGCCGAGGAGTACATCGACAACGAGAAGTTTGAGTACAAATCCCGCGACTGGGACGCGGCGGCAGAATCGGGACGCAGCCTGGCCCCGTACCTGACCCGGCTCAACGCGATCCGGCGCGCGCACCCGGCGCTGGGGGATCTGCAGAACCTGACGGTGCACCAGAGCTCGGACAGTTCCACCGTGGTGTACTCCAAGCACAAGAGCCTCCCGGACGGGACCAAGGACACCCTGATCATCGTCGTCAACGTGGACCCGCACGGCACCCGGGAGAGCACAGTGTCCCTGGACCTGGCGGCGCTGGAACTGGACCCGGTGAACTTCACGCACAACGGCCGCTTCATGGTTGAAGACCTGCTGACCGGCGAGAGTTGGGAATGGGGGGAGTACAACTACGTCCGCCTGGACCCGCACGTCGAGCCCGTTCACATTCTTAGCATCCGGAGGTAGTGCCAGTGAGTTTCAGCCCGCAGAACCCCAGCCAGCACTTCAGCCCGAGACAGAGCTTTGAACTGAACGCTCCGGGCCTCCAGCACGATCCCCTCTGGTACCGCAAGGCCGTTTTCTACGAGGTGCTCGTCCGTGGCTTCGCCGACGGAAACGGAGACGGCTCGGGCGACTTCCACGGCCTGATCGAGAAACTGGACTACCTGCAGTGGCTGGGGGTGGACTGCCTCTGGCTCCCGCCGTTCTTCCAGTCACCGCTGCGCGACGGCGGCTACGACATCTCGGACTACAACTCCGTGCTGGACGAGTTCGGCACCATCAGCGACTTCAAACGGCTCGTGGCGGAGGCCCATGCCCGGGGCGTCCGGGTCATCATCGACCTTCCGTTGAACCACACCTCCGACCAGCACCCGTGGTTCCAGGAGTCGCGCAAGGACCCCGACGGTCCCTTCGGCGACTTCTACGTCTGGAGCGACACGGACGAGAAGTATGAAGACGCGCGCATCATCTTCGTGGACACGGAGGAATCCAACTGGACCTTCGACCCCATCCGCCGGCAGTTCTTCTGGCACCGGTTCTTCAGCCACCAGCCCGACCTCAACTTCGAGAACCCCAAAGTCATTGACGCGCTCTTCGACGTCGTGCGGTTCTGGCTGGACCAAGGCATCGACGGCTTCCGGGCCGACGCCATCCCCTACCTGTTCGAGGAGGAGGGCACCAACTGCGAGAACCTGCCGCAGACCCACGAATTCCTGCGCCAGTTGCGCCGGATGGTCGATGAAAGCTACCCGGGCCGGGTCATCATTGCCGAGGCCAACCAGCCGCCCGCCGAAGTGGTGGAGTACTTTGGCACCGAAGAGGAACCGGAGTGCCACATGGCGTTCCACTTCCCGATCATGCCGCGCCTCTACTATGCGCTGCGTGACCAGAAGGCGGCCCCCATCATCGAGACGATGAAGGACACCCCTGACATCCCCGAAGGCGCCCAGTGGGGCACGTTCCTGCGCAACCACGACGAACTGACGCTGGAAATGGTCACCGCTGACGAGCGCGCCGCGATGCTTGGCTGGTACGCGCCGGATCCGCGCATGCGCGCCAACATCGGCATCCGGCGCCGCCTGGCCCCGCTGCTGGATAACTCCCGCTCCGAAATCGAGCTCATCAACGCTCTGCTGCTGTCCCTGCCGGGCAGCCCGTTCCTGTACTACGGGGATGAGATCGGCATGGGGGACAACATCTGGCTCGAGGACCGTGACGCCGTCCGCACCCCGATGCAATGGAACCCGGACCGAAACGCCGGGTTCTCCGCCGCCGACCCGGGCAAGCTGTACCTGCCGGTGATCCAGTCGCTGGTCTACAACTACAGCATGGCGAACGTGGAGGCCGAGGCCGCGCATTCGGGATCGCTGCTGCGCTGGACCCGGCAGATCCTGAGCGTCCGCAAGAACCACCCCGCCTTCGGACTCGGCGGATTCAAGCACGTGGAGGCTGACCACGACGTCGTCCTCGCTTACCTGCGTGAACTCCCGGAAGGCAACGCCGCCGGTGCGGACGCCGAGACCATCCTGTGCGCCTTCAACCTCTCGCAGCACCCCGTCGCGACCACGCTGCGCGTGCCGAACTTCGCCGGCCGGGGGCTCCGGGACGTGTTCGGCGGCCAGGCCTTCCCGGCCATCGGCGATGACGGAACGCTGACGCTGACCCTGGGCAGCCACGACTTCTTCTGGTTGCGGATCCGTTCCGCCGCCTCCAACCCGGCGTCCCCGTTCACGCAGGCGATGCCTATCCTGTCCATCGAGGGCTGAGATGACTCGACCGACCCTTGCCCCGGCCTTGAGCGGACTGCTTGGCGCCTGGCTGCCGCGCCAGCGATGGTTCCCCGTCAAGACTGCCGAGTTCACCTTCGAACCGGCGGGCTCCCTGCGCCTGGAGACCGGCACCGGCGGCGGCGCCCCCGGCGCGACCGCGTTCGAGGTGCTGCTGGTTGCGGTGTCCTACCCCACGCCCGGCGGCAGCCGCACCGACGTCGTCCAGGTGCCGCTCAGTTTCCGGCCAGAGCCCCTGCCGGGGGCAGAGCGCGCGCTGATCGGAGAACTTCCCGGCACACGCAATGATGCCGCCCACCAGTGGGTCTACGACGGCGTCCATGACGCCTCCTTCGTCGCCGCCTGGCTCGAGCTCATGCGCCACGGCGGGACGACGCCGTCGGGCAACGCCACCGGCTATCTGGTGGAGTCCGGCTACCGGCTGCCGTTCGCAACAGGCAAGGTCAAGGTCCTCGCCGGCGAGCAATCGAACAGCTCGGTGATCGTCGACGACGACGACGGCGGCACAGTCGCCATCGTGAAGTTCTTCCGGGTGCTGTCCGAAGGCCAGAATCCCGAGGTTGAAATCGGCGCGGCGCTGACGGCAGGGCGCACCGCGGAGGTCCCGGCAACCCTTGGCTGGGTAGCCGGCGAGTGGGAGACGCCGGCGGCTGCAGCCGGGGCGGAGCCGTCCGGTCCCGCCCGTCCTGCGCGCGGCGAGCTCGCAGTTGCGCACGAATTCCTCGCGGGCGGACTCGATGCCTGGCGGCTCGCCGTGGACGCGGCCAGCCGGGGGACCGGGTTCGCTGCCGAGGCCCACGCGCTGGGCGCGGCGACGGCCACCGTGCACCGCAGGCTCGCCGAGGCGCTGGGCACAGCCGCCGAATCTGCGCCGGGGAAGGACATCGCTCCGGGAGTAGCCGAGCGCGTCCGCCAGTCCTGGGCCCAGGCCGGCCAGGCCGTCGGGCCCTACGAAGAAGCGCTGAACGGTCTCCTCGGCCGGCTCGAGGGCACCAGCGCAGGGCCGCTCCAGCGTATCCATGGCGACCTCCATCTCGGGCAGATCCTGCAGGTTCCCGGCAGTACCGTCCCGGGCGCGCCCGGGGCTGCGCGCTGGGCCATCCTCGACTTCGAGGGTGAGCCCCTGCGGCCCATCTCCGAACGCAACTTCCCCGACGTCCCCCTTCGCGACGTCGTGGGCATGCTGCGGTCCTTCGACTACGCCGCCGGCGCCGCCGTCCGCGAAAATCCCGGTGCCGTGGTGCCGGGGACCTGGGTGGACGACTGCGCCGAGGCCTTCCTGGCCGGCTACGCCGACGTCATCCCCGGCAGCATCGACCGCGACTCGCCGCTCTTTGTGGCACTGTGGCTCGACAAAGCCCTCTACGAAGTTATCTACGAACTAAGGAACAGGCCGGACTGGCTCTCCATTCCGGTGAATGCATCGCGTCGTCTCCTTGGCAGTACAGGTTCCGGCGTCGCCGCCGGAGCCGCAGCGGAAGGTATAAAAATGACAGGATCAGCACGTATCGATCGGCCCGGCACACCACTGCCCGTGGATGGTGAAACCCTTGCGAGGGTCTCCAGCGGCGAACACCACGCACCCCACTCGGTCCTGGGCGCCCACCTCGATGACCACGGCCACGTCACGATCCGGACGGTCAAGCACTTGGCGGAAGCGGTCTCTGTCGTGACGTCGGCAGGCTCGACGCCCATGACGCACGAATCGGATGGCGTATGGGTGGCCGTGATGGAGCCGCTTGAGCACGGCCACGTACCGGACTACCGGCTCGAAGTGACCTACAAGGACCACGAGCCGCAGGTCATGGACGACCCTTACCGCTACCTGCCGACCATCGGCGAAGTGGACCTGCACCTGATCGGTGAGGGCCGGCACGAACGGCTGTGGGACGTCCTCGGCGCGCATGTACAGCACTACAAGTCCTCGCTGGGCGACGTCGACGGCGTGTCCTTCGCCGTCTGGGCCCCGAACGCCCAGGCAGTGCGCGTCAAGGGCGACTTCAACGGCTGGGACGGCCGCGAACACTCCATGCGCTCCCTCGGTTCCACCGGTGTGTGGGAAGTCTTCATCCCGGGCGTTGTAGCAGGGGCGTGCTACAAGTTCGAACTCAGGACCCGGCACGGTTACTGGGTGGAAAAGGCGGACCCGCTGGCCTTCGGGACTGAGGTCCCGCCGCTGACGGCATCCCGGGTGGTGGAGCCCTCCTACGTCTTCAAGGATGCCGAGTGGATGCAGGCCCGCGCCGACCGCGATCCGCACAACTCGCCCATGAGCGTCTACGAGGTCCACCTCGGCTCCTGGAAGGTGGGGCTGGGCTACCGCGAACTGGCCAAGGAACTCGTGGAATACGTCAAATGGCTCGGCTTCACCCACGTGGAGTTCATGCCCGTGGCCGAGCACCCCTTCGGCGGCTCGTGGGGCTACCAGGTCACGTCCTACTTCGCGCCGACCTCCCGCTTCGGGCACCCGGACGAATTCCGGCACCTCGTCGACGAACTCCACCAGGCCGGCATCGGCGTCCTCCTTGACTGGGTCCCGGCGCACTTCCCCAAGGACGAATGGGCCCTGGCCCGGTTCGACGGCGAACCCCTGTACGAGCACGCCGATCCGAACCTGGGCGAACACCCGGACTGGGGAACGCTGATCTTCGACTTCGGCCGCACGGAGGTGCGCAACTTCCTGGTGGCCAATGCGCTGTACTGGCTCGATGAGTTCCACATTGACGGGCTGCGCGTGGACGCGGTCGCCTCCATGCTGTACCTGGATTACTCGCGCGAAGAGGGACAGTGGCAGCCAAACCGCTACGGCGGCCGCGAAAACCTTGAGGCGATCTCCTTCCTCCAGGAAGTCAACGCCACGGTCTACAAAACCCACCCCGGCGCGGTCATGATCGCCGAGGAATCCACAGCATTCCCCGGTGTTACGGCCCCCACCAGCGGCGGCGGCCTGGGCTTCGGCCTCAAGTGGAACATGGGTTGGATGCATGACTCGCTCAAGTACATGGCCGAGGACCCGTACAACCGCCGGTGGCACCACGGCACCGTCACGTTCTCGATGGTCTATGCCTTCACGGAAAACTTCCTGCTGCCGATCAGCCACGATGAAGTTGTGCACGGCAAGGGCTCCATGCTGCGCAAGATGCCCGGCGACCGGTGGCAGCAGCTGGCAAACCTGCGCGCGTTCCTGGGGTATCAGTGGGCCCACCCGGGCAAGCAGCTGATCTTCATGGGCACCGAGTTCGGCCAGGAAGCGGAATGGTCGGAACAGTACGGCCTGGACTGGTACCTCGCCGACATCCCGGCACACAACGGCATGCAGCTCCTGACCAAGGACCTCAACGAGCTGTACCGATCCACGCCGGCACTGTACGAACAGGACAACCAGCCCGAAGGTTTCCAGTGGATCAACGGGGGAGACTCGGACCGCAATGTGCTGACGTTCATCCGCCGCGATGCGGACGGCAACCCGCTGGTCGTCGCCGTGAACTTCTCCGGCGGCCCGCACACGGACTACCTCCTGGGCGTCCCGACGGCCGGCAAGTGGCAGGAAGTGCTCAACACCGACGCCGCCAGCTATGGCGGTTCCGGGGTGGAGAACGCCGGAACGCTGACGGCGACGAAGGAGGGCCTGGACGGACAGCCGGCCACGCTCACCGTCACCCTGCCTCCGCTTGGAGCCGCCTACTTCAAACCGCTGGGCTAGGCACAGCGCCCGGGCAGTACACGGGGCGCGCGTCGAGGAGTGGTTGCGAGAGGCCCGGAATCCCAGTGATTCCGGGCTTTTCTGCACCGTCTTCCGGGCGGCTTTGTCAGCCGGGCCAAGTGGTGGTAGAGTTTATTTCCGCGCTGCTCCCCGGAGTTGAACGGCCACCAAGACCCAGAAGCCTATGGCAAGAATGAGTCTGGACCGCCGATTTGACTAGGGTGAAGCGGCCGGGTAAGTTTGAAAAGTTGCTCCGGAGCGATCCGCGACCGAATGTTGGTTGTGGTGGTGCCGGGTGTGTCTGTTGTTTGAGAACTCAATAGTGTGCCAAGTTTGTTGATACCAATTTATTGTATTGAATTGGTTGAATTGACTGGATTGCGCCACCCCGTGGTGTGGTCTGGTTTTTACAGCTGGTTTCAAATTTTGTGCAGCGTGTGCATCCCGTTTTCCCGGGGGCGCATGTTGTGTCTGTTTTACTTCAACGGAGAGTTTGATCCTGGCTCAGGAGGA
>NZ_JBFUAF010000036.1:0-15042 GCF_056406415.1 Arthrobacter sp. P1_C12_2 | reverse complement strand
GTCGATGACTTCGAAGCGTTCCAGCAGGATACGTCGGTCATCTGGCAGCGTCGCCCGGTAGGAACGGAGCTGCTCACGAACCGCGCGCTGAAGCTCATCGGCAGACATGCCAAACGATTCACCCAGCTCCCGGGCGGGGATGACGATCGGCGGCTGGCTGACGATCCGGTACTTCCCGTCCGCGAGTTCGGCGAGCTTGGACAGGGCCTGCAGGCTGTCGCGGGTGTGGGCCTTGGCGACGTTCTGTTTCGCCACCTTTTCCATTCCGTGGGCTGCCTTCTTGAGGGCCTTGCCCTTCTGGGTTGCCACGGCCAACTCGATGGTTTCCATCAGCTGTTCCTCGGACAGGCGGGCATACCAGATGTCCAGGGTGCCCATCTGCGCGAACTCGGCCATCGCTTCGCGATAGGCCCGAACCGCGGTGAGCGTCGCGTCGCGCGTTTCGTCCTTGGTGAAGGCGTTGTTCCGCGCCGCGATCGTGAAACTCGCGGCCATCCGCTTGACGTCATACTCAAACGGCCCCGGAAGTGTCTCGTCGAAGTCGTTCAGGTCGAACAGCAAGGTTCGCTCCGGCGAGGCGAACACGCCGAAGTTGGACAGATGGGCGTCCCCGCAGAGCTGGACGCGCAGGCCGCCGCGCGGCGTGTCCTTCAGGTCGGAGGCCATGACCTTGGCCGCGCCCCGGTAAAACGTGAACGGCGAGACCAGCATCCGGCCGTGACGCACCGGCACGAGGTCTTGTTCGCGGGTGAGGTTCTGTTCCTCGAGCAGCGCGACCGGATCCGGGCGGTCGGGCGCGGGAACCCAGTCCGTGTGGCTGGAGACGGGCGTCTTCTCCCGGTACTGCTTGCCCTTCGCGGCACGTTCCTCGACGCTGGGGTGCTTGACTTTCTTCTCGGCCATGATCGGCGACCTCCCTTTGACGTCAGGAACCGCCACCGGCACTATTTGCCTGGGTCAGTCCCGGCTGAGCGCGCTGACGCGCCTGGGTCGAGCTAATGCGATTGTGGCCCCGAAGTGGCCCCTCGTCAACGCGCTGCTGATGTCTTGCCGAACCCCGCCGCCGCACACTCAAGACCGGTCTGCTACAGAGTCTGAAACCTTACGATCGGTTCATCCCGTTCGGGTGATGTCTTCCTGGGCCTTACCGGGCTAAGTTGCAGACGGGTGGGGCTCCCCGCTCGCGCCGCCCCGCTCGGCAAACAACACCGCAACCAAATGGAGACATGACCATGGCCGAAGAAGAAGCACCCGTCCTCGCCGCCCTCGCCGACATCACCGCCGTGTCGCTCGAGCGCTCCACCCTTGAGCCTCGCGAACTGATGCTGGCCCGGATCGCGGCCCTCGCCGCCGTCGACGCCCCGGCCGCCTCATACCTGTTCAACGCCGGTACCGCCGTGGACGTCGGCATCACCCTGGAGGATGTCCGGGGCGTCCTCATCGCCGTTGCCCCGATCGTCGGGACACCCCGGATCGTGGCGGCAGCCGGCAACCTCGCCAGCGCACTGGGCTTCGCCCTCGAAATGGCCGAGGCCGAACTTGAAGCGGAGGCCGAGGCCGACGGCTGAGCCCGCACTGACGACGGCGCCGTGATGGGTGGACCCGTCGTAGTGGCCGGTCCGGCGTGGGATTCTCGCCGAWAGTTGGACGTGACGGTAGCGTTTCCTACGAACCGCGCGACACGACGTCGGCAGTCCCTCGCCGCATCGGCCACGATGCCCCGACCAAAGGCGGCCCATGAACAAGAACCGGCTGGAGGCCTTCAGCGACGGCGTGCTTGCGATCGTGATCACCATCATGGTGCTGGAACTTCATGTCCCCGCCGAACCCACGTGGCCGGCGCTGCTCCACGAACTTCCAACGCTGCTTAGCTACATGCTGAGCTTCATCTATGTCGGGATCTACTGGAACAACCATCACCACATGCTGCATCTGGCCGGGAGGGTCAACGGTGGAGTTCTCTGGGCAAACCTCCATCTGCTGTTCTGGCTGTCCCTTATCCCGTTCACGACCCGGTGGATAAATGACTCGGGCCTGGCGGAGGTCCCCGTCCTGGTCTACGGGCTAAATCTGCTGCTCGCCGCCATTGCCTACTACATCCTGAAATCGGCCCTGATCGGCCAACAGGGACGCGGTGGCGCCCTGGACGAGGCCATGGGGCAGGACTGGAAGGGCAAGGGATCCCCAGTGCTCTACATCGCCGGCATGGGGCTCAGCCTTGTGAACCCGCTCTGGGGGATCGCGGCCTATACGGTGGTTGCCGCGATCTGGCTCATCCCCGACCGGCGTGTGGAGCGGTTCATCGCGCATCCCTGAGCGCCACGAGCGGTCACTGCCTGAGCCGTTGGGCCAGCGAGGCGTTCACGAGCTCCAGGTGAGCCGGAGTACGTGCCACCACGTTCGCCGCATAGCCGGGGTGCTTTCCAAGGTACTTCTTGACGTAGGGGCACACCGGCACGATCATGAGGCCCGCGGCGACAGTCTCATCCAATGCCTGGGCGGCCAGCACCCCGGCCAGCCCCCTGCCGCCGTATTCCTCGTCGATCACCGTGTGGTAAAAAATCCGCTGGCCAGCCCCGTCGTCGTCCACGTACGCCGCCTGGCCGATCACGGTGTCGGCGTCGAGCACTTCGAAACGGCTGCGCTCCGGGTTGTTCCTGATGGTGATCGTGGTCAACATGGTCTCCTGGGATGGGGCGCCTGGGCGCGCGTTGGGCTGGCTTGCGGTGGTCAACTTGCGGGTGGGTGGTGGTCGCCTGAGCCCGGCGCCGCATCGCGACTCAGCCGCCCGGCTCGGCTGCAGGGCCTAGCTGCACCGCTCAGCCGCGTGGCCTGATGCGGGCGTTCGGCAGTGTCGGGGCCGGAAGGGCAGCCGGCCCCCCGGGCGGAAACGGGCCGAAGCGCAGGTCCGCGCGTCCCCCGGCCGCCGCCTGCGCCGGGCCGGAGCCGCCAGCGGAGCCGTCCCCAGCGCCGTCATCCGCGCCGATTTCGGCCTGCCACTGGTCCCTGTACGCGACGATCTCCTCGTGGCTGCGCCCGACGAAGTTCCACCACATCACGATCTTTTCGCCCAGCGGCTCGCCGCCGATCAGCAGGACACGGGCCCCGTCCGGGCCTGCGGCCAAGGTCAGGGATCCGCGCCCGACCGGCAGGTACGCGAGGTGGTCCTTCGGGACGGGGTGTCCGTCCAGGAGCAGGTTGCCCGAGTCCACCAGCAGGCCATGTTCAAAGGATTGATCTGTTTCGAGGCTCAGTTCCGCCCCCGCCCCGAGCAGGAGCTCCGCGCCCAGCAGGGGCGTGTGGGTGGCGACGGGCGAGACCGACCCGGAGAGCGCGCCCAAGAAGACCCGCATGGTCCAGCCGTTTCCGCTGACCGGTTCCGGGCGATAGTGCTCGAATGTGGGTGCCATGTGGCGTGCCGTGTCCGGCAGCGCCACCCACAGCTGCGCGCCGTGCAGGACGGTTGTGTCCGGGGTGGAAAATTCTGAGTGGCTGATGCCGCGGCCGGCGGTCATGAGATTGACTTCTCCCGGCCGCACCGCGGCGTGGAAGCCGGCCGAGTCCTGGTGCTCGATCTCCCCCGTGAACAGCCAGCTGACGGTCTGCAGCCCGGTGTGCGGGTGGCGCGGGACTTTCATGCCGCCGGAATCGCCGACCTGGTCCGGGCCGTAGTGATCCAAAAAGCACCAGGCACCGATGAGGCTCCGCTGGCGCTGCGGAAGAGTGCGCCGCACGTCCATCGCGCGCGGGCCGCCCAGCGGGACCTGCCGCGGCACCAGGAGCTCGACGCCGGCATAGGTCCCGTCCGTTTCGCAGAGGATTTCCTGGGGCGCAACTTCGGTATTGCTCATGATCACAGCCTAGTCTCGTGCGGTCCTCGGGTCAGCCTTCGGGAGACGGCCTCAACCTGCCAGGAGGCGGCCTCAGGTCCAGGCTGAGCGGCGCAATGGGGGTTCCGCGCCGCCGGGGCGCTGGACCAGGACCTGGTTCACGCCGGTGATGCCAGCCTCGAAGCCGAGTGCGCTCGCGGCCATGTAGAGCCGCCACACCCGGGCCCTTCCGACGCCGGCGAAGCGCACGGCCTCGTCCCAGTGCTCCTGAAGGTTCCGTACCCAGGCGCGGAGCGTCAGGGCGTAGTGGCGCCGCAACGCCTCAACGTCCAGGACCTCAAGGCCCACCGATTCGAGTGCTGCGACCATCTCGGAGAGGCTGAGCATCTCGCCGTCCGGGAAGACATAGCGGGGAATGAAGGAGTTCGGGTCCGGCGCAGTCGCGCCGGCGTTCCAGGAAATCGCATGGTTGAGCAGCCGTCCTCCCGGGCGGAGCAGGCCCTGCAGCTGGGAAGAATAGTGCTGGACCTGCTCGCGTCCTACGTGCTCTGACATGCCGATGGAGCTGATCGCGTCGAACGGCCCGTCGTCCACGTCGCGGTAGTCCTGCACCCGGATGTCCACACGGTCCGTGAGCCCGGCGTCCGCCGCCCGCTTGCGGGCCAGGGCCGCCTGTTCGACCGAGAGCGTCACCCCGACGACGTCGACCCCATAGTGTTGCGCGGCGTGCAGCGCGAAGCTGCCCCAGCCGCACCCCACATCCAGTACCCGCATGCCCGGCTGGAGCCCCAGCTTGCGGCAGACCAGATCAAGCTTGGCTGTCTGGGCAGCGTCAAGCCCGGTCTGGTCCGATTCCCAGACCGCGCACGAGTAAACCATGGAAGGACCCAGGACGAGCCCGTAGAAGTCGTTCCCGACGTCGTAATGGTGCGAGATGGCGGCGGCGTCGCGCCCCTTCGAATGACGCCGGCCGTGCCGGCTCACGCGCGCTTCCTCCGGCGGCGGCGCCGGGTTTGTTCCCAGCGCACCGAGCCGGACCGCAGTCTTGAGCAGCGCGAACAATTCGCCGGGTGTCGGCGGCCGGAACGGGCCGGGCTCGGCGAACTTTCCTGCCGCGCTGAGGGCCGCGAAGGCGGCGAAGATGTCGCCGGGTGCCTCGATGTCGCCGGCCACGTAGGCGCGGCTCAGTCCAAGCTGCCCGGGCGACCACAGCATCCGGCGGAGGGCCCGCCGGGACCGGAAAACGACGACGGGAGCGTCTTCCGGGCCCGCTTCCGAGCCGTCCCAGGCCCGCAGCCGCAGGGGGATCCCGTCGGTGCCAAGGATGATCGCAAGTGCGTCGGCCAGCCGTGTAGCCGCATTCGTGGATGCCGTCATGTCCAGTGCCTCAATTCCAGTGCCGTCTCCGGTGCCGCGGGCTGAGCCCCGCCAGTCCAAATCTAAGGGCAGGACACGGCCTGCAACCAGAGCCTGGGTTCCGATTCCTTTCCGCCGTCCCTTTCCGCCCTCCCTCCCCCCTCCCTCCCACAGTTCCTTCCAAAAGCGGCGGCGACGGTCGGCTCTGGCGCTTGCGGGGGCGGTTGCCTATGGTGTGTCCTATGTCTGAATCTTTCGCATCCCTCGTGGATACGTTCAAGAATCTCGGTGTGTCCCGGGCCTACGGCCCCGCCGTGAACATCGCAGGAGAAGAGATCGTCCCGGTAGCGGTGGTGTCCTTCGGCTTCGGCGGAGGCAGCAGCCCGGAAGACGGCCAGCCCGGCAACGGCGGAAGTGGAGGCGGGGGCGGCGGCCTCGTGCTGCCCCTGGGCGTCTACGCCAAGGGCTCCTCGGGCCGCATGACGTTCCGGCCCAACACCGTGGTGGTGCTTGTGGCGCTGGCCCCTCTGGTGTGCGCCGTCGGCGTTTCGATCCGCGGCATACTTCGCACCGTCCGCTCCCGCCGCTAGCACCGGGGCCCGGAGGGGCCAAGGATTCCCCAAGCCGGGCAGGGCATCGTTTGGTCTGGGCGGCCTGGGTCTCGGGCAGCTCTGTGGACGGGCGTCGGACGGACGTGATCGGCGATGAACTTATTCAGATCTGCATGCGCTGCAACCTTGGGCGGGACGCTCCTGATGACCGGCTGCGCTGCACCGCCGGCCACGCCGGGCCCGACGACCACGGTGACGGCGACTCCCCCGCCGTCGGTGGTCGTCTTCGATCCGCAGACCAGCGGCAAGGTTCTGGCCGAGCGGATCAAGGCCCGCGCCAAGCCCAAGGAGGCTGGCATCACGATTTCCGAGGTGGAATGCAAAAATTTCCCGGATATCAAGGTCAACACGCATACGGACTGCCAGATGGTGGTCAACGGGGTCAAACGCGGGTACCGGGCCACATTCACCCAGCGTGACGGTCACTACGAAATCAAGGCCCAGGCACTCACCTGGTAGGCGGCGCGGCGTACGACATGGCGGGTTCCCGGTCGTCGTCGGCGTCGACCCAGGCCGCGAAGTCCTTCAGCGACATGAAGCAGTAGTAATCGCAATACCGCAGGTTCTTCTTCTCCGACTTGCTCATGCCGGTAATTCGATGCGGGCGCCGCCACGGATGGGCGGACGACGGCGACGGCGACGGCGACGGCGACGGCGACGGCGACGGCGACGGCGACGGCGACGGCGACGGCGACGGCGACGGCGACGGCGACCTAAGGTGTCGGGGCCAGCCGTTCGCCCTGGCTCTTGCCGGCGTCGGCGATGGCGAGTGCTAGTTCGGAGAACACTTCCTCCGGCGTCCCCGACGCAGCAAGTTCGGTGAAGTGCGCGTATTCAGGCATCGATCGGTAAGCGGCACTCAACGAGTTGAGCTCACCGAGAGTTTCCGTGTCCGTGCCGCGCGCCAATACTCTTTGATGCGCCTGTTCAGGGTCAATCACGAGGTGGACCACCACGTCAGGTTTTGGAAACTTCGTCAGCAGGAAGGGAAGAAACCGGCCCCGAGGAAGGCCCCGCGCCTGGCGTAGCGCAAGCTGGCAATGCAGGTGGCGGTCCATGATGACCAGGCCCGGATGCCTGTGCGCCCTGGCATGGGAAACCACCACATTTACAGTGCGGATGGCTGTCTCCACGGCATCCGCCAGCCGTGGGTGAAGTTGTATGCCGAACTGTGCGCTCAGCAGGGACATCCTGCGCCGGCCGGCGTAGTTCCTAAGCAGGAGCGCTTTCTTCCCCGCCCGGTGCGAGGCTGCCACTGTGGCCCGTGCGGCGGTTGTTTTCCCCGACCCGTCAATTCCCGTCAAAACAATCAGCAATCCGTTCCTTCCGGTAGTGGCGGTGTTTGCGCCTGAGTCCGGAACCCGGCGCTTTCCCCCTACTACTACCAACGGTAGAGGCCGCTAATTCGTCCCTTGATGGACAAAATGCTTCGGTTCAAATACTTCGGTTCAGCGAGCCGAGGCCGGGCTTGGATCCACCTTCATGTGAACGGACCGCCCATCAACAACGTTTGGGTCATCAACTCCGGCCATGTGAAGAATTTAATGGGATTCCGCTCAGGCTCAGCCGTTGTTGCGGGCCCGGCTGGGCTGCACCCGCGGCGGTTCCCCGGGCATCTTCGGATAGTCCGGCGGGAAGGGCAGCTCCCCCAGCCCGGCCTCGATGTCCCTGTTCCACCATTCCAGCAGGAGATCAACGGTGCCCGCGTCGCCCGCGTGCATGTCGGCCCACGGATCGCCGGAGGCCTTAAGCCGCTCCGGCACGGTGGCGATGGTGAAGGCGGTCGGATCGGCGGACCCGAGCTCCTCCCAGCGGATCGGGCACGACACCGTCGCATTGGCGAGTGCGCGCGGGCTGTAGGCCCCGGCGATGGTTCGGTCGCGGTTCGCCTGGTTGAAGTCGACGAAGATGCGGGCGCCGCGTTCCTCCTTCCACCAGGCGGTGGTGACCTGCGCGGGCATGCGACGTTCGAGTTCGCGCGCCGCCGCGATGACGGCGTGCCGCACGTCCAGGAACTCCCGGGTCGGCTCGATCGGGGCAAAGACGTGGAGCCCGCGGTTCCCCGAGGTCTTGATGAACGCCTCCAGACCGGCCTCCGCGAGGACGCGCCGCAACTCCCGTGCGACCGGAACGGCCTCGGCGAATCCGGTGCCGGGCTGCGGGTCGAGGTCGATCCGCAACTCGTCCGGAAAATCCGGGGTGCCGGCACGGGAGGCCCACGGGTGGAAGACCACCGTGTTCATCTGCACCGCCCACACCGCGGCGGCGATTTCGTCAATGACCAGCTGGGGATGCGAGCGTCCGCTGGGATAGACGACGTCGACCGCGCGGATGAAGTCAGGGGCACCCTTGGGCGGGTTCTTGGAGAAGAACTGATCGCCGTCCACCGTGTCCTTGAACCGCTGGAGCGTCACCGGCCGGTCCCCGTTCGCCGCCAGGAAGGCGTCCCCGACGTCCACCATGTACCGGGCCAGGTCAAGCTTGGTGAGTCCCGGGCCGGGCCAGACGACCCTCGCCGGGCTCGATACGCGCAACTCCCGGTCGCCGTGCGGACCGCTGACAGTGAGGTGGACTTCTTCCTTGGCCATGGGGACAACCTACCCCGGCGGCGTGGACAGTTGAAGAGCCTGGCGCGGCAGACGCCGTTCAGCGGAACTGCCCTCCACCCGGCATGATGGACGCATGACAACACCCGAGTTCCCGATCACCCTTGAGGTCGGCGACGCGACAATTTCGGGGGTCTTTGCCGGCCCCGATGGCTCCTTCGCAACACTGGTTGTTGCCCACGGCGCCGGGGCGGGAATGGACCATCCGTTCCTCGTGGGCTTCACCCGCGCCCTGAACGAACTCGGCGTCTCTACCCTGCGATTCAACTTCCCCTACCGCGAGGCAGGACGGAAATTCCCGGACAGGCCGCCGGCTGCCATCGCTGCCTGGCGCGCGGCCATGGACGCCGCTGCCTCCCGGTCCGCCGGCCGGCCGTTGTGGGCCGCCGGGAAGTCGTTCGGCGGACGCATGGCCTCAATGGCCGTCGCGGAAGGCATGCCGGCTGCCGGGTTGGTCTATCTTGGCTACCCGCTGCACCCGCCGGGGAAACCGGAAAAACTCCGCGACGAGCACCTCTACGGGCTGACTCTGCCGATGCTCTTCCTGCAGGGCACGCGCGACACGTTCGCCACCCCGAAACTGCTGGAGGCCGTGGCCGCCAGAATCGGGCCGTCCGCGACCGTGGAGTGGCGCGAGGGCGGCGACCACTCCTTTGCCGTTGCCGGCGCGAAGCGCAGTGCCGACGAGGCGGGCGCGTCGCTGGCGGCCACGGTCGCTGAGTTCCTGAAGACGCACGGCGTAAATCCCGCGAGCTAGCTCTCCCCTAACCGACTCTAACCGACGTCGCCGAACCGGCCCGCCCCGTGGTGCACCCGCGCTTCGATGGCGTCGGCGGCAGCCACGGCCCCTCCCGCGTTGCGGACAACTTCGCTCATCGCGGCCACGTTCCGCCGGACCCGCGCGTCGGTGTGGAGCGCGGTGACCGCCGCCCGTAGCGCGTCGGGCCCGAGGTCCTCCACCGCAATGTGCCGGCCTAGACCCAGTTCTTCGAGCCGGCGGGCGGTGGCCGCCTGCTCCGGTTGCTGCGGCACGGCCACCATCGGGACCGCGAAATACAGCGCTTCCATGGTCGAATTCATGCCGGCGTGGGTGATGAAGACGGCGGTTTGGCGCAGTACCTGCAATTGCGGGAAGAAGGGCCGGACCCGGACGTTCGGCGCAATCGTCCCAAGATCGGCCAGGCTGGTCTGGTCCCCGATGGCCATCGCGACGTCCCACGCGCTTCCGCCGAAGGCGTCAAGGCACATCCGGAAGAAATCCGGCCGGCGGTTCAGAGGAGTGGTGCCCAGCGAAATGAACAGCAACGGACCCGTTCCCTCACGTTCCCATTCACCGGCGCTGTCCCGGCCGCCGATGCTGGGACCCACAAACCGGAACCGGTCATCGAAGGTCGCCCCCATGGGCTGGAATTCGCGGGGAAGAAACACGATGTTGAACGGTGCAGGCGGACCGTCGAACAGGCGCGGCGTACGCACACCCTGCTCGGCCGCGAACTCCGCCAGCAACCGGCCCATGGCCAGCGCAACCTTGGCCATCTCATCGGCGCCATCCGGTGGCGGGGCAGGCATCAGGGATCTCAGCGAGAAGTGCTCGTTGGTGGCGTAGGTGGGCATGAGGGCAACGGCCGGGGCGCCGATCTTTTCTGCGGCCATGCTGCCGCTGAGCGTCATCGCGTCAAAGCAGACAGCGTCCGGCGGGTCCTGCCGCAGGCGATCCACCAGCGCCGGAAAGCTGGCTCTGAGGTCCTCGAACACGCGGTTCATGATCGGCAGCATCAGGTGCGCCTGCGCCCGTTGCCCGGGCCCGAGGGCGGGCATCGACGCCATCCAGTTCCCGCCGGAAGCGTGAAAGTCCGCGCCGGCGTTGCGGATCAGCGGCCCGAAGTCGGCGGACGTGAAGTACGTGACCCTGTGCCCCCGGCCCACCAGCTCCGCCACCAACGGCAGGGTCGGGTTCACGTGTCCGTAGGCGGGAATGGAGACGAACGCAAGGTGCATGGCCATCACTCTTCATCGCTTGGCTGAATTCCCGTTTGACCGGCCTGTCTGCCCGGCCTGTTTACCCGGCGTCCCGCAGGCCAGGAGGCCCGCCGGCGTCGTGCTCCTTCATCATGCCCCTGTTGCCCGGGCCGCGCGAGTGGTCAGCGGGCTGCGGGTCCCGGCGTCAGTTCCGGGGCTTGGTCCGGGCTGTCGCGGGCGCGGTCCACGGGTCTTCAGGCCAGGGATGCCGGGGATAGCGGCCGCGCATTTCCGCCCGGACCTGCGCGTAGGGCCCGGACCAGAACGAGGCGAGATCGTCCGTCACGGCCAGTGGCCGGCGGGCCGGGGAAAGCAGGTGGAACAGCACCGGCACGCGCCCGTCTGCCAGCCGCGGCGTCTCGGCCCAGCCAAAGCACTCCTGCAGCTTGACGGCCACTACCGGCCGGCCGGTGGCGTCTCCCGCGTCCGGGTAGTCGATCCGGATCCGGGATCCGCTGGGGACCGCCAGCGACTCAGGTGCCAGTTCGCCCAGCCGGGCCGCCTCGGGCCACGGCAGCAGCCGGCTCAGTGGGCCGGCGAGGTCGATCCCGCCCGTGGACGCCCCGCCGGCCAGGGCCGCGAGTTCCGGGGCCAGCCAGTCGTCCAGCCGGGCCAGCAGCGCCGGCTCGGAAACGTCGGGCCACGGGCTGCCGAGCTCCCGGTGCAGGAGGGCAAGACGACGGCGCAAGCCGTCCGCCGCCGTCGACCATCCGATGCTCGCCAGCCCCTCGCCGGCCAAGGCGCGGGCCACAGCCGCGCGGCCCTCGTCCGCAGGCGGCCGTACCGGCGTGGATGAGAGCACGATCGCGCCCAGGCGGCGCTCCCGCCGGGCCGAGACACGGCCCTGGCTGAACCGCGCCTGCAGCGTGTCGCTCAGGAGATTGCGGGCGGCAGCCTCTGCGGTGTCCGCCGTCAGCGGCGCGGCGGAGCGGATGACGGCGCCGGTCCCCGCGGCGTCCCGCCCTTGTGCGCGCGACACTTCGGCCACGCCCAGCCACTCGTGCCCCGACAGGGGGCTGCCGGCCGGCAACCCGGCCCGCGTCCCGGACGTGAGCAGGTATTGTGCCGGCCCCTCCCCCGGTACGCGGCGCGCCACCCGGTCCGGGAAGGCCAGGGCGACGACGAACCCGATCGCCTCCGCGGCGCCCACCGCCCCGGCCGGCACGACGCCGGACGACTCCGCGGGCCCGACGCCGGTGGATTCCTGGCGGGCGATCGACTCCATCCGCCGGACGTCCTCCGCCCAGCGCCGGGATCCGGGATCCCGGCCCGTCCGCAGCGCGGCAACCAGGCGCGTGAGGTCTGCGCCCGGGGCGCGCTGGTCCCCGGAGACCAGGGCGACAGCCTCGGCCGCCGTGCGGTGGCCCACCGTCGCCGCGCCGTCCAGCAGGGCGCGGGCCAGGCGGGGGTCCGTCGGGACCCGGGCCAGGATCTTGCCGAGCCTGGTTGCGTGGCCGTCCGGGGCGACGGCTCCGAGTTCGCGCAGTACTTCGACGGCTTCGTCCATCGCGGCCCGGGGCGGCGCGTCCGGCAGCGCCAGTCCCCGGCCGCCGGGGGCTCCCCAGCAGGCCAGGACCAGGGCGGCACCGGTGAGGTCAGCTGCCGCGATCTCCGGCGTCTGGTGGGCCGGCGCGGCGCCAAAGGCCCTCTGGTCATAGCAGCGGATCACCGTGCCCGGGCCCTGGCGTGCGGCCCGGCCGGCGCGTTGGTCCGCGGACGCCCGGGAGCAGGACACCGTCACGAGGCCGGACATCCCTCGGCCGGCATCGCGGCGCGGTTCGCGGGACAGCCCGGAGTCGATGACCAGCCGGACGCCCGGGACAGTGAGGGAGGACTCGGCGAGTGCGGTGGAGACGATGATCCGGGCAGCCCCGCCGGGCTCACGCCCGGAGACGGCGCGGTCCTGCTCCGCCGGTCCGGCCTGGCCGTGGAGTTCCAGAACCTCGGCGCGGCTCCGGCCGCGCAGCCGCGCCGCAATATAGGAGACCTCCCACGCGCCGGGAACGAACACCAGTGCGTCTATGTCCCGTCCGCCGGCCAGCGCCGCGGCGTGCCCGGCCGCTGCCGTGTCGGCCACGTGGTCCAGGAAGGCCCGGGCCACGCCCCGTTCGTCCAGCCGCGGCACCGGCGCGGGGGCCCATTCCACGTCCAGCGGGAACAGCGCGGACGGACAGTCGATGACCGGCGCCGGGCCGCCGTCGTCGTTTCCGGCCGCCGCTGCACCAATCAGTGCGGCGAATCGGGGCGCGTCGAGGGTCGCCGACATCGCGACGAGGGTGAGGTCACCGCGCAACTGACGGACTTCGGTGAGCATGCCGAGCAGGAGGTCGGTCTCCAGCCCGCGTTCGTGGACCTCGTCGAGGATCACGGCGTCGGTGCCCTCGAGCCCCGGCTCCGCGAGGAGGCGGCGCAGCAGGATGCCGGGGGTAACGAATTCGATCACGGTTCCGGGGCCCGTCTGGCGTTCCCCGCGGACCGTGTAGCCCACACGCTCACCGAGCCGGGTGCCGTCGAGAGCGGCCAGGCGCCGGGCGGCCGCACGGGCAGCAACGCGGCGCGGCTGGGTGACCACGATCCGCGGCCTGCCGCCGCCCTCATCTCTCCTGCCGTTCCCGCTGTTCGCGATGTTGGCCAGCAGCGGCGGCACCAGCGTCGTCTTGCCCGTGCCCGGAGGCGCCTGCACCACCGCGGATGCCCCGGCACCGCCGCCTTGCAATGCCGCCGCGAGGGCCCCCAGTGATTCCGCAAAAGTCAGGCCCGCGCCGATGACGCCGAGGTCGAAGAGGCCCTTGGAGCAGGCTGGGTCCAGGGGTGCGGTCGCGGAAGTCACGCCTCCATTGTCTCCGCAATATAGTGCTGGCCATCCATTCGGGGCCGCGCCGCCGATCCGCCCGCCGGTGCCCTTGCCTGCGCGGGCAGGGGTCCGGCCGGCGTTCGTGCCGCACGGGTGCCCGGCGCTACGGGTGCGCAGCCAGGAGCGTCTTGCCGCTCGCGACGGCACGGATTTCAACGCTGCGTATATCGGCCGTCGGGACAACCGTGGTGGCCGTCGGCGTCGCCACTGTCCCCGGCGTTGCCGTCCAGGTGGCCACCTGGGTCGTGCCACCGCGGGAGTCGACAACCACCAAACCGTACTCTTCCGGCGTGCGGAGACCGCCGGGTGGAGAGTAGTCGGCCGGGGACGGCGTGTAGGTGCACTTCCAGTCGATCTGCGTTCCCCAAGGCTGCGTGGTCAGGGTTCCGGTGGCCACCAGTGCGCTGTCGGCTACCGGGGTGAAGTTCAGGGCCTTTGCGGATGCGGCCTGGATCTGGGCGGCTGGCGGAACGGAGTCCGTGACCGCAACGTAAACCGCGCCGGCGGCGGCAGCGGCGCCCAGCATGAGCCCGGCGACAGCCAGGCGGGTTCGTTGGCGCCCGCGCAGGACCTTTTTCGCCAGCCCGGGCTGCAACTTCGGCGTCGGCCGTTCGCCATCGGTCCGCCCGAGGGCCTGTGCTTCCACGGGTGAGAGTGCGGCGAGCAGTGACGGAAGTCCGGCAAGTTCGGCGACGGCGGCCCTGCAGCCCGCGCAGCCGGACAGGTGCTCCTCGAACTCGTGCCGCTCAGAGGAGACGAGGGATCCCAGCACGTACGCGGCGTCCCAGCGGCGGTACTCATCGATTCCATTGTGGTTCATGGAGTCACACCTCCCTCCTGCAGGGACAGCCGCATCGCCCTCAGCGCGTAGTGCAACCGCGACTTCACTGTTCCCTCTGCCAGTTGAAGATTTTGCGCGATCTCGGCCGTCGTCTCTCGCAGATAGTACGAATGAATGACGACGGCCCTGTGCTCGGCGGACAGTCCGGCGAGCGCATCCGAGACAACCCACCCATCCAGGATCCTGTCGACCCGGTCCGCCTCCGGAATCTCCGGCAGCTGATCGGTTCCCGTTTCGTGGCGGCGGCGGGCGCTGCGCCGGTCATCGATGACGAGGTTGCGGGCAACCGTGTAAAGCCAGGCCCGTACGGCCGGCTCCGGTCGCTGCAGAATCGCCGGGTGTTTCCATGCGCGGATCAGCGTCTCCTGAACGACGTCATCCGCCAGTGTGCTGTCGCGGGTCATTTTCATGACGAACCGCCATAGCGCCGGGCCGTAGGCATCGTGCAGCGATCGCAATAACTCGGCCTCCTGATCGGACATATCCGCCTCCTTGGAGGTGAGACGACGCCGGTCGACGAACAGTTCACTTGCGCCAGGCTGCGGGCAATCGCCCGGCCTGCGTTGAACCTGCAGGCTGCCGGAACCGTTGTAGAGACAGGCCCGGCCGCCCCTGGCCGGCCATTCCTGAGGAGAGCACAATGAAGATTCTTCGCCCGGCGACTGCCGCCGCGGCGCTGGGCACCATCCTGCTGCTGGGCGCCTGCTTCGCCGGGCACACGGCAACGCCGGCACCGGACCCCTATACAGTCCCATCAGTTCCTGCGACGGGGAGCCCCTCGCCATCGCACAAGGACCCCGCAAGCCTCAACCCGGCTCCGCCGTCGACCGTTGCCCCGCCCACTGTGCCGGCTCCGCCGCGGACCGTGGCGCCGCCCGCCCCGGCGCCCGTGATGCGGCCGCCGGCGCCCGCCCCGGCGCCCGTG
>NZ_JBFUAF010000035.1:0-15609 GCF_056406415.1 Arthrobacter sp. P1_C12_2 | reverse complement strand
GTGCCAGTCGGGCGCACGGCGGCGGACCTTGAGTCCGCCGGGCAGCAGCCCGGTGCGTTTGAGGCTGACCTCGACGCAGCCTTCCATCACGGAGTAGATGTGCAGCAGGCCTTCGCGGATCTCTTCTTCGGTGCGGGAGGCGCGCTCGTTGACGAACATGATCTCGCCGATCGAGAGGCCTTTGGACTGGCAGCGGCCCAGCAGTTCCGCRGCMGTGCGGAAGGGCAGSGGMAGTTCCTTCTTGGATTCGTCGAGTTCCTTGAGCGCGGCGTCCTCCTCSCCYTCGCGCACGATGAAGCCGCCGCCCACGGAGAAGAACGTGGCGGAGTGCAGGACTTCGCCGTCGGCGTCCGAGACGGTGAAGGTCATGCCGTTGGTGTGCCGCGGCAGGATGGTGAGGGGGCGCAGGATCATGTCCTTCACGCCGTAGGGAAGCTGGACGGAACCTGCCAGCTGCAGTTTCCCGGTTTCGGCRATCGCGGCGAGCCGGTCCTCGACTTCCTCGGGCAGGATCTGCTCGGGGTGGAAGCCCTCGAGCCCGAGCAGGATGGCCGTCATGGTGCCGTGGCCGTGGCCGGTGGCGGCGAGGGAGCCGTAGAGGTCCACCCGGAGCGAGGCGACCTTCTCCAGGTCCCCGGAGGCTTTGAGTTCCTCGGCGAAGACCGCGGCGGCCCGCATGGGGCCCACGGTGTGCGAGCTGGATGGCCCTATTCCGATGGAAAAGAGGTCAAAGACTCCAACAGCCATTGTCCGTTCCTAACTAGGTCTTGCTGTGGCCCGGCAGAGGGTCTTGCCGGAAGGCGGTCCGGCCGCCGGTAGGCGGCCAATCCCGCCGGTAGGCGGCCAATTCCGCCGGTTGGCGGCACTGCCGCCGGATGCACGACGCCGGGCGGCGGCTGGTGCGGCAACCCGGCGTCGTGATCTGTACTGCGTTAGTTCTGTACTGCTGCTAGTTCTGTACTGCTGCTACTTCAGTCTTACGTCGCTTAGGCGAGGTTATCAACCGAGGGGTAAAGCGGGTGGGCGGCGGCGAGGGCCTCCACCCGGGAACGCAGGCCGGACCGGTCCGCACCGGCGTCGGCGATCAACGCCTCGGCGATGATGTCGGCAACCTCGGTGAAGGCCGCCTCGCCGAAGCCGCGGGTCGCGAGGGCCGGGGTTCCGATCCGCAGCCCCGAGGTGACCATCGGCGGGCGCGGATCGAACGGGACGGCGTTGCGGTTCACGGTGATGTCGATCGCCGCGAGCCGGTCCTCGGCCTCCTGCCCGTTGAGCTCACACTCGCGCAAATCCACCAGGACCAGGTGCACGTCGGTGCCGCCGGAGATCACGTTGATCCCGTTGGCGGTGACGTCCGGCTGGACCAGGCGCTCGGCGAGGATCCGGGCGCCGGCCAGTCATCTGCACGGCCATCCTGTTCTTGGACGCCAGGCGGCGCAGCTCCGCCAGTACCTCGACCTCGCTCAACGCGCTGTCCAGGTTGAGCGGGCTTTCCTGACGGATGGAGTCGGGCACAGCGGTGTCCACAAGGCCATCAACGCTGTCGTAGCCGATCGCCTTGAGCATGGTGTCGATGTCGGCCTGGCGGCGCGCGCCGATGTGCCGGTCAACGAAGGCAGAGGGATTGGACTGAACGGTCATAGGGAACTCCAGGGTCTGGCCGGCCCGCAGGACACGGCTATGGATCGGGTTCCTCCCCGCTCTGTCGTGGACCTGAGAGATTCCGCAGACAGGGTCTGCTTGCACCGTCGGTGAGCTTGCCCTCCTGGTGAAGAGCGAGCTGCTTTCCAGAGTTGCCTCGTAGCGGCGGTACGTGGGCCTGAGAGATTCCCGGGGAGGACTTGCTCCTACGGCGCCCGCATCATTTGCTTGCGGGACTCTCCCGCCGCAGATCAAAAGCGTGTCGCTTGCGCCGTGACCGGGGTCCCAGCGGTGTTGCCATTCATCATCCAGCAGGGCCGGAACGGCTGGCTACAACAACCTGCTTAATTTTGTCGATGCCCTTTATCCATATGTATGAAAGCCGCCCCGGTGCGCGGACTTTATACGAATGTCTATACTCGCTGGCAAGACCGCACCGTTCATTCGTAGACGGGACCGGGGCCAAGCCCTGACTATTAAATGGCCCGAAAACACCCGCCCCCTGGCCCAGAAGGAGCTCTACTGTGACACTGGCACAGAGGATCAAAGATGTTCCATACACGACTTGAAATCATTCCTTCCGAGGGAATCGTCGAAAAAATCCAGACGGCAGTGCCGCTGACCACGACGCTCACCATCACGTGCCTGCCCCACCACGGGATCGGACGGACCATGCGCACGGCCGTCCAGCTCAGCCTGCTGGGCTACACCGTGGTCCCGCACCTCGCAGCCCGGAGCCTGGAGGACCGCTCCCAGCTGGCCGGCATCATCCGGGACTGTGGTGTGGCCGGCATCTCGGAAATGTTCGCGGTAGGCGGTGACGCCCCGCAGCCTGCGGGTCCCTACGCGAATGGCGGCGAGCTGCTGCGCGAGATCGCGGAAATCAGCGGCGGCCAGATGGCCGTTGGGATCGCCGGATACCCGGAGGGCCACCCCGGCATCGGCACTCTGCAGCTGCTCGAATCGCTATTGGCCAAGCAGGAACTTGCCTCCAGCGTCGTCACCCAGATGTGCTTCTCGGCGGACAGGATCCACAGCTATGCGGCGATGCTGCGCCGCGAGGGGGTCACGCTTCCGGTCCTGGCCGGGGTTGCCGGCGCCGTGCAACGAACCAGGCTGATCGCACTGGCAACGAAAATCGGCGTCGGAACGTCCCTGCGGTTCGTGAGCCGGACCGGACCGCTCGCCCGCCGCCTCCTGGGCGGCGAACGCTACTCTCCCGGCGCTCTCATCGACGAGCTGGCCGCGCAGCCCGTCATCGACGGCATCCATCTCTACAGCTTCAATTGCTTTGAAGCGCTCCCCTCCGACGTGGCCGGCCGCCGTCTTCGTTCCACTCAAGTGACCGGATGAACGCCATCTACGGCAACGGGCCGGCGGGCGGGGCTCAGGACCTGATGCGGTGCGTCCCGACGACGACGCCGCCGATAACCCCGGCCACTCCCAGCGGGACTGCGGCTAGCGCAGCGATGTGCGGCAGCAGGCTGTCGCCGACGACCAGATTCAGTCCCCCAATGACCACGGCCGGGACCGCCACCATGACAGTGACCCACAAGGGATCGCCCCGATACCTCGACCAGCCGGCGGCCGCCAGACCAAGGACGGCCCCGGCCAGGATGAGCGTGTTGCCGAGTCGGTCCCGCGCAAAGGCATTCGTGACGGACCCGAAGTAGAATTTCTGGCCCAGACCCAGGCAAAGCAGGATGAGGCCCACGGCCGCGACCACGGCCCACGCTGTCCGGGCCGGAACGGACGAACTCTGCATCAGCCCTCCTGCTGTCCTGTGGTGAACCGGAATGTTGTAACCGGATCGTACGCCACGACGCGTGGGCCAGGGTGGATGGGGGTCGGACGCCTGTGCGACCGGGAGCCAATCCGCTACTTCCTTGGCTGGACATGTTGTCCAACCAAGCATCGCCCCGTTTTCGGGCATGAGAAAACCCCTCCTCCCCGGCGGAATCACCGGGAAGGAGGGGTTCGTGGGGCCCCCTGTCGGATTCGAACCGACGACCCCCGCTTTACAAGAGCGGTGCTCTGGCCAACTGAGCTAAGGAGGCATTCCTGCAACCCGACACATCACCAGGCCACAAATGGCGCGGATGTCAGGACGCTAGACAAGATTAGCCCACCGACGCCCGGTGAGAAAAACGCGCAACGCCCCTCCCGCAAAGCGAAGGCCAAAAGCCAAGGCCCGGCCCCGGAGCGATCCGGGGCCGGGCCTTCAACAGCGTCCCTTCAACGGCATGTGCCGCGGACGGTTACTTCTTGGCGTCGACCGCGGCCTGCAGGTACTGGTCGAACGGCGTCTGGGCGCTGTCGCCGACGCCCCACTGCTTGCCCTCGACGAACACGGTGGGCGTTCCGGTAATGCCGATCACCGTGGCCTCCTGGGTGGTGTGCTTCACCCACGGACGGTAGGTCTTGCCATCCACGCACGTCTCGATGCTCTTGGCCCCGACGTCGGCCGCCAGCTTCTTCAGCTCGTCGTCGGAGAGCCCGGCGCTGCCTTCGGCCGGCTGCTTGGCGAACAGCAGGTCGACGAAGTCCGAGTACTTCTCCGGGGATTCGTTGACCACGCAGGCTGCGGCGTTGGCCGCGCGCGAGGAGTAGTTGGTGGTGGACCGGCTGTCCAGGAAGCCGAGCGGGCGGTACTCCACCGTGATCTTGCCGTCGTTGCGCAGCTTGGTAAGGGTCTCGTTGTACTGCGCCTCGAAGTTCTTGCAGACGGGGCAGATGAAGTCGATGTAGAGGACCACCTTGACCGGCTTGCCGGCCTCAGCCTCGGCGCCCGGGGCCGTCACCGGAGACGGCGGCGTGGCAGGCGCGGCCGGGAGGTCGGACAGCTTCACGGTTGCGGGATCGGTCTTCGCAACCTCGGTGTTCGCCAGCAGGGTGACACCGCCATGGATGTTGCCGTTGGCCGGCGTGGGTCCCTCGTCGGCAACCGGGGCGTTGTTCTTGATGTTGGAGGTGACAACCAGCGCGACGATCACGATGATCGCGACGACGGCGGCGACAATGCCCCAGCCGATCAGCAGCTTGTTGCGCTTCTCTTTCTTCAGCTGCGCCTCGCGAATCTCGCGGGCTTTCTCGCGCGCCGCGGCAGTGCGCTCTGCCTTAGACAGTCGGGGTTCGTTTGCGGGGCTCATTGGTTCCTCGGGTCGTTCGGCCAGGGACGGTCCACTCAGTGGCAACGTCATCATTTTAGGGGAGAAACCCGAGAACTTGCGCTTTCAAGTTTTCCTTCCGCCTGCCCAACGGACGAATAGCCGGGAAGATTCCGTGCGGCTAGGGTTGATGGAGAGCCACGAGCGGACCCCAGGGGGCACCAATGGAAGCAACGGACAGCGCCGGCCACGGCACACAGGCCACCACTGACGCGGAGCAGACCGCCACGGACGGCGCCGCCACCAGTGCCGCGGCAGGGGATCAGTTCGACTTCATGGTGGTGTCCAACCGGCTGCCCGTCGACCGCTGTTCTGCCGACGAGGCCGGCTGCGAGGACGGCTGGCGCCGCTCCCCCGGCGGACTCGTGACAGCGCTGGCCCCGATGATGACCAAGACCGACGGCGCCTGGGTGGGCTGGCACGGCGCCCCCGATGAGACGGTCAAGCCCTTCAGCCACGGCGGCATCGACCTGATCCCCGTCCAGCTGAGCACGGATGACATCGAGCTTTTCTACGAGGGCTTTTCCAACGCCACGCTGTGGCCGCTCTACCACGACGTGATCGCGCCGCCGGAGTTCCACCGCACCTGGTGGGACTCCTACCGGAAGGTCAACCGGAGGTTCGCCGACGCCGTCATCCGACATGCGGCCGAGGGTGCCACCGTCTGGGTGCAGGACTACCAGCTGCAGCTGGTTCCCAAGCTGCTCCGGGAGGCCCGGCCGGACCTGAAAATCGGGTTCTTCAACCACATCCCGTTCCCGCCACCGGAGATCTTCGCCCAGCTCCCGTGGCGCCGTGCGATCATCGACGGCCTGCTGGGCGCGGACCTGGTGGGCTTCCAGCGCAGCAGCGACGCCGGAAACTTCATGCGCTCGGCTCGGCGCTTCCTGGGCGCCAGCGTCAAGCAGCAGCAGGTCCATGTCAGGGGCGCCGACGGCGAAACCACCCACATCGCCAGGGCCCAGGCATTCCCTATCTCCATTGACGTCAAGCAGATCAGCGAGCTCGCGAAGAGTCCGGAAGTCATTGAGCGCGCCCACCAGATCCGCCGGGACCTTGGCAACCCCAAGACCATCCTGCTCGGCGTCGACCGGCTCGACTACACCAAGGGCATCCGGCACCGGCTCAAGGCGTACGAGGAACTGCTGCAGGACGGCAAGGTCACCGTGGAGGACGCGACCCTGATTCAGGTGGCCAGCCCCAGCCGGGAACGCGTGGAGCAGTACCGCCTGCTCCGTGAGGAGGTTGAAGGCACGGTGGGCCACATCAACGGCACCTTCGACACCATGGAGAGCACGGCCGTCCGCTACCTGCACCACAGTTACCCCATCGAGGAGATGGTGTCGCTGTACCTGGCCGCCGACGTCATGCTGGTCACCGCCTTGCGCGACGGCATGAACCTCGTGGCCAAGGAATACGTCACGGCCCGGACCAATAACGACGGCGCGTTGGTACTGAGTGAGTTTGCCGGCGCCGCCGACCAGCTCAAACAGGCCCTGCTGATGAACCCGCACGACATTGACGGCCTCAAGGACACCATCATGAAGGCCGTCAACATGCAGCCGACCGAGGCATCGCGACGTATGCGGTCAATGCGCAAGCAGATCCTGGACCACGACGTCGACCTCTGGTCCTCCGACTTCCTGAACGCCCTCGCCGAAAAGGTTGTACGCGATGACTCCTGACGCCACCGGCACCAACGATCCAGACACCAACGATTCGGACACGGCCCCGCTCTCGCTCTCCCCTGAACTGCTGGCGGCCGTGCGGCGCGTCGCCGGCACCGAGCACCTGCTCGTGGCGATGGACTTCGACGGCACCATGGCACCGCTCGTGGACCATGCGGGCGACTCCCGCGCGCTCCCGCGCTCGGCGGCCGCCTTCGCGGGACTGGCGGAACTTCCCCTGACCACGACGGCGCTCATCTCCGGCCGCGCGCTGGACAGCCTGCGGGCCGTCGCCTTCCCGCCGGAGAACACGCTGCTGATCGGCAGCCACGGCGCCGAAGTCTGGATGGGGCCGGGCTCCTCGCAGCTGCTGCTCGACGACGCCCAGCGGGAACTGTTGGCCGACATCCGCAAGGAGCTTGAGGGGATCGTGGAACAGGCCCCCGGGACCCTCCTGGAGGACAAGCCGGCCGGCGTCGTCCTGCACACACGGCTCGCGGCCCCCGACGTCGCCGAGGACGCCGTCGACGCGGCGCGGGCCGTCCTGCAGGACCGCAGCGGCGTTTTCCTGAAAACCGGGCACCGCGTCCTGGAAACCTCCGTGGTCAATGCCTCCAAGGGAGAGGGCATTGCCTTCCTGCGGCAGGCCACCGGGGCCACGGCGGTGGTGTTCGCCGGAGACGACACCACCGACGAGGACGCCCTGGGCAGCCTCGTCCCTGGCGATCTCGGCGTAAAAGTGGGGCTCGATTTCACCCAGGCCGAGTTCCGCGTCGAGGCGCCGGTCCACATCTGCGAACTGCTCGAAGCCCTCCTGAGGGAGCGGACACGCGCAGTCCGGCCCTAGGCAGGGACCCAACAATGCAGCCGCCAAGGGCCCAAGTGGGCAGCATCACGTGTGACATCCGTAACTTTTTAGTCCATTTGGCATAAATCTGACATACTCTGTTTGTGATGTGGCGCACAACTACCGTGCGGCGTCACTGGATACTCCTCGGCTTCGGCCGAGGAGTATGCGCATGAGATCCCACAATTGAATTAACAACTGCATAAAACGACCATTCACTACGGATCGTCCGGCACGTACCTGCCGGTGAAGGGATTGATAACTGTGGCTACAGTTACTTTTGATAACGCAACACGTCTGTACCCGGGCACCGAGAAGCCCGCTGTTGACAAGCTCAACATTGACATCGCCGATGGCGAATTCCTGGTTCTCGTTGGACCCTCCGGCTGCGGAAAGTCGACCTCCCTGCGCATGCTTGCAGGTCTCGAGGACGTCAACTCCGGCCGCATCCTCATTGGCGACCGCGACGTCACGGACGTCCCGCCGAAGGATCGCGACATCGCCATGGTGTTCCAGAACTACGCCCTGTACCCGCACATGACCGTGGCGGACAACATGGGCTTCGCGCTGAAGATCGCCGGCGTCAGCAAGGAAGAGCGCGCCGAGCGCGTCCGCGAGGCCGCCAAGCTGCTCGACCTCGAACCGTACCTGGACCGCAAGCCGAAGGCCCTCTCCGGCGGCCAGCGTCAGCGTGTTGCCATGGGCCGCGCCATTGTGCGTAACCCGCAGGTCTTCCTCATGGACGAGCCGCTGTCCAACCTTGATGCCAAGCTGCGCGTGCAGACCCGCACCCAGATCGCGTCCCTGACCCGCCGCCTCGGCGTCACCACGGTCTACGTGACCCACGACCAGGTCGAGGCCATGACCATGGGCGACCGCGTCGCCGTGCTGAAGGACGGCCTGCTGATGCAGGTCGACACCCCGCGCAACCTTTACGACAAGCCCAAGAACGTCTTCGTGGCGGGCTTCATCGGCTCCCCCGCGATGAACCTGCTCGAACTCCCCGTCGTCGACGGCGGCGTGCAGTTCGGCGGGACCGTCTACCCGGTACCGCGCGACGTCCTCGAGGAGGCCCACGGCCAGACCGTGACCCTCGGTTCCCGCCCGGAAGACCTTGAGACTGTTGCCCAGGGCGAAGGCCTCCAGGTCGAGGTCGACGTCGTCGAAGAACTCGGCGCCGACGCCTACGTCTACGGCCACACCACGCTCGATGGACAGAGCCACGACATCGTGGCCCGCGTCGACGGCCGCCGCCCCCCGATGAAGGGTGAGTCCATCTGGGTCCGCCCGCAGTCAGGCCACGTACACCTGTTCGACACCAAGACCGGCCTGCGCCTCGGCGACTAGGCCCCACCACTCACCCACCCACGGTGCAACTGACGGCGGTCCTCCCCAGTGGAGGGCCGCCGTCGGGCGTTAACTGCCCTTCTTTAGGTGCGGCCCTGCAAATACGGAAGAATTGATTCATGACCGAGGAAAACGCATGACCGAGGAAAACAGCGCCCAGTGGCACGACGAGCCCACTGACTACGGGCAGATCGGAAAATTGCCCCGGTTCGAGGCCGCCAGCGCCAATGACGAAAAGGCCTCGATGGTGTCCAGCTCGCTGAGCATCACGGCCGCCGCCACCGAGCCCGAGTTGCTGGACCTGCCCTGGCACATTGCCCTCGAGGACTGGCCGGCAGAGTATTTGGCAGCGCTCCCCCGCGGCATCTCGCGGCACATCGTGCGCTTCGCCCACCTCGGCGGCTCCGTCATCGCCATCAAGGAAACCTCGGAGCACGTGGCCCGCCACGAGTACCACATGCTGCGCAAGCTCGCCCGGCTGGACGTTCCCGGCGTGGAACCGGTGGCCGTCATTACCGGACGCACCACCCCGGAGGGCCGGCCGCTGAACCCCGTGCTGGTCACCCGGCACCTGAAGTTCTCCATGCCCTACCGCGCGCTCTTCTCCCAGATGCTGCGCAAGGACACCCTGACCCGGCTCATCGACGCCCAGGCGCTGCTGCTGGTCCGACTGCACCTGATCGGCTTCTACTGGGGCGACGTCTCGCTCTCCAACACCTTGTTCCGACGCGATGCCGGCGCCTTCGCCGCCTATCTCGTCGACGCCGAGACCGGCGAGCTGTACCCGGATTTGTCCACCGGCCAGCGCGAGTACGACCTCGAAATCGCCCGCGTCAACATCGCCGGGGAACTCATGGACCTGCTCGACGGCGGCCTGATCGAGGAGAAGGTGGACCCGGTGGCCACCAGCGAGCTCATCATGGACAGCTACCGGCGGTTGTGGACCGAGCTGACGGCGAAGGAGTCGTTTGAGATCGGGGAACGCTGGCGGGTGGCCGCCCGCATCCGGCGGCTCAACGAGCTGGGGTTCGACGTCGAGGAATACGCGATCAAGACCACGCAGAACGGCTCCACCATCCAGCTCCAGCCGAAGGTCGTCGACGCCGGGCACCACCAGCGCCGGCTGCTGCGCCTGACCGGCCTGGACGCCCAGGAAAACCAGGCCCGCCGGCTCCTGAACGATATGGATTCATTCCGTGCGGACAACAATCCGGGCATGGACGAGGAATACAGCGCGCACCTGTGGGTCAGCCAGGTCTTCGAGCCGATCGTCCGGGCCATCCCCCGCGACCTCTCCGGCAAGCTCGAACCGGCCGAGGCCGTGCACGAGGTCCTGGAGCACCGCTGGTACATGTCCGAGAAGGAGAACCGGCACATCCCCCTGGCCGAGGCCGTCCAGTCCTACATCGACAACGAACTCCGTCACCGCCGGGACGAGGCTGCGATCATGCTCAACCCGGACACGGGATTGCTCAAGATCCTGGAGGTAGAGACCGAGGAATCACGGTATGGCGCCGACGAATCCGTTGACGAATACCCGGACTCCGACGACTAAGCCGCCGGGCTGGGACGTTGTGGCACGCTCGGGCTAAATCGCTTTGCCGGGGTTCAGTATCCCGGCCGGGTCGAACAGTTCCTTGATCCGGCGCTGCAGTTCGCGGACGGGTTCCTTCTGCTCCAGGCCAAGCCAGCGCAGCTTGTACTGACCGATCCCGTGTTCGCCGGTAATGGTGCCGCCCATGGCCAGGGCTACGGCAATCGACCTGTCCAGGGCGGCGCCGAGGCGGGCCATGGCATCGGGGTCCACGGCGTTGTCCACCCGGTCGACCCAGAAGGTGGGGTGCAGGTTTCCGTCGCCGGCATGTGCCACGACTTTGAGCTGGACCCGGTGCTCCGCCGCCATGGCTTCGAGCTCGGCGACGTAATCCACCAGGCGTGAGCGCGGTACGGCCACGTCCTCGCCCACCCGGTATTCGTCGTCCACCTCGGTCCCGCGGCTGTTGCGGCGCAGTTCGACAAGCTGCTCCGCCTCCGCATTGGCCTCCATGGTCACCACCGCTCCTCCCGCCACCAGGACCGGGCGGATGGCCGCGGCTTCCGCCGCCGCACCGAAGCCGTCGGTCTGGATCAGCAGCAGGGACGCCCCGCGCGTGGCCAGGTCCGAGCCGTGGAGGTCATCGAGCTGGGCGAGCGAGCCGCCGTCGAGCAGTTCCATGATGGCCGGCTGCACGCGGGCCCTGCCCACGGCGAGGACCCCGGCCGCGGCGCTGCGGAAATCCGGGTAGAAGGCGGCGATGGTGTGCACGTCGCGCGGCAGGTACTTCAGCCGCACGGTGACACCGACCACGATCCCCAGGGTCCCCTCCGAGCCGACGAACAGCCCGGTGAGGTCGTAGCCGGCGACGCCCTTGAAGGTCTGGTGGCCGGTGTGGATGAGGGAGCCGTCCGCGAGGACGACGTCGAGCGCCAGGACCGAGTCCCGGGTCACCCCGTACTTCGCGCAGCGCAGCCCGCCGGCATTGGTGGCCACGTTGCCGCCGATGGTGGAAATCTTGAAGCTCGCAGGATCCGGGGCGTACATGAGCCCGTGCTCGGCGGCGGCCGCGTTCAGGTCCGCGTTGATGACGCCGGGCTCCACGACGGCGGTCTCGTCATCCGGATTGAGGTCCAGGATGCGGTTCATCCCCTCGAGCGTGAGCACCACGCAGCCGGCGCTTGCATGGGCACCCCCGGAGACGCCGGTGCCGGCTCCGCGCGCCACGAGCGCGACGCCGAGGGCGGCGCAGGCACGCACAGTCGCCTGCACGTCGGCCACCGATTCGGCGCGGACCACCGCCTGCGGGAGCTGATAGTCCAGGACGGGAGCCTGGTCCACGGCATAGGCGGCCAGGGTGGTCGCGTCCACGGCAATTTTCGCCGCGCCCAGGGAAGAGGTCAGCTCATCGATGATGCTGCGCATGCGGTCTCCAGTTCGGTCGAATCCGGATTCCAGTCTAAGGCCGCGCATTGTCCGTGATGCGGCTCACAGTTGCAAGCGCTTCCAACAAGGTGCGGGATACTCCGGTCAGGTGCCGAAATTGCCGCCTAAATATGACTGGAAGCGTTTTCATTATCTGGCGTAGGAGCCTTACTATTGCCGTCATGTCCGTTGATTCAGTTCTCTTCTCACCCGCCGCGCTGGCCGGCCCCCTGACGGGTCCGCTGACCCCCGTGCACGCGGCAGACCACATTCCGGGATGGTGGCGCTCGGCCGTCATCTATCAGGTCTATCCGCGCTCGTTCCGGGACCTGAACGGCGACGGCATCGGCGATCTCGCCGGAATCACGGCGGAACTGCCCCGCCTTGCCGAACTGGACATCGACGCCGTCTGGCTTTCCCCGTTCTACCGCTCCCCGCAGCGTGACGCCGGCTACGACGTCAGTGACTACTGCGACGTCGACCCCTTGTTCGGCACACTGGACGATTTCGCCGCCATGATGGCCGAGGCTACCCGGCTGGGGCTGCGGATGATCGTTGACCTCGTGCCCAACCACTGCTCGGACCAGCACCCGGCGTTCCAGGCCGCCCTGGCCGCGCCCGCCGGCAGCCCGGAACGGGACATGTTCATCTTCCGCGACGGCCGCGGGGCATTCGGCGAGGAACCGCCGAACAACTGGCAGTCCCACTTTGGCGGTTCAGCCTGGACCCGGATCGCCGAACCGGACGGCGCGCCGGGCCAGTGGTACCTGCACCTCTTCGACTCCTCCCAGCCGGACTTCAACTGGGACAACGACGCCGTCCACGAAGAATTCGAACGGGTCCTGCGCTTCTGGCTGGACCGCGGGGTCTCCGGTTTCCGGGTGGACGTGGCGCACGCCCTCGTGAAGGCCCCGGGCCTGCCGGAATGGGGCGGCCGGGCCGACGGCAGCAGCTCGGACGGCTTCCCCGGAAGCGACGCACCGATGTTTGGCCAGCCCGCGCTCCATGACATCTACCGCCGGTGGCGGCGGATTCTCGCCGAGTACGGTCCCGACCGGATCCTCTGCGCCGAGGCCAACGTGGACCCGCTCCCCCGGCTCGCCGACTGGGTCCGCCCGGACGAAATGCACCAGGCCTTCAACTTCCCCTACCTGCACGCCGGCCTCGACGTGCACCGGATGCGGCACATCGTCACGGAGTCGCTGACGGCACTGGACGCCGTCGCCGCTCCCAGCACCTGGGTGCTCTCCAACCACGACGTCGTCCGCCACGCGACCCGATTCGGGTACAACGGCCAGGCGCCCCGCGACGGTGACGGAATCGGCACCTGGGATCCGCAGCCGGACGAGGACCTCGGACGGTCCCGGGCGGCCGCGGCGTCCTTGTTCATGCTGGGGCTGCCCGGCGGGGCCTACCTCTACCAGGGCGAGGAGCTCGGCCTGCCGGACGGGATCGACATCCCCGACACCCGGCGCCAGGACCCCACGTTCGCCCGCACCGGCGGCGCGCGGCTGGGCCGTGACGGCTGCCGTGTCCCGCTGCCTTGGCGGGCCGGGGAACGCAACGCTGGATTCGGCCACGGGCAGGACCCCTGGCTGCCGCAGCCGGAGAGCTTCTCGCGGCTGGCGCGGGATGTGCAGGCCGCTTCGCCGTCGTCGCATCTGAGCCTCTACAAGCGCATGCTGGAGCTGCGCCGCCGGCTGGAACTTGGCCGCGGCTCGCTGTCCTGGTACGAGGACCTGTGCACGGACACGAGCCTTGCCTTCCTCAACGGCTCCACGCTGGTGCTGCTAAATGTCGGGGCCGAGCCGCTGGAACTGCCCGCCGGGCGGGTGCTGCTGCGCAGTTCAACGTCCCCGGGTGCCGGCTACGACACCGGGGACATGGCCAGCGCCGGAGATCCGTTAAGCTCAGGTGAGTCTGTTTGGCTGGAAATCTATCTCGAGGACACGGAGGGCTAGGCATGCCCGGCATCAAGGACGTCGCGGAACGGGCCGGCCTCTCAATCGCTACCGTTTCACGCGCCTTGAGTGGCAAGGGCAATGTCTCCCCGCGGAGCCGGGAGCGTGCCCGCACCGCCGCCGCCGAGCTCGGTTTCGTCGCGTCGTACCAGGCCTCGAGCCTTGCCTCAGGGCGGAACCACAACGTCGGCCTTGTTATCCCTTCGGTCCACCGGTGGTTTTTTTCCTCGGTGCTCGAAGGTGTCTCGGCGACCCTGCTGGATGCCGGCTACGACCTCACGCTGTACAACGTCAGCGAGGGCCGGGAGCGCCGTCACAGTGTGCTGAACGACTTCCTGCTGCGCAAGCGCGTGGATGCCGTGATCGCCGTGTCCCTGGAGCTCTCCGCGGCCGAGATTGACCAGATGCTGGCCATCCACCGCCCGATCGTGGGGATCGGCGGCCCGCTGCCCGGGGCGTCGACCATCCGCATCGATGACTCCGGCATCGCGGAGGCCGCGGCCCGGCACCTCATCCAGCTTGGCCACAGCAAAATCGCCCACATGACCGGCGATGCCGCGTACGAGCAGGATTTCCGCCTTCCCGGGACGCGTCAGGCGGGCTTCAAGAAGGCCATGCGGGACGCCGGGCTGCCGGTCCGGCCGGAGTGGCAGGTCTCCGCCGATTTCACGATCCAGGGCGCCTACGCCAACGCCCGTGAGCTGCTCGGTGGCTCGCCGGAGCGTCCCACGGCCGTCTTTGCCGCCTCGGACGAGATGGCGATCGGCACGATCCTCGCTGCCCGGGATTTCGGTCTGCGGGTGCCGCAGGACCTATCCGTCATCGGCATCGACGGCCATGAGCTGGGTGAGGTCTTCGGGCTGACCACGATCGATCAGGACGCCCGGGGCCAGGGTGCGTTGGCCGTGCGGCGTTTGCTGGCCAGGCTCGACGGCACCGGAGACACGGCGGCCGCGCATACCGAATACCCCACGCGCTTTGTCATCCGGTCCAGCACCGCTGTTCCGCCCGTTGACCAGGGACCCCTGCGGGGCTAGGGCCGGGCTAGATCCCGCCGGGCCCTGCCTGGCCTTGCCGGGCCTGCCGCCGGCGACTACGCCGGCGCGTGCGGGGACGCCAGTCTCAATAGCTGCTCAGGCGTCCGGGCCTGGTGCACCGGCGCCACCCATGAACCGAACGAAGCGGTCCAGGACGCCGGGCCAGCCGGCCGCGTACTCGGCCCGGGCTGCCGCGGGGTCCTCGGCGCCTTCCCAGCCGCTGTGGACCAGGCGGAGCTCTGTTCCCTCGCCTACCGCCTTGAATGCCACCCGGAGTTCGGTGGACCAGATGGCAGTCGTTCCAGGGTGCCAGCTGGCGTGGAAGGACAGCGGCGGCTGCCAGTCGTCAATCGATCCCCAAACAGCCGTCCTGCCGTCATCCGAGGTCTCCATGATCAGGTTCTCCTCGAACTCGACGTAGGAGCCGGCGCCATAGACGCTGTGGTCCTCGAGCGGCCACCAGAGGTGCGTGTGCTCCGTGAAGCCCATGAAGGCCCGGGCGACTGTGCCCGGGACCACGACAGTGAGCACGACCGGCTCCAGACCGTCCGCTGCATCCGGTTCGGGGCCATCAGTCGGGTCAACGGGAGCGTGGCTGAAGAGGTTATCCATGGGCATTTACTCTACCCGCGCAAGACCCGCGCAAGCCCCTCGCGACGTGTTCCCTCACATCGTGCGGAGCTGGGGTCCTCTTCCCCAACTGGCTCGCAGCTGGGGCCGTTGTGGGGGCTGATAACGGCCCCTGCTGCGGGTCAGTTGGGGTGCGGCACGTGCCGGGCCGCGCCGGGGCGGGACTGGGCCGTGGCGGGGTGACCGGAATCTTTCCCCACGAACCGCGGAGCGCCCCGGAGAGCCCGCGGGAAGGGGGGTTAAATGCGGGAGGACCCCCAACGGTGGTTGGGGGTCCTCGACCTGAATGGTGTTCCGGCGGTGACCTACTCTCCCACACCCTCCCGGGTGCAGTACCATCGGCGCTGTGGGTC
>NZ_JBFUAF010000034.1:0-16891 GCF_056406415.1 Arthrobacter sp. P1_C12_2 | reverse complement strand
CAATATCCCGGCACCGTCAACGCCGGCTCTTTTCCAATGGCGAATGCTGCAGGAGTCCGTCGAGTCGTTCGGCACGCCCAGCGAACCCGTCCAGATCACGCCGGGGGAACCACTGGAGTGCGCCACTCTGCGCCAAACGATCGAGGGGCTGAAACCGCAGATCGAAGCGCTTCAAGAGGACCTCCAGAACGCCCCGACGGGCGAAAAGGCCGCCATCGCAGCGCAGATCAAAATGTTGCAACAGGAGAAGACTCGTGCGGTGGCTAGGTCCACAGAACTCGGATGCCCACCCTAGTGCCGCCGGCACGTCAGACTGAGCGGATGCCTCGCCCATGGAGAACGGAACGTGCTTATGCCAGCGATCGCCCAACTACTCCCCGACCGGGACACGAAGGCCTCCGAGATGCAGCCGGTTCTTAGACAGCTCCACTCCAAACCGGGAGGCCTCGGTCATTCCGGAATTCTCACACCGTGTCATCGCACGGACGGATTACACCAACTTGCCCGGTCAGTACAGCTAGTTGGCTTGTTCTTCACATCCGTTCATGGCCTGGGGTCGGAGGACGACATGAACGTCCGGCCTCCGCAGCCCGCCTCGCTGGGGACAGCCAACCGCACCAGCGTCGTTCATCGACGAATCAGCGGGACTCCGCGGTCATGGGGATGGATCGAGGGATCACCAAACCGAGGGGAAACAGGACCCTTCTCGATTAGACCTGCTCCGCCACATACGAGACCGGGCAGCAACCGACGTCAGCCGGGCGTTTTCGATGCTGCCAGAACCGGACTGGCGGCGGCCAGCGTAACCAAGAGTCACGAATGGTTTCGTTCCTTTGTCTGATTCCGCGGTCGCCGGATGCCGCGGCATGGTTGACCGCTTCTGGATGAGTATCTGCGGCGACAAGAGCTCGATCCGGGCAGTAACGTCCCAGTAATGCCTTCGGCGAACCATGGGGGTTCTAGCCCCAATTCGCCCGCATATGTCCGGGTGGGGCTCTCGCGCAATATACGGAGGGGCCCCGAATGCCAGATTTTGATGTGCCGTATGTCATCCACGCTTTCAATGCCAGAGGAGGTAACGGCCGCAGGGACGTCAGCACGGAGGACTATCCTGGGAATCAGCGCTCTCCGATGGAGCGGACTCGTCTAGCGCTGGGGCATATTGCCCGGGGATTGGGGAGTTTCACATTGCCCTTTGCCGCACTCCACAAGCCGCGCAGCGCGTACGTTTCTAGCCGCGCAGCAGGCGGACAAAGTCCCGATGGTCTGGCTGCCCTCCACAGGCTGATCGAGTGCAGGCGCTACAGAGCCAACGAGAGACCCAACGAGCTAGTTCTGACCGAACACCAGATGTACCCCGTCGGCACTGCTATGGCTCTGCGGTCACGGCTATCGACGGCCGGGAACGCACATCTCGTTGGCGCGGAGCGGCTGACGTCTACTGCAGTAACCCGCATAGCAATGTGCTTGGGGACGCAAACGAACAGGTTGCGGGACCGTGCGCTTGTCCAGGCCTTCACCCGGACCCAACTCGACGACCTGCCCGGTGGAGTATGCCGGCACGAGGGGACCGCGGGGGAGACAGACGAGACGAAAAGCTGCGGTGAAGGAAAGGACACGGCCTCGGAAGGCGCCAAGAAGCAAGGGGGCACCGGCGTCGGCGGGTGGTCGGTCGCACCGAAGGGCTGCCGCTGGTGCTCGTCCGATAGCGAGTGGGTTCTCTTGCGGACTGTGACACTCGACAAAGTGGGCGGCATTAGCGGCCTCGACACTACGTACTGGCGGAGGGTGAAACCCGTCGAGGTCCTGTGCGGGGTAGGTGACCTGATGAAGAGGATCATTGATCTCGAGGCAAGCATCGAGCTACTCCAGCCCAAAAACGAAGAGAGCGTGAAGCCCTCCGAGCGAGTCTTGAGCGATGGCGTCGTCACGCCAAACGTCGACTCCTGAACGGGTCGCTGAATCGCGCCGAGGGGCGCAGCCGCCACCTCGGCGCACTGCCGGACGTCCCTCACCGGCCGACCTGCAGCGGAGTCTCGGCAACCGTGCTGTCCACGCCGAAGGCCAGGGCACCGTAGCCGCCAACGGCTTCTACCTCATCTGGGGCACCTGGCGGGAGGGCGACACCGTCCGGACCTACCACGACCGTGTGCTCCGGCAGTGGGTGTCCTGGCGCTTCGGCGGCTCGCTGTCCGCCGCCTCGCGCGGGCAGATTCTGTCCCGCTTGCTGGGCATGCGTTACGAGGTCCTGCAAACCGGACCGGCTCCCGGAACTCAGTACCACACCGTTATCCGGCGAGACCTGATGCGCCGTATCACCGGCATCGCCGAACGCGACCCGCAGGCGCGCCAAGCTGATGAGCGGGAAGAGGCGGCCGGGCTGCTGGCGGGACCGCCGATAGCGGAGACGGCCGGCTCGGCAGGCACGGAGCCCGCCGAGCGCACGGAGCCAGCCGAGCCGCCAGCGACCGGCAGCGAGTTCGAGGGAGGCCTGCTCACGGCTAACGCCCCCGCCATCCCGGCCGCGCTTTCCGGCCCAGACATCGCGCCGACTCGCGCCATCGGCACGTACTTGATGCGCCTAGACTACTCCATCGCCGGCAGCGACCAGCTCTCGCAGGTTGTCGAGGCGATGAACTACGTCCACTACCACTGGGAGCTGTATCGGGTCACCGACCTCGTGCAGGGCGGCTTGGAAGAGCAGATGATGCGCGCCCGCGGGCGACCCACCTCCGCCGCCGACCGGGTCGGACGGCTTGACGCAACAGGCCGGCGGGCCGAACAGGCCGCCGAAACTCTCGCCGAGGAGACCATGGCCAGCGCCCGGGAACTCGCCTCGCCGGTGGACGCCGCCCACGGCGGGACCCCGGCCGAGTTGATCACCCGGGCCCAGGCGAACTTCGCCAGCCTCGAGCTGACGCCCGCGTCGGCCATCGTGTCGATGGGCGGCGTGGCGCTGGGTGCCCTCGCCGATCTCTACGGCGGGGACTTCCACGAGCAGGAGGTCCCATGGCCAGCGACCGAGGGTATCTACATGGTCCGGTGTATCGCCCAGCCCGCCGTCCACGGGTCGCGCCGGCGAGCGGCCAGCGTCGCGGCCAGGCTGGTGCAGGTCCGGCCCGTCGCCAGCCTGGCTCGGGCCGCACTAGAGCTGCCGCACGCGCTAGCGGATGAGAAGGAGCTTGAGCTCGAACTGGCCCGCCGGTCGGGCGCCTCTCCAGAACGGCTGGCGCAACTGCAGACCGAGCTGGCTAACCTGCGCATCCGTGCATCAGGGGCGGCCACCGACGTCATCGCGTTGGAGATCCGGGAGCGGGAGGCCCAGATCGCGCAGACCCCGGAGTGGCAGCGCCGGGACCTGGAACGCCAGCTTGGATCGTTGCGCGAGCAGCAGGAGCACGCCCGCGCCCGAACCGACCGCATGGAGGGGCAGATCTACCGCCCAGAGGCGGCGTTTGTCAGTCGGCTGGACGGCCAGACATACCCGTTGCTGCTTCAGCTGGGCCAAGTGCGGGGTGCCCAGGGTGAAGTGTGGCGGCTCTCTGACGTGTCGACTGCGAACGGTCGTCAGTGGACCGGCCGGGGGGCAAGTGCCACGGAGGCCGTACGCAATGCGGCCCGGCTCATGTCGCGCGGGAACGAGTACGGCCCCGGCAGTCTATCGATTCGCTTTTCGGCCGACGCGCCGTTCGAGGCGGGCGAGCTGCCGCTGACCAACGTCAGCACCGGGGAAGCGTTGGCCCGCCGCCGGCTTGCCGACCTCGCCGCGGTCCTGGTCGTGCTCGGCCTACTCGTCCCCGGCGTCGGCGAGATCGCGGCAGTGGTCGGCGCCGCCGTGGCGGCCGACCGGCTGCTGGACCGCTGGCAGAACGGCAGTCTGCGGATGGACGCCGACACGGTGATGGACATCATCGGCCTGTTCGGCGCCGCCGCGCAGGGAGTCGCGGTCGTGGGGCGGGTCCGCGTGCTACAGCACGCGGACCGATTCGTGCTGGCGTCCACGGCGGCCGACCAGCAGGCGATCCTTGGTGCGCTGCGTAGTGTTCACGACATGAGCGAGCTCGCGGAGCGCGCCGGCGCGGTCGCCAGCTGGGGCGGCTTCGCAATCGGCCAGGGAGTCGTCCTGGGCGGCTTCCTCCGTGTGAACGACGCCGAGCTATCCGGCAGGATGTCCCATGCGGAGGCACGGCGGGCCCGGGCGCAGATCTTCACCAGTGCTCTGCGCGAAGCCACACTGCAGTTCGCCCCGGCGCCGCGAGCACGCGCGGCCGTCGGCGGCGAGCCGACAGCCACTCCGAGCGCGGAGCACCCGCCCATACGACCAGTGGCAGGCGAACCGCACGGGCCGGCCGGCGAGGCGCGGCATGAGCCGGTCGCTGCAAGCGGGCCGGCCCCTCGCCGGCCGATGGAACCGGGGCGGTTGGCTTCCCTGGAGCGCGAGCTGGGTGACCTGGCCGGGCGGGTGCGTATAGTTGAAAACCCCGACATCGGCAGCTCCGTCCTAGTTCGATACCTCGACGGCGTCCTCCACATCGAGATGGGTCCGGAGGCAGGCGTACGTCGGTTGCGGGCGCACCTGGAGACCGCTCGCCTTCTGCGCCAATACGAGGGGCCGATTGGTCTTATCCGCAGGCTGGTTGACCGCATCCGCAGCCTGCTCCGGCTCACGCCTGGCTATGGGACGCGCGGGTTCGAGGCGCGTCTGGAGGTGCGGAAGCTCACCGAAATCAAGACCGCGCTGGAGCAGATACTCCGCGATATCCATGCGCGGGCCATGYGTATGAGTGGGGAGGAGTTGGTCTCAGCTGCCGAGCGCGAGAGGCTGCAACGGGAGCTGTCTGCCGTCGAGATGCAGCTCGCCCAACACCAGGAGCTCGTCAACTCGTACGAGCCGGGCCGGGGTTTCGTCGCCGCGCTGGACCCGGCGACGATGAGCTACTTTGCTTCGGTGGAGCCGAGCCTGCGGACGCTCGTACGCGCGCTCAACCGGGGAGGGCGCCCGGACCTGATCGCAACGATGGCCGAGGTGGCGCGGCTGGAGGCGGCTGGGCGCAACATCCGCGGCTTCGCCGCCTGGGTGCGGGAGAGCGTCAGCCGCGCCCGGGGAACCAGCGAGGCGGAGAACGTGCGGCAGGCCGTCGACAAGGCCTCGGAGCTCGCCGAGATGCTCCGACTCTACAACGACGTGCGTAACGACCCAAGCCAGGTCGTGCGCTTCAACCCGGGCCAAGCGGGTGCCCGATCCTTCGACATCCACGTCGAGGGCGCCCCCGGCGCGGCTCCAGGGGTGTCGGGGCGCCACGTCGAGGTGAAGGAGCACGAGGGCATCCCATACGGTTCTCGGTCGTTGAACAAAGCCATCACGCGCGGCGCGGGCAAGGTCCCGCCCACAGTCACCGGACCGACAGGCCAGGGAAGGCCCTCGACGGAACCGACTCGGGAGGTGACGGTGGTCGTCCCGTGGTTCCTGACCGGATCCCGTGACCTGCCCACCGAATCCGGCATGCGGCGGGTGGACGCCTCCGGGAACTATCAGGCGGTCGGCGGCATGCCCCCGACGCCCCGTGGAGCCGTCGGTAGCATCCCCGCCGACTTGCTCGCGGATTTGCGGGCCGGCCGTGTAGGCGGGGTGGGTGTCGACCGGCTCGACGTGGTGAACATCGTCTCGTCCACGGGCACCCTGCTGTGGCGGTTCGGGAATCTGGGGACCGCCGCCGCCCCGAACTGGCAGCGCACCCGATGACGGCTCCGCCGGTCCTCACGTACGTGCCGCTCAAGTTCAGGGTTCCGGCCGCCGAGCCCGGGGAGGTGTTCGAGGCGGCGCTGCGGCCGCTACGCTGCCTCGCGGGCGTGGTCGAACCTCTGGCCATACGGCTGTGCCTCGGGGCTCGGCCGGCCGACACGCCCTACGTCGATCGGAGGCTCGAGGTCGAGCGGGCCATGTGGCAGCTGCAACGCGAGCATCTCCCTGACGGCGTTGAGCCCGCTATGCCGCCGGGTCGACCCTTCATMGTCGCTACCACGCCAGAGCTGTCCCTTGGCCGGCTGCGCTCGTGGTTTGCCGCGGCGGTCGATCAGCCGTCGCCCTCGCCCGGCGCCGTCATCATGCAACACACCCTGGTGTGCGAGGACCGGCGGTCCCGGCTCCTCACCGCCGGAGGGGCGTCGACCTGCCTCGTCAAAATGGATGAGATGACGCTGGAGCGGGCGCTATCCCGCGAAGGCGTAGTCGCCTTCCCTATGCCAAGGGTGGAGGCCATTCCACCGGTGCGGCTTCGGGTCAGCAACGACGGCGACGCCCTGATCGCCGACCTCTGGGTGTCCTGGACGCCGTGGGCGACGCCGGGAACGGCCGAGGCCGACGCCGTCAAAGCGGCCCTCGACCGGTTGCTCGAGGAAGGCTGGGTGTGGGTGTGAGCTGCCCGTGCGCGAGACCCTGAATAACGGCGAAATGTCGAGGAGACGGAGCGGTCGTAGGACGGTCTGAGACCAATGTCGTGATTCACCGCCTGTCATGGTTGACAAAAACCGCAAAAGCAGTCGGGAGCGCCCCAAGTCCGGGCAAAAAAGAGCCACCCATAAGGCGGGGGCGGATTAGTGCTTGCCGCCACAAGAAGCCGAAGTGCGCAGGTAACGGTCCCAGCACCTCGCCGATTTGGAGATTTAGGTCGGCGATGACACGGGTGTGCCCGTCGATAATGTCCAGATGCATCTTGGTGAGGAAGGCGGGGTGGTTGTTGAACTTGCCCGTTCAGCGCTTCGGGGATCGCGCGCAAGCTTTAGACGGCGAGATCTGCCAGTGCCGCGGAATCGCGCTCACCTCAGTGAGGACCCCGAGCATGGCACGGGAGGAGACACCTGTGAGATCCGTGGCAACGGAGGGGAGCCTGATGCTGGTGACTTCGAGAAGTTTCTCAACGCGTTGGATTTCGCTGGCGCGCTGGCAGTGCACATTGTGCCGCGTTCGGTTCAGGTCACGAAGGCGGCGAATCGGTTCAGGCGGAGCGAGCGAGGCGCGCACGAGCCCGCATGCACCCAACTGGGCCAGCCACGCCACAGCCGCGACGTCGGTCTTGCGCCCGGGCATGTTCTTGACGTGTTGGTCGTTCGCGAGCAACACGTTCAGTCCGTCCTCGTACAGGAAGTGAAACTGTCTCCAGCACTCGCTGGTCGCTTTCATCACCACCAGGGTCACTTGAGCTCGGAGCAGATGCTCCGCCATGGCCAGAAGCTCGTTTGTCGTTGACGCCCACGCCGCGACCGTCGATGCGTATTGGCCGGAGCGGCGCCCCGGAAGGCGCACGCAGACTTTGATGGCGCTTGGAAATATTGATGCCGGCACACTTCTCATGAAGAACGTCCATGACGGTATCCGCTTCCCTTCCTTTGTCCGGATCCATGGGATGACTGTGGGTTCCCGGGAGGGCAGGATGAAGCAGAAGACTCACGCGTGCTCAAGGCAACAATCCACGGTTCCCAACAACCTGATCCCGGAGCCGGACGTGGAGCGGGCACAGCGCGGGACCTGAGCGGTGAATTCAAAGAACAACAGCCGCGGCCAGGCCGGTTCCTCGCAGTGCCAACGGTACTTGGGCCAAAGGACTCCCACAGCGCCGACGACCGGGATGTCCCGGATCCGCTGGAAGCGCCGTTTCTTCCGCCGCGTCGCAATAACAACGCAGCTGAGGCAGCCCGGTGGCTGGTCCGTTCTAAATCACTTGGCGGCTTCTACAATCACTTGGCGGCGCCCATCGGCCAGCAGGCCGACGGATATGACGCGGTAGTCGGGCTGAGGTGCGCCCGTGGCCGCTGCTGGGGTGTAGATCAGCGACAACAGCACGGTGCCGCAACGAAGCCGCGGCAAAGACCGCAACTTCACGAAGACGCTGTCGGAGCATGACTGCCCGGAGCCGTGGCCAGAGTACGTCCACGAGGCCGTTGGCTGGCCGGCCCAACCTCACAGCCTCACGAAGACTGGTCGGCGCCGAGTGGGACCCGCAACCTGATCCGGCCTGCCTCCGTCTTGCGAACGTCCGCGTCGTAACGTCGCAGTAACGATGCGTGGTACAGAGTGGGGAAGGTTGAGCGCAACTGATTGCCGGAGAGGACCGCAGTGCGTTGAATCATCCACACAAATTTCGAGATACTTTCTCAGGTGGAGGGGATCATGACAACCCGACTTGTCCAAGCCTTACCGTGATATCCGCATCGTCGCGACCGGCGGGCGCTCGATGGCATTCCTTCCGCTCAACGGCGTTGACTGTACTGGCCGCCGTGTTTTCGCTAGGACCGGTTTTTGAGGCAGCGGGGCGCCTGGCAACCCCGACGCCACTGGACACTGTTCACCCGTCTTTCGTCCGACCCCGAAGGGGCTGCATGCGGCCCGGTAGGCCGCGCAAACGAATGTTCTTCGCCTTTGGGATCTGCGGCGCGAACCATCCCACGGCTAACAGCGTTGGCCGCCGTTGTGCAGGCCGAAGGCGCCAGCGTGTTTACCGTTTCATCTAAGGAGTTGATAACGATGGTCCAGGGTTTCCCCCCCGATCCCATTCCCCCCGACAACGCCGCCCTCAGCTTTACTCCGCTCAGCGGGCCCGGCGGCGCAGCGCCAACGAACATGGATGTGCGCCTTCAGAAGCTCGTGGCCTGGCGTCAGCACGGAAAGTCCAAGCCGGCCACGGCCGGTACGGCGGCCGACGAGGTTGCCGTCATCGCCAAGGTCACTGATGTCGAAGAGTTTGAGGCTATGCCCGAAGTTACTCCCGGGGTGGTAATAGGAGAAACCGCCGACGACGGCACGGTTATCGTGACCGCTCGTATTCCGGTGGCAAGGCTCCAGAATGTGCGCAGTCAAGAATTTGTTGTCAGCCTCAAGGCCGCACAGCACCTCTCACACCAACTCGAGGCAACCGTACGCGAGATACAGGCCCGGCCCGACGACCTGCCGCAAGGGAACTCCCACGGTGGCCAAGGGGTTGTGGTTGGAATTGTTGATATCGGTTGCGACTTCGCTCACCAGAACTTCCTGGCGGCTGACGGTGCGACACGGATAAAAAAATTGTGGGACCAGAATGCCAGAGGCCAGGGAGAACCGGGCTTCGCCTACGGTGCAGTCTATTCTGCAAACGCCATAAATGCCGCACTCGCTGCAGGAGATCCCTACCGCGTCCTTGGGTACGGGCCCGACCCCAGCGAACCTGCCCACGGTACTCACGTCATGGACATTGCGGCGGGTAATGGCCGGGGTACAGGGGTTCCCGGCGTGGCACCTGAGTCCGAGCTTCTCTTTGTCGACGTGGCCAATAGCGACGTTCCCTGGAGCGGCTCGCAGGTAGTCGGCAGCAACTTTGGTGACTCCGTTCAACTTCTCGAGGCACTGGCATTCATATTCCGGGAAGCCGGACCGGTACCGTGCGTAATCAACGTCAGCCTGGGCACGAACGGCGGGCCCCATGATGGAACGACTTTGGTCGAACAAGGCATCGACCGCCTGCTGGTCCAAGCCCCAAACCGTTCGGTCTGCATAGCTGCTTCCAATTCCTTCGCAGACGGTATCCACGCTGCCGGGACAGTTCCAGCAAACGGCTTCCAGGATCTTGCATGGGTAGTGGCGCCCGGGGACGGGACCCAGAACGAGATGGAGCTGTGGTATTCAGGAAACGCCGCACTACGGCTGGAGTTGGTTTCACCCCAAGGCCAGAGCGTTGGCATCCTCGGGCCTGGTGAGAGCGGTACCGCATCACAGGCAGGACAGGTGGTCCTCTTTGCGGCCAACAGGCTTTCCGATCCCAACAATGGGGACAATACAATCGGCGTCTTCCTCTCTCCCACCGTCTCCTCCGGCCGTTGGATCCTTCGGCTAACCAGTACGACTGGGGCCCCGGTCCCGTTCCACGCCTGGATCGAGCGCGACGACAACGGCCAGTCAACGTTCGAAGAGCCGCTGGATAACACCCATACGGTCGGATCGATCTCGTGCGGGCACAATACGATCGTGGTCGGTTCCTATGACGCCCACAAGCCAGCGAGGCCGCTCTCATGGTTTTCCAGCGCCGGCCCCACCCGGGACGGGCGGCAGAAACCGGAAGTCTCCGCGCCCGGCAATAATGTATTGGCAGCTGCATCCCGGTCCACAAACGGAACCACCCGGATGTCGGGCACCAGCATGGCGAGTCCGGCCGTAACCGGGTGCGTCGCCTTGCTGCTGGCAGAAGCCCTTGCAGACAATCGCTTACTCACCACCGAGGAGATCAGGTCCATTGTCATGAAGGCCGTCCGGTCCGACCCGCCACCGACGGGATTTGACTGGAATGACCGATACGGCGGCGGCCGTCTTTCAGCGACAAACATGCTCAGGGGCCTATAGTTCAAGTGCCGCTGACGCGGCGTAAGCTTGAGACGTGTCGAAACTCTTGCGGTTTGACGACGAAGACGCCAACCATCTGGCCCGGTCCTCGGACGCGTGCGAGTCCGGACTTACCCGGGTCATCGTCAAGGTGAACACGCAGAGGTATGTTCCGACCGGTTTCCGAGTACGCACCCGGATCGATGACGAGCTTTTCACGGCGGAAACGACCGAGGCAGACCTCGCCATCGCGGCTGATGACCCCCAGGTCGAGTCGATCGCCCGCGCACGCAGGCTCGATTTAATCTAAGGCCCACCCTTGCGTCGGGGCAGCGCGCACCTTGTCTCCTTTGACGAGCTCGTAAGTCCAGTTCCCCCGGCCCTTCCTCCGGATGCTGGGCAAGAGGTATGGGCCGGACCTCTGCCCGCACAAAATGGTCTGCCGGCACACAATCCTGATCCGGCACACGCCGCCGTCCTGACGTAGGAGTCAGTGAAGCCGGGCAATGGCCATGAGAAGGCGCTCGCGTGGGCTTCGGGAAAATTCCCTGGCGGCCCGGTGGCCTGCCCATTGACGGACACCGGCAGCCCGCGGGCATGGTTGGCGTCGGCTGCCCGCCCGGAAGGCTGGTGAAGCGGCAGAGCCCCTTTCCGGCCAGGGCCTTGGCCAGACGCACGAGGTCCCCGGCGGCGGCTTTGCGGCCCAGCTGAGGATGCTTGGGCTGCCGTTTGCAGGCATTGACCTTCGAGTGTCGGATACCGGCCGCATTGTCTGTTTCGAGGTGAACCCCTCGTCGGCCTTCAGCTACTACGAGTCGCATACCGAACAGCCGATCGAGGCAGCGGTGGCCTGGTTTCTCAGCCAGGCGGTATGAGCGGCCGCTGGTGCCCACGGCACGGTGACGCGCGAACTCACCCTACCGTCAGGACGAGCGTGGTCGCCGCGGCCACGCCGAGGCAGACCGCCAGAGGCCCCGAGGGTCGGTAGCTCCGCGGAAGCAGCTTTGCGGACGCCATCGCCGCGGTGAGTGCTACCATCCACAGCAGTATCGCGCCCGGCACCAGCGCCATAGCGAGCATGAGCGGCCAGCATACGCCGATGCACGCCACACCCTGGCGCAGGCCGAAGCGTATGTCGCCGGCCACTGCCTGCAGCCCCCGCGGCGGCAGAGGAACTGTGCGGTGGCACGCCCGCCGGAACCGGCGCTGCAGAGGCGAGAGCTGCCACAGCGCGGCCACGGCCAAGGCTGCCGCGAGGGCAGGTGCGTGGGCGACGCTTAGCAGGTCACGGGCGCCGAGCACCACGGCGCCGAACGCCGTCCACACACCGGTGTACGCTGCCAGGAACACCGCGATGGCCCGCTGCCTTCGCCACCGCAGGCTGTTGAGCCCGACGTGCCTAACCGCCGGCCAGACAAGCGGGACCATCATCGCCGTCACCATGACCGCCCAGCCGATGAGCTGGGCCCAAGTATCGGTTACGGCCTCGGCCCCAATGGATGCCCCGGCGTCGTGGTTCGCATGGCCGACGTGCTCGATCCCGAAAAATGACACGTTCCCGATGTAGCGTGGCGCCTCCAAGGAGGGGGCGTCGGCGGTGATGTAGACCTCGTAGACCACGGCGGGAGCGTGCTCCGCGTCAATGTCCTCTAGGTTGAGGTATACGTGCTGCGGCGCGGCAGCCTCGGCGCGGTCGCGGTCGCGTGCCCGGGCCTCGACGGCACGTCGGTCGATCGACACGTCCACGGAAGTGGGGGTGCCCGTGAGCATCAACGGCCGTTCCGATGCACCAACCATCTCGGGATCAGGCATTGCTGGGTCCGCTCCTCGTCCTCGCGCGGTAAGTATCTCCTCGGCCGCCACCGGCGCGGGAATTCCCTCGTACATATATCCCACTTGGGTAGTGTCGAGAAAGTCGCTGACGGGCCGGCTCTCCTGCGCGCCGTTCTCGTCGTGGAAGGCGAACGTCTGGTCCAGCCACTGCGTCTCGGACGGGTTTACTCGGCCATCGCCTTTGTCGAGCCATACCGCCCACAACCGGTCGATATTGCAGTGGTGCAGCCAGAAGATTGGGTCGAGCGCGGCCATGTCCGGGTCGCCCATCCACCCGTTGATTACAGCGTGGACGTCGTTATGGGGCGTGAACTCGAGCTGTCCGTGGGCGGTGAAGAAGTGTGAGCGAGCGGTGATGCCCCCGCCGAAACCGGGGGCCGGCGGGGGGGGGGGGGGTGAATCCGGTGAAGTCGAGCGCGTCGTCGGAGGACGTGACCGACGGCGGCAGTTTGCCGCCCGCGTTGGCAGCGGGCACACGCTCAGTAACGAAGAGCGGGTTGGCCGAGCCGTCCGGCATGGTGGTCTGGCGGAACGCTGGCGGCAGCGCCGCGTGGGCGGGATTGGAGTAGTCCCAGAACGGCAGCGCCCAGTCGTCGGGGCCGCCTTGGCTGACCACCTCAGCTCGAACGATTTGCTCAAAGTAGTGCAGGTACATGCGGTGCCACGGCAGGAAGTACCAGCTGCCGTGTTGGCACTGGTTCCACACCGTGTGCGGCATGGCGGCGCCGCTGCGGCCATGGACGGCGCTGAGGTACTCCCAGCTGGTGGGGTCTTGGAGTGGCCGGGCCTGAAGCACCTTGATCGCGTTGGCGAATGCCAGTGTGATCGGGTCCCACGGCGTCTCCGCCTCAAGCCACCAGACGTTCCGGCGAACGTATCGGGGCTCGTGATCATAGGTGTACATGGAGGGCTCCTTGGCAGATCCGGGTGATGGGCAGTTTCGGCTCTACCTTGTCACCTCGGCAGTTGCCGATGACTTACCGGTTACCGCCGTGGACGGACACGTCGTCTTGGCTGGCGGTTCTATCCAAGCGGTCATCACCTACGTCCGGCGTGTCAGGCCAATCCCGGGTCCACCGTTAATCAGACACTCGCGCCCTGCGACCAAGCCGCGGCTTACAGCTGCAGGTCGTCGAAGGTGTGGAGTTCACGGGCCGGGGTGGGGGTGGCGAGTGCTTCCTGGGCCTTGGGCAGGGACGAGAAGTCGTTGTTCATGGGGTCCCATTCGAACAGGTGGGCGAAGTCCAGACCGGTGAGTTCACTGATCCTTCGGACCGGGACCTGGAAGGTGGCCGGGGTGAAGGTTTCCCTGAGTATGTCCTTGACCAGTTCGTGCTGGCTGATCATGTAGGCGCTGGCCGAGTGACCGCCGTCTGCCTGCCGGAACACTGGGATCTTCCAGAATGCAAGCGGGATCCGGGCTCCCTGGAACTCCGGGTCGCTGGCGGTGAATACCGGGCCGGTGAACACCGTAAGCCGGAGCTTGTCGGCCTTTGCGGTGTCCAGCAGATAGTCCTCAAGGCCGGCCCACAGCGAGGCTCCCTGGTTGAATTTTTTATGTTGGGGAGAGCAGTTGGTGAAATGGAAGGTATCGTCATTGGCTGACCGGGCGACTTTGTCCGGCCCCCAGGCCGGATCGAGGCGGCGGACGAGGTGCCCGCGGTCAAAGTCGTTGTCCGCATAGAGATCCTCACCAATCTGGTCCGCCTGCTCCAACCGCGGGTCGAAGTACCACCTGTCCCGATCACGCTTGGGTGACTGGCTGAGCTGGCCGTCGACGTTCACGACCGTGTAGAGCGCTAGGCGCCTGATGCGTTGCATCACGAGACTGAAGTGGTGGTAGTTCAGCACGGTTGGGTCCTGCCCGTCGGCTGCCCGGCGGTTCTGTGCCGCATCCGCACGTTGTTCCTGCGTCAGGACCGGCAGGGGGACTGGCGTGCCCAGGAACTCCGGGTCGTACCCTGTTCGCCCTGCATAATCGGGATCGATCGCCACGGCCTCTTCGGCCACCGCACTGCCAGTGCCCCCAACCGCGTCCTGATTCTGCCGTGCGGACGTTGCGGCGAGGCCTCCTGCCGGCTGCACGGCGCCGAGCCGGACGGTGATGTGCAGGGGAATGTTGAGGGAAACGGCCCCGTCCGCCGGATCGTCGGGATGTTCCGGCGCCGGTTGTGTCCGGAGCCGGGCCTGCTGTTCCCCGACTCTGGGTTGAGGCGTGACGGGTTGGGAGGGCGGGTTCAAGGCCTCCTCGAGCAGGGTCCGTTGTCCAGCGTTCATGCCGTCGGCAAACTTGGCGAGCCAGGTCAGGATGCTGCTGATGCGGATGCCTTCGTTGGCTATCCATTGGATTTTCAGCTCACCCTGCGTTTCGTCCCACACCGTGCCGTCCAGGGCCAGGATGTCTCCGGCGGCGTTGCGGGCGGGCACCCCAGAGTGATGGAGGCCGAGGATTTCCCACTGGTTGTTGTAGAGCGGTGAACCGGAGGAGCCCGGTGACGTGTCAGTGCGGTATTGCAGGAATTGGTCGAACCGGTCGATGAGTTCGTTTTGCTGCAGGGCCAGCTGTTTCTCCTGGCCGTCCGGGTGTTGGATGATGTTAATCGATTCGCCCAGCAGGATTTTGCCCTGGTCCTTGGAGGCGCGGTTGAAGCCGAAGCCAGCGAGCGGCACCGCTGCACTCGTTCCGTCCGGCCGTGACTGCGCAGCGACCGCGACGACGGTGACATCAAGGTCCGCGTCGGTCTGGAAAAAGGCATCCGGTTCCAGGTCGAACTGGGATGTGGTCAGAGCAAGACCGCTGACACCGTTCTGGAAGTTGAATTCCAGGCGGGAGAAACGGGCCAACTGGGCATCGGGCAGCACGTGGTTGTTCGTCAGGGCCAGACGCGGAGAGATCATGAATCCGGTGCCAAAGCCCCGGATCTGGACACGGTCGCGGACGATGACGCGGCCCACACTGCGGGAGACCGTCATACCCAGTTCCAGGAACGCGATGCCCAGCAGGTTATTCCCGCCGATGATCCGCTCCAGCACATAATCATCCCGTACCGGGTCGCCGCCATCCGGGGAGGGGCCGGCGATCGCGCTGAGTGCGTCCATTACCAGCGGGTGGCGCAGGACCCGCTGGGTGCGCAGCGCCACCCGTTCCGGTGCGTCCACGTTGAGGATACTGCCCTGCCGGGTACGTGCCGCCGCGATCTTTTCTTCCGTGCTCGCCCGTGGGCCCTGCCGTGCCTGGAACCGCGCCCGGGTTGCGGTGATCACGTCTTCCGGTATTGCCATTGGACTGCTCCTTGAATGTTGGACTCCCCGCCCCCTATACATCCCTCCGTGGCTGCAGTGGCGAGGCGAAGCTGTGGAACCTCTTTAAGGCATCTGTCATCACGGTCTCTCCGTAAAGGCATGTGGGCGCAGGCTAACAGCCCGAGTGTTACGGGCGCGTTATCGTCCTGCAGCGATCCGCCGGGAACTGCAGGGCCGGCTGCTCATAAGCCCGCGTTCGTCGTGGCCTTCTTATTCGGAGACAGGTCTGCGGTATCAACACGCTGGATTCGGGGGCTCTGCCGTGGAGTTCGATCTGGTTATTTGCGGCGGCCCATGCGCCGACTGTGGGCACGCAGCGCCCGGAGGAGCCGGCCACGCGAATTCATAGCGGTTGTTGTTGTCCCGCAGCGCCTCGGAGGCAGCCATCCCTTGGAGTATGGCGATGGGCCAGCTAATGGAGGCGAACTGCTTGCCCTTGGCGATCCGTGGCCCTTCAGCCCCCTTCTGGGCCTGACGGAAGACCGTCAGGCCCAGGCTGACCGGGTGCTTGTCGACCTGGAGCAAGAGACTCTCAAATGCCTGAGCATCGGATCGGCATTCGCCGCGCGAGCTTCAACATCCCCCGCGCTGGCGCCATTTGCCTCTCAGCTTCCGCGACCATCGTGGAATGTTGGCGCGCGAACTTGCTTGCCGCGTTCAAGCTTGTCACGATGCGCTGGAAGCCAGACGAGTTCACGATGCTGCTGGTGTCGACCCAGCCCCAACTGATTGTCCTTGCCTCCGACGATCCGTTTGTGCTACCTGAAAGCCATACCGGCCAGCAACGACAACCAAGGCGAGGGTGAGGGAGAAGGGTCTAGTGGTAGCCGTCCGGGCTGGTCGTAACGTTCCCGTAACGCGCCAGCCCTATGGTGCAGCGGTGATGTTAAGAGGTACCGCTATCCATTGCGAACATGAATGGGCTGCTGCGGCTGCGATCCAGCAGGCCCGGACGACGGAGAGCTTCGTTATCGGCACCATTGACGAGAAGGAGCTGGAGGCCCTGCGGGCCCGCGGGCTGATCGGCGACGAACTGCCCCAAGCCGGTCAGGGACTCAACCCGGTCGTCCCCCACGCAGTTGCCGGTGTTGGCGTCGAGCAGCTGAGCAATGACTTCGCGGGCTAGGAGGATTACGTGGTTTTTTCATTGTTTCCGATTCTGCCGGCGGGGCCGGTGGGTGTGCCTGCGGGCGGCCGTGTGGATGCCGGCTTTGCCCAGTTGGCGGGGGAGCCGTTGCCGGAGTTCGCCGGGATTTATGAGCGGATGATGTTCCTGCGGGTGGCGATGATCGGCGGCTCGGCGGCTCCGTCGCTGTTTGTGCGGGCGGGGCAGGGCCCGGCGGTGGCGGTGACGGCGGAGACGCAGACGGTGTTCCGGGCGACGGCGGAGACGCAGACGGTGTTCCGGGC
>NZ_JBFUAF010000033.1:0-17002 GCF_056406415.1 Arthrobacter sp. P1_C12_2 | reverse complement strand
GGCCCAGGTGCTTAACCTCCTGGCCGACCTCCGCGACGAGCTCGGCCTCAGCTACCTGTTTATCGCCCACGACATCTCGGTGGTCCAGTTCCTGGCGCAGCGCGTCGTGGTTCTCTACCGCGGCCAGGTGATGGAAAGCGGGCCCGCGGCAGCCGTCACGGAGTCCCCCCAGCACCCGTTCACCCAGGCCCTCGTGGCTGCCTCGCCCGTACCGAGGCCGGCCGAACAGGCCGAGCGGAGGAAGCTGCGCGAATCCCTGGGCGTCCGGACGGCCGCTGCGGTGGCGTCGTCGCCGGGGGGCTGTCCCTTCAGCCAGCGGTGCCCGCTCGCCACGGAACTCTGCGCCTCCCAGCGTCCGGCCCTCCGCCGGGTGGGCGCCGCCGACGTCGCCTGCCACTACGCCTGACCCCCGCGCGCAGCCCAACTTCAGGGAGCTTCCCCCGCATGAACCCCCCCACGCACCTTCGGACTGATCACGTCAGCGAAGCCTTCGGGATCACCAATACCCTGCCCAAATTCAGTTGGACCCCGCCGCGCGGGACCGTCCGGCAGTCCGCGTACCAGCTCACGGCCAGCAACGGCTGGGACACCGGGCGGGTGGACTCCGGAGCGCACCTCTTCGTCCCCTACACCGGCCCGTCCCTGGGTTCGAGGGACCGCTTCGACTGGAAGGTGCGGACCTGGAACACCGGCGCTGACGGGATCGAGACCGAGTCTGGATGGTCCGAGTCCATGTCCGTGGAACTTGGACTCCTGCACCCCGCCGATTGGAGTGCCCGGTGGATCGGTCCCGGCGAGCCGGCGGTCCCGGCGCCAGGCGAGCGCCCCGGCTATGCGCTGCACCGGGACTTTACCCTGGAATCCGCGCCGGAATCCGCGCGGGCGTATGCAACCGCCCACGGGATCTATGAGCTCTTCATCAACGGGCGGAGGGTGGGGGACCAACAGCTCACCCCCGGTTCCACGAGCTACCACAGCAGCCTTCAGGTCCAGACGTACGACGTCGCGGACCTGCTGCGCGCCGGATCCAACAGCGTGCGGTCGGTCCTCACGGACGGCTGGTTCCGGGGGTCCTTCGGGTTCACCCGCGACGCCGACATGTACGGCACGCAGACAGCCTTCCTGGCGCAGCTGGAGATTGAGTCCGGGGGAGCCCGGACGGTCATCGGCACGGACGAGTCGTGGCTGGTTTCCGCGACGGAAATTGTCAGCGCAGACCTCATGGCGGGGCAACGCGTGGACTTCCATGCTGTTCGGGCAGCGGCACGGCCTGCGGTTCTTCGGCAGGGCAGTTTCGCCACACTCACCGGCCCGGTGGCGCCGCCCACCCGGATCGTGGAGGAACTAACCCCGGCCTCCATCGCCCGCCTCAAGAACGGCAACCAGATCGTGGACCTGGGCCAGAACATCAACGGCTGGGTCCGCCTCAGCCGGCTGGGTGCCGCCGGCACCGGGGTGGCCCTGGTGTACGGCGAATCCCTGGACGCTGACGGGGAGGTCACACAGGACCACCTCCGCCCCATCGATTTCAAGAACCCGGGCAAGTTCCTGGGTGCCGGGCAGGTGGACTCGGTGATCTCCGCCGGTGCCCCCGGGGAAGTCTTCGAACCGCGCCACACGACCCACGGCTTCCAATACGTCTCCGTATGCGGCCTGGCCGAAGACTTGACGCCGGCGGACATCACGGGCTGCATGGTCCAGACCGACCTGGAACGCATCGGCACGTTCAGCTGCAGCGATGACCGGCTCAACAGGCTCCACGAAATTGTGGAATGGAGCTTCCGCGGCAACGCCTGCGAGGTCCCCACCGACTGCCCGCAGCGCGAAAAGGCGGGCTGGACGGGCGACTGGCAGCTGTTTGTGCCCACAGCGGCCTACCTCTTCGACGTGGCGGGGTTCTCCCGGAAGTGGCTCAACGATGTCAGGGCGGACCAGTGGGACAACGGGGTCATCGTCAACATTTCCCCTTCGCCCGGGCCGGAGGTCACCGGTGCCGAATTCATGGCCTTCACGAACGGGTCCTCAGGGTGGGGAGATGCGATCGTTTTGGTGCCCTGGGAAATCCATCTCGCCACCGGGGACACCGGCATTCTCGAAGATAACTGGGAAGCGATGAACCGGTGGCTCGACTTCATCCGCACCACAGCAGAGGGTAAACGGTACCCGGCCAGGGTGGCCGGGAAGGCCACGCCAGCCCCGCATGAGCAGTACCTCTGGGACACCGGGTTCCATTTCGGGGAGTGGATGGAACCCGGCGGCCCGGCGCCGGACCTTTTCGCCTCCAAGTCCATGGATAACGGCATCGTGGCCACCGCATACTTCCGACACACGGCCGCCATCATGGCCAAGGCCGCCGCGGCCCTGGGCCGGAGGGACGAGGCGCGGAAACTGAGCGAACTGTCCGCGAACGTCCGGCGTGCCTGGCAGCAGGAGTATTTGCGGGCTGACGGGACAGTCGACGGCGGCACGCAGGCCAATTGTGTTCGGGCGCTTGCCTTCGACCTTGTGCCGGATGCTGCCCGCGCCGCCGTTACGGGCCAGCTCGTCAACCTCGTTAGGGAAGCGGGCACCCACCTGGGGACGGGATTCCTGGCCACCCCCTACCTGCTGCCCGCGCTTGCCGACAACGGACAAGTGGACCTGGCCTACGAGCTGCTGATGCAGGACACCGCACCGTCCTGGCTGCTGATGGTGGACCGCGGCGCGACCACCATCTGGGAAGACTGGAACGGCATCGGCCCCGACGGCAGCCCCAGAGGCTCCCTGAACCACTACAGCAAGGGGTCCGTAATCTCGTTCCTGCATCGCTACACAGCAGGGCTTCGGCAGGCCCCCGGCAGCGCCGGGTACGAACGAATCATCATCGAGCCCCGCCCCGGCGCCGGGATCACGTCGGCGGCCACATCGCACCGCGGTCCGCAGGGGCTCATCGACGTCAGTTGGACCATTCACGACGGCGGGATCACCCTTTCTGCCACCATCCCGCCCGGCACCACCGCGGAAGTCCGCTTTACCGGCCGGCCGGCCGCCGTCGTCGGGCCCGGCACCCATACCCTCACCGCCCCCTCCGGCGGCAATGACCACCAGCCCCAACTTGCAAGGAGTGCATCATGACCCCCGAAGCCGCCGCAGCCACGGAAGCCGCCCGCGTCGAAACAGGACAGGCGGCACCGGCCGGACTGCCTGCCCCGGCCTTCCCGGCGTTCCTGCCCCCGGGCGCGGCCGAAGTTGTATCGGAAGTCTCTGCCGTGCACCGCGAAGTCAGCTACGCAATCGCCGTCGGCTTCCGCCGCCTGGCCATGGACATCTGGCTGCCACGCACGGCGGCAGGGCCCGTTCCGGTGGTGGTGTGGATTCACGGTGGCGCCTTCCAGCTGGGGGACCGCCGTGAACTGCCGCCCACCTTCGCCCCGGAGTCGGTGTTCCGGCTGCTGAATGAGGCCGGCATCGCGTGCGCCACCGTGGATTACCGCCATGCCCTTGAAGCGCCGTTCCCGGCCCAGCTGCACGACCTGAAGGCCGCCGTCCGGTACCTCCGGGAACACGCTGACACGCTGGGCATCGACGCCGGACGGATCGGCGCTTGGGGCGAATCCGCCGGCGGCCACCTCGCCGCGCTGCTGGGACTGACCGGCCACCGCGACGACCTGGAGGGTGGCCTCGGAGTCCAAGGCCACTCCAGCGCCGTGAGCGCCGTCGTCGACTTCTACGGGGTGTCCTCGCTGCCGGACATGCCGGCCATGAACATTCCCCCGGGCATGATGAACGGGCCGTTGAGCGCGGCGGTTCCGGACGGCATGACCCTCGAGCCCGGCCCCATGCTGGTGGGCGGCACCGCCGACGCCGCCCTGCTGGCCGCCGCCAGCCCGCTGGGCTACGTGACCGCGGAGGCGCCGCCGTTCCTGCTGATCCACGGTGACAGCGACGGCCTGGTCCCGCTGTCCCAAAGCGAACTGCTCGCCGCCACCCTCGCTGATGCGAACGTCCGCCACGAACTCATCACCATCCGGGGCGGTGACCACTGCTTCTTCGGCGCGGAGGACCAGATGGACCGGATCCTCGGCACGGCGGTGGATTATTTCGCCCGTGGGCTTTAGAGACGCGCTCAATTTCGGGCGGTAGCATTCCGGTATGGCTATCGCACGCTTCCCAGGTCTCGTCATTGACTGCCCTGACGCCCCGGCCCTCGCGGGCTTTTATGGTGCCCTGCTCGGCTGGCAGGTGAAGGTCGACGGTGACTGGGCCGAGATCCGTCCTGAGGACGGCAGCGACTGCATTTCGTTCCAGCAGGTGGAGGGCTACCGGGCGCCGGAATGGCCGGCCCAGGAAGTGCCACAGCAAATGCACCTGGACCTGATGGTGCAGGACCTGGATGAAGGCGAGAAGGTCGCTGTCGAGCTGGGTGCCACCAAGGCGGAGACGCAGCCGGGTACCACCTTCCGGGTTTTCCTCGACCCGGCCAGCCATCCATTCTGCCTCTGCGTGGACTAAGAGGTTCGCCGTTCCAGGAAGGTGTCGGCAGCCGCCGGGCAAAACCCAGCCACCCGATCGACGCACACAGTTTCCAGCCAATGAAACTTCGCTAGCGGGCGCATTGCCGTTCCCGGGACGCTGGGGAAAGCCCTAAAGCTCTCTCCTTCTTGACGAATCGAGCCGACGTTGACTCCAAATACCCTTCGTTTCCCGTTCCAGGACTCCGCTCTCCCGATGACCACCATTCCCTCCGCCGTCCGCTTCGAACACCACGAGGAACCCTTTGGCATCGGGGAAGACCGGCCCCGGCTCTCCTGGCAGGTCACGACCGACCAGACCGGCTGGGTCCAGGCCGCCTACGAACTCCAGCTCGGCCCCGACGAGGCGAATCTGGCCAGCTATGGCCGCACCGACTCCGCGGAACAGCTCCTCCAGCCGTGGCCGGCGCCGCCTCTGACCAGCCGGCAGCGCGTCGCCGTCCGGGTCCGCGTCTGGGGCCAGGACGACGCCGTGCCGTCCGAGTGGAGCCCCGTCACCTATGTTGAAGCAGGCCTCCTGGCCGCAGCCGACTGGCAGGCCGCGATGATCCGGCCGGCCTGGTACGAGAGCAGCGAGTCAATCGAACCGGCTGCACGGCTGAGCCGGACCTTCGAGGTCACCGGCCCGGTCACCTCCGCCCGGCTCTACGCCAGCGCCCACGGCGTCTATGTTGCGTCCATCAACGGCCGGCGGGTGGGGCGGGACATCCTCGCACCCGGTTGGACCAGCTACCACCACCGGCTCCGCTACCAGAGCCACGACGTCACTGATTACCTGCAGCCCGGCACCAACGTCATCGGCCTTGAAGTCGCGGACGGTTGGTGGCGCGGCAACTTGGGGTTCCAGGGGAAGCGCAACACGTACGGGGACCGCACCGCGGCGATCGCCCAGCTGGAATTCTACGACGACGGCGGGAAAGTCACCGTCGTCGGGACCGACGGTTCCTGGCTGGCAGGCCGGGGCCCCGTCGTGGCGGCCGACCTGTACGTCGGCGAAGCCTACGACGCCCGGCGGGACAACGACGGCTGGGCAGGCACCGGGGACCTAGGCGGCAACGAGCTGGCTCCCGCCGTCGCCGTCCAGGACTTCGACCCCGCAGTCCTCGTGGCGCCGGACGGTCCGCCCGTCCGCGCCATCGAGGAACTGACCGTTCGCGCTGTCCTGGGCTCACCGTCCGGGAAAACCCTCCTGGACTTCGGCCAGAACCTGGTGGGCCACGTCCGGTTCAGGGTGAACGGGGAAGCCGGCAGCGAAGTGGTCCTGCGGCACGCCGAGGTCCTGGAACACGGCGAGCTGGGGGTCAGGCCCCTGCGCGAGGCCAAGCAGACGGACCGCTACATCCTGCGCGGCGGAGGGGAAGAGCAATGGGAGCCGGAGTTCACCATTCACGGATTCCGCTACGTGGAGGTGAGCGGCTGGCCCGGTGCAGTGGATCCGGACGCGTTCACCGCCGTCGTGATCCACTCGGACCTGCAACGCACCGGCACCTTCGGATGCTCCGACCCGATGCTGAACCAGCTGCACGCCAACGTCGTGTGGGGGATGCGCGGGAACTTTGTCGACGTTCCCACGGACTGCCCGCAGCGCAACGAGCGCCTTGGCTGGACCGGCGACTTCCAGATCTTTGCCGCCACCGCGTCCTTCCTGTACCGGATCCCCGGCTTCACTGCGTCCTGGCTCAAGGACCTTGCCGTGGAGCAGGGGGCCGACGGGCCGCCGCCGCTGGTGGTCCCGGAAGTGGTCGCGGAAAAGCCGCCGTTCCCGGACCGCCCCGTCATGGCCGCCTGGGGCGACGCCGCCGTACTGGTTCCCTGGGTGCTTTACCAACGCACGGGCGACCTCGAGTTCCTCCGCCGGCAGCTGCCGGGAATGATCGCCTGGCTGGACGCCGCGGCCCAGGCCGCTGGCCCGGGGCTGCGTTTTGAGCACGGCTTCCAGTTCGGCGACTGGCTGGACCCTGCCGCGCCGCCGGACTCGCCCGGCGACGCGCGCACCCCCTGGCAGCTCGTGGCGCAGGCCTACCTGGCGTACTCGGCGTCGGTAGCGGGCGAAGCTGCCGGACTGCTGGGCCAGGACACGGAATCGGAGCGGCTTCACGAGCTGTCCGTACGGTCCCGGGAGGTGTTCCGGGAGCGCTACCTCGACGGCGACGGCCGGCTCCAGCCATCCACGCAGACGGCCTACGCGGTGGCCCTGCGCTTCGGACTCCTCGAACCGGAGGAACACCCTGCCGCGGCCGCCCGGCTGGCGGATACCGTGGAAGCAGACGGCTACCGCATCGCCACCGGGTTCGTGGGAACCCCGCTGGTCTGCGACGCGCTCAGCGATGAAGGCCACGCGACCGACGCCTACCGCCTGCTCCTCCAGACCGAGTGCCCGTCCTGGCTGTACCCCGTGACCATGGGCGCCACCACCATCTGGGAGCGCTGGGACTCCATGCTTCCGGACGGCAGCATCAACGAGGGCGAAATGACGTCCTTCAACCACTACGCCCTGGGGGCGGTGGCTGACTGGATGCACCGCAGCGTGGCCGGCCTGGCACCGGCTGAACCGGGGTACCGGAAACTCACCATCCGGCCGAAGCCCGGCGGGGGACTGGCGTGGGCCGCTGCCCGGCACGAGACCCCGTACGGCGAGGCGGCGGTGCGCTGGGAGCTGGCAGGCCAGGAGTTCTCGCTAGCGGTGACGGTCCCGGCCGGCTGCAGGGCCGCGGTGTATCTGCCCGACGGCGGGAGCACCGGCGTCGAGATCGGGTCCGGGACGCATTCGTTCAGCTGCACAGTTCCATCAGAAGCAGTTCCATCAGACACAGTTCCTTCAGCCGCGGCCGTTGGCACCCGCGAGCCGGTGTTTCAGCCATGAGCCCGGATGTGGAGCTGAGCGGACTCATGCACCACGTGGCTGAAGCCGGCTTCTTCGCCGATCTCCTCGCCGATCCTGCCGGGATGCAGCGGCTGGAGGCGTTCAGCGGCGCGGATCTGCCCTACGCGGCCCCTGCCGTACCGATCCACTCGGTGGAGGCGCCGGGGCCCAATGGGCCCGTGCCCATCCGGATCTACGGCCCCGGCAGGCAGGTGTTGGACGGGGGCCCCGGTTCCGGGGCGGGGTTCACGTCCGGGGCCGGGCTGCCGGGCCTGGTGTGGCTGCATGGCGGGGGCTTCGCCGGAGGCACGCTGGACATGCGGGAGGCCGACCAGGTCGCCCGTGAACTGGCTGACCGGACCGGCGGCCTGGTGTTCTCCGTCGACTACCGACTGGCCCGCGACGGCGTCCACTTCCCGGTTCCGCACGAAGACGCGCTCGCGGCCTGGATTTGGGCGGCCGCCCACGCCGAGGACCTGGGCGTGGCGCCCGGAGGACTGAGCCTCGGCGGTGCCAGCGCCGGAGGGAACCTCGCCGTCGGCGCCGCCATGTATCTGAAGGACGCCGGCCTGGCCCTGCCTGCCAAGCTGCTTCTGGCGTACCCATTCCTGCACGCCGTGCTTCCCTCTCTGGAGCCGGCCGCGGTGTCCGATGCCAGGGTGCTTTCCGGCCTGCCTCGGATCCTGCGCTTCACCGAGGACGACTGTCGGGCCATGGTTGAGAACTACATCGGCGGCCCCGCCGGGATGGCGTCCTCGTATGCCCTGCCCGGCCAGGCCGATCCCTCGGGGCTCCCCCCGGTGGCGGTCGTCGCCTGTGAATACGATGACCTGCGTCCTTCTGCTGAGCTCTTCCGGGACTCACTGCGCGCGGCCGGTGTCCCGGTGGCATTCCGGCTGGAAGCGGGAGCGACGCACGGGTACCTCAACCACTCCGCGGCGCTGGGTATCGTGCAGCAGGGGCTGGCATTCCTTGCGGCGGAACTGGCCTCGGCAAAGCCCTTTCAATGATTGAAATCCGCGGTTTGCGCCGACCCGGTGATCCGACAGTCTTAGGGGGAGACGCCGGGGCATCAGGGAACCGGCGCACCAAGGGAACCGGCGCACCAACGGAACCGGCGCAGGAAAATGGATGGAGTCGACGATGACGGAAGGTCGCGCGCTGAGCGGCATCGAATTCGCCCGCGTGGGCGACGGTGCCCGCCCGCTGCTGCTGGACCTCTACCTTCCCGGTGCTGAGGGCGGGGCGGCTCCCGGCCCCGCGGTGGTCCATTTCCACGGGGGCGGCTGGCGCATGGGGGAGCGGTCCTCCCTGGGCCCGGTCCTGGACGGATTCGGCTTCAACCCTTTCGAAAAGCTCACTGAGGCCGGATTTGTAGTGGCATCGGCCGACTACCGGCTCAGCCAGGAGGCGCACTTCCCGGCCCAGCTGCACGACGCGAAGGCCGCCGTCCGCTGGCTGCGGAACCATGCCGCCGACTACAACGTGGACCCGGACCGGATCTACGCGTGGGGCGACTCCGCGGGCGGCCATCTCGCCAGCCTCGTGGGTCTCACTGCCAATGCCGACGGCGTCGATGCTGACGATGCGGTCGCAGCGGTGGCCGCCTGGTACCCGCCCACGGACCTGGCCAGGATGGCCGAACAGAGCCTGCCCGCCGCCGGCGCCCGTGCCGACGATCCCGGATCCCGCGAGGAACTCCTGGTCGGTGCGGTGCTGGCCGACGAGCCGGCGAAGGCGGCGGCGGCCAGCCCCATCAGCTACGCCAGCCGTTCGGCGCCGCCGTTCTTCCTGGCCCACGGAACCGCCGACCGCTTCGTTCCGCCCGCCCAGTCAGCGTCGCTGGCTGCCGCGCTGGAAGGTGCCGGCGCCGCCGTCGAGCTTCTTCTGATTGAGGACGCGGACCACATGTGGATCCTCCCGGACCACAGCCAGGCCGCGGCCGAAAAGGCGATGGGGGCAACTGTCTCCTTCTTCCTCCGGCAATCCCGGTCCCCGGACACCAAGGCCACCTGACCGGCCACGCCACAACAGCACTCCAATCATCGACCCGCCTGCACAGACACGTCGCCAAAGGGTCTCTCATTGCCGTGCCCACCTACCAACCCCCGCCCCCGGGCGGCACCAGAAAGGCCCACCACATGCAGTACATAGGCATCAACCACGACGGCGGCGCATGGGCGGCTGCCCTCCTCGGCTCAAGGGTGGTTCCGCTGGCCCCGGTTCCGGACTTCTGGGCCGATGCCGCAGGCTGGCAGGAGAAAGCGCTCTCCCTGTCAGCCGACGCGCTGCCGGATGGCGCTGGTGACGGCTTGGACCGCGCTGACGTCACCGAGGTCCCGCTGGTGCCGGCCTCGGCCCGGGTGATCTGCGTCGGCCTGAACTACAAGGCCCACGCCGCGGAAGGCAGCTACAAGGACCAGGAACTGCCTCCCTACCCCACACTGTTCGGGCGCTGGACGGCCTCCCTGTCGGTTGGAAACGTGCCGGTCCCCGTACCCCCTGGCGAAGACGGCCTGGACTGGGAAGGTGAGGTGGCCGCCTACATCGGCCAGCGCGTGGAAGCCGCCGACGAGGCCACGGCCGCCGACTCGGTCTTCGGCTACTCCACGTTCAACGACCTCACCGCCCGCCGGGCCCAAAAACTCACTTCCCAGTGGACACTGGGCAAGAACGGCGACTTCAGCGGGCCGATGGGCCCGCTGGTCAGCCGTGACGACGTGGGGGACCTGCGCGACGGACTGCAGGTCCGGACCCGGGTGAACGGCGCCGAAGTCCAGAACGGCAATACCAGCGACATGATTTTCTCTGTACCGGCCATCATCGCGCTGATCAGCCAGACCTTCACCCTGCACCCCGGCGACGTCATCGCCACGGGAACCCCTGAAGGCGTGGGCTATGCCCGGACCCCGCAGTGGCTGCTGCAGCCCGGCGACACCGTTGAGGTGGAAATCGACCGGCTGGGCACCCTCACCACCCCCATCGGCACACCGGACCTCAGGGCGAGGGCCTGATGACCGCCATCGAGAACGCCTCACTGGACGACCTTCCGCAGGACGTCCAGGTGCTGATTGCCGGCGGCGGGCCCAGCGGGCTGTTCCTGTCCCTGGACCTCGCCCGGCGCGGCATTCGCAGCGTCGTCATCGAACCCCGGACGTCCATCGATCCGCACAGGCCGCGGGCGAAGACCACCAACGCGCGCACCATGACGCACCTGCGCCGGCTGGGCCTCGCGGACACCCTGCGGAACGCGGCGCCCCTGCCCGTTTCCTACGCCCAGGACGTCATCTTCTGCTCGGGGCTGACAGGAGACGCCGGCGGGGAGATCACCCGGTTCCGCCAGGCATTCCAACTGGTTCCCGGCCGCTACGAACAACAGCCCGAGTGCGGGCAGCAGGTTCCGCAGCCCGTCGTGGAAAACGTCCTGCGGGACGCCGTGGCAGGATCGCCGCTGGCCACCCTGCTGACCGGGCTGAGCGTTGGCGACGTTGACTACGGCGCCCGTGGTTCCAGCCGGGAAACCTCCGGTCCGCACGGCCCGCGCGCCCGGGTGGAGGTCTCCGACACGACCGGACGCCGCCGCGCGGTTGAGTGCCGCTTCCTGGCCGGTGCCGACGGCGGATCCTCCGCCGTCCGGCGCAGCCTTGGTATCCGATTGGACGGCGGCTCCGCGGAACTGTCCAACGTCAGCGTCCTGTTCCGTTCCCGGGACCTGGGCAACACCATCACCCTCGATCCCGCTGTTCAGTATTGGGTTCTGGGACCGGGCGTGGCCGGCATGGTGGGCAGGATGGATCTCGAGGGCACCTGGTGGGCCATTATCCAGGGCGTGGACGGGCGTGAGTCCTTCGACGCGACCGCCCTGGTGCGCTCACTCGTGGGCGCTGAGGTGGACCTTGAGATTGTCGCCACCGACCCCTGGACGGCGCGCATGCTGCTGGCCCCAGGCTATGGCCGCGACGGCGTATACCTTGTCGGCGACGCCGCGCACCTGAACCCGCCGTGGGGCGGCCACGGCTTCAACACCTGCATCGGCGATGCCGCCAACCTGGCATGGAAAATCGCCGCCGTGATGGAGGGCTGGGGTGGCCCGGCACTCCTCGGAAGCTACGAACTGGAGCGGCGCCCGGTGGCCGAGCGGACCATCCGGGACGCCGCCGCCAACGGCCAGGCGCTGGCGTATCACTTCGCGGACCCCGCGCTGCGCAGCGGCGGAGCCGCAGGAGAGGCCGCGCGGCTCCAGGCGAAGGAGGCGCTCGCGGTCAAGCGGAGCGAATTCGATTCGCTGGGCCTGGTTTTGGGCTACGGCTACTCTTCCTCGCCCCTGGTTGTCCCGGACGGCTCGCCTGTGCCGGCCGAGGACCCTATCCGGTACGTTCCCTCGGCCAGCCCAGGCGCGTTGCTGCCGCACGCCTGGTTGGACCGCTCGACATCGCTCTACGACATTCTTGGCCCCGGCTTCACGCTGCTGGTGGACGCCGGGAGCCTTGCCGGCGTGCCCGGGCAGGAGGCCTATGAGCCTGTGCTGGCTGCCGCGGCCCGGCAAGGCATTCCGGTGACTGTCTGCGCCGTCGGGCCATCCGACGACGGAACGCCGATGGCCGACCTGTGGCATAGCGACGCTGTCCTGGTCCGGCCGGATCAGCACGTGGCCTGGCGGGGAACGGCCCCTGACGCCGCAGCGGCGGCAATCGGAATAGCCGCGGGCTGGCCGTTCGAAAGCGCGTCCGCGGATTCCACACAGCAGGTTTCCGACCACCCAGTTTCCGAAAACCCAGTTTCTGAAAAAATAGACAGGAGCTCCCGTGTCGAAGCAATCGTTCCGTGACTTCCTCTACCTGCCGGACCATCCCCGGGTGTCGGCGATCCGGGGACTGGACGCCAGGTCCTATGCCGAAGCCGCTAAGACGGACTCCTTCGCCGGGTCCATGATCGAGGGCTGGAAGGCGCTGTACCCGCAACCGTTCGTGGGCGTCACCAGCGACGGCGCGGTGATCCCCGGCCTGTACCGGCTGGTCCCGGCAGAGCCCGGCGAGGAAGCTCCTTCGGCCGCCATGGTGGCGGCTGCAGCTACGCTGCTCTGCGCCGTCAACCCCGCCCAGGCTGAACAGCTCGTGTACACGGTGGACGCGCAGGAATGGCAGAGCTGGGCGAACCCGGAGTTCATGCAGCACGACACCGGGCTCCGGCTGGACGAGGTGGACGGCCCAGTCCGCGATGCCGCTCTGTCACTGGTGGAGGCCAGCCTCAGCCCGTCCGGTTTCGAGCTGGTCCGGAACCTGATGCGGATCAACGGGTTCCTGGGCGACCTGGTGGAGCTCCCGGAGCTGATGAACGAATTCAGCTACAACTTCGCCCTGTTTGGTTCCCCGTCCCTGACCGAACCTTGGGGCTGGCAGATTTTCGGCCACCACGTGGCGCTCAACGTCCTCGTGGCGGGAAGCCAGCTGGTGGTCTCGCCGGTGTTCCTCGGGGCTGAGCCGGATGTCATCGACGCCGGCCCGCACCGCGGCGTGAAAGTGTTCAAGGAGCGGATCGCCTGGGCACGCGAGCTGATGGCATCCCTCCCGGAACAGCTGCAGCGTGAGGCCACGGTGTTCGAGGACATGCAGGACCCCGCCATGCCTGAAGGCCGGATGCACCCGGGCGATGAGCGGCATCTGGCTGGGTGCTTCCAGGATAACCGGGTGATCCCGTACGAGGGCATCCGGGTGGCGGCCATGCCGGCCGGGTCACGCGCCATACTTGACCGGCTGGTGGATGACTTCATCGCCCACCTGCCGGACGGGCCGAGGGCAGCGCGCCGCCGGGAAATCCAGGAGCAATACGGCAATACCTGGTTCTGCTGGATCGGGGGCTGGGCCCCTGAGGATGCCTTCTACTTTCGGATCCAGAGTCCCGTCGTCGTCATGGAACTGGATCACCACACCGGCGTCTTCCTGAGCAACGACACCCCCGCACCGTTCCACATGCACACGGTGATGCGCACGCCCAACGGCAACGACTACGGCCGCGCCCTGGTCCGACAACATCAGGAGGCCGGCCGCTATCAGGAGGCGGGCCAGCACGGAACTGAATCCGCAGGCACCGAATAGACAGCTAGGGTCCGGAACTCCGAGGAGTTCCGGACCCTAGCTGTTTACTGAGCCGAGTTCCTGAGCGGGCGCTTTAGATGTCCAGGGCCGCGCGGCGCTGCGGCGGGGGACCCACCACGGTCAGGTCCATCTCGGCCTGGGCCCGGCCGAAGCCCTCCACGTCCATGTAGGGCTCGCCGCCCTCGGTGTACATGTAGTCCTCCGTGGGCTTGTTGAAGTACTCGAAGAAGCCGTTGAAGACCGACGGCGTCAGGAACCCGACCATCTGGGTGTTGTGGGAATCGAAGGCAAAGGAATGGATGGTTCCGGCCGGGGCGTGGAGGAAGTCACCCTTGGTGAGCAGCATTTCGCGGCCGTTGGCGTAGATCCACATCCGGCCCTCGGTGCAGAGGAAGTTTTCCGTGTGCTGTTCGTGGAAATGCAGCGGAATGTAGGGAGACTTGGCGCCCTTGGTGTGGACGGCGAAGTAGTTCGATCCCGTGTTCGCCGGCCGGGACAAGTACGTGAACATGGTCTGGTAGCTGACCATCCGTTCGCCCTCCCCGGCACTGAGGAAGTACGGGCTCTGGGCGGCCGGCAGTCCGGCGTCCTGCCGGAAGGACGGTGCCACCCGTTCGACGTCGGGGAACGTCATGCCGAATTCGGCGCCCACCTCCGCGCACTGCTGCAGGCTGGGCTTCCGGCCCGGCGTGACAGGAGGGACGTGCGAATCGATGGGCGTGCCGACGCGTTCGTAGTAGGCCTCGGCGCCGCCGGGGGTCATCCAGTTCAGGAACCGGCTGTAGTGGCTTGCCATCCGATACGCGTGCGGGGTTCCCGGCGGGATCACCACGGAATCACCGGGAGTCAGGATGCGGCTTTCGCCCGGCAGCCAGACGTGCAGGATGCCGTCGAAGACGTACAGGGTCTTGTGTTCCACCGCGTGGCTCACAAACGGCGATTCGGCCCCCATGCCGCCGGAGATGTAGGCGGCGCTGAAAATCCCGCCGGTGTCCGCCGCCCGGGCGATGACCGTGACCAGCTGGCCGTTGATCTCGTAGCGGGCGCCTTCGCCCGACGCCATGTAGTACGGGACGGCGTCGCCCGGTAGCGCATTCGCCACCGGGAGCTGTTTGTTCATTTCCTCAACGCTGAGGGACATCGCATCCTTCTTTCCTGTCTGGGACCGCGGGCTGTCCCCAAGACTGCCCCTGATTCTCCGCCGCGGCGACCTCCATTTCCAATGGATGAAACACTTCTGCCCATTCGTTCCGGGCTGTTGGGCGCCAGAAGGCTGTATGGGCGGGCTTGCGGGCGATAACAGATGGGCGGCTGCGGCGTTCGCCGATACGGTCCAAAGTCCCTGTTTTAGGCTCAGTCCTCCCGGCTAGTCTGGCGTGAGGCGCATGGCGGTCCGTAATGCGAGCCGGTGCGCCTCCAGCCAAGAACAATGGGGGGTACATTGTCCAACGATTCAGCCATGTCCTGGCTTCCCGGCGATGCAGGCCGCATCGCGGCGGCGGAGCCCTCCGAACGGAGCGACGCCGTCACTCCGTTCGGGAACCGGGTCATCCCGCCGCCGTCCCCGGGCGCCAGCCGCGCTGACTACTGCCGCGACCATTGGCCGCCCCTGTAGGGGCACCGCGGAGGCGGCGTTGCTCCTGCCCGCGGCGGACCCGACGGCGGCTGCGCGCGCACAGCTGTTGGGTTCTATTTACCTAGGATTTACTTGGCTGGCCTTGTGGGCGTTTCAGGGCCGCAGCGAGACTAATAAGACGGACTGACACCATCTGTTCAGCCGCGAGGACAAACCAAACCAGTGGGCAGCAGCGACGCTTTCCCCTTCACTCCGTGGCAATGATGCCGGGAAGGGGAGCCCGCGAAATCGGGAGGATCGTCATGGCCGGCACATTTGAACTCTTCGTAGATGCCGATGCCTGCTTCAGGTTTCGGCTCAGGGCACCGGATGGGGCCGTACTGGCCGTGTCAAAGGGCTTTGCCGACAAGCCTGCAGCGGTTGCAGGCATCACCGCGGTGCGCGAGTACGCCGGCATGGGGCTGATCAGTGACCTCTGCCCGGAGCCGCCGGCAAGTCCGGCGGCACCGCGGCCAAGGACCGCCGCCACACCGGTGCCCGGCGTCGACCGGCGGGTGCACGACAACGACCTCCGCATCCGCGCCCGGGCCCTCCGGCGCCCGGCGCACGGGCCAGGCGCGCTCGGCGTCGGCTGATCCGGCAGGTGGCGCGGCGCCCCGGCCGACCGCCTCAAGCCGACGTTTGGTGGCCAGGGGCCGCCGCTACGGCTCCATTCCGGCGTGCACCGGAACGAACTCGATCTTGTTCGCGGGCTGGACCGTTTTCTTGGGGGCCCGCGAGAACCCCTTGGCGTCCAGGTGGTTCTGGGCCCGGTACTGCGCCAGGGCCTCGTCATAGATGCCGTTGAGCCGGTGCCCTGAGTAGACCTGCTCTGAGCCGTCCGCGAACGTGATGCTGATGAGCGACTTTTCCGGGAAGTGCCGGTTCATGCGGATGAAACCCTCGGCGTCTTGCTTGAGATTGATCATATGGTTCCCACTTTCGTGATTGAGTTGATCCAGTCTCCCGCCTTCGCCGCGCCGAAACCAACCTGTCCAACCTGTCCAACCGGTAGAACGCGGCCGGGGTCGCGGCGCCACGGGCTGACGGACGAACCCGCGGGGGAAGTCCGCCGGCCCGTAACGCCCCCGTGTGGCCCGGTGCGGAGGGCGTCGCCTACTCGGGCAGGTATGCGTCCACGGCCTGTTCCACTAAGGGGCTGTAGCGGTCCCAGGAGTCGGCCGGCGCGGCTACTACCAGGACACTGCTTCCGCGGGTTCCTGCAACGAGGCAGGCTATTTCACGGTATCTGTGGGCACCGATGCGCGTTACGTAGGTGTCTTCCACGCAGGAACCGATGCCTCCCCGGAAGTCCATTCCGGCACGGTACTGCAGCCGGTTCGCCGATGCGGCGTTCTCGCCCGTGAGATGGGCCAGCCGGAATTCGGACCAATTGGTCAGCGACTCTTCGCCCTGTTGGGGCGTGGCATTGAGATAGATTCTGAGTTCCCCGTGGGGGGCGGTGACGGTTGCGGATACGCTGCCAGGGTCGCCCGGCACGGGAGCGGCACCAGGTGGGATGGACAGCACTGCTGTTGTGTCTGGAAGCTCCAGCGGCTGCCACCCTGCCGGGGCCGGGCCGGAACGGAACCAGGCGAACGGGGTTGGGCCGGGCGGAGGAGTTGCCGTCTGGTTCCCGGTCGGACTGCCGCACGCGCTGAGGACCATTGCCGCTATCGCCGCCAACACTCCGACATACACGAGCCTCCTGCTGAGGCCCGGCGTCCGGTGGCGGTTACTTGTTGCCGTCACCGTCGTCCGGTCCTCCGTTGTTGTCGGCATCATGATCGTTTCCGGCAGGTACCCGGGCGGGCGGCGGAGCCATGGGCCTTGGCGCCGGTGGAACGACGCGCCGCGGGGCGGGCGCCGGCGGGCGCATGACGGGAGCCGGGGCGGGCGCCGGCGGTCGCATCACGGG
>NZ_JBFUAF010000032.1:0-23555 GCF_056406415.1 Arthrobacter sp. P1_C12_2 | reverse complement strand
GGTAGGGACAAGCCCTTCGGGCACGGCCACCGTCAGGGACCCGGCGGCAGGGGGCACGAGCAGCGATGCCTTCCCGGCACCGAAGGACACCCGCGGGATACCGACATTGAAATTCCGGCCGGACAAACTCACCGCGGTACCCGCCGTCCCGGCCACCGGCGCGAAGGAAGGGTCCTCGAACACCGGGATAAACGAGCCAGGGTCCACCCACGGCTGCACCGTCCCGGCCTCGCTGTCGGCCACCACCCACGTGAAGTGCCGTTCCGTGGACGGATCATTGTTCCGGATCCCCAGCGTCCACGTCTCCTCCGTCGCCCGGTCAAACCCCACCAGGACCCGCAGGACGTTTCCCACCCCCGGGACCAGGAACACGTCCCCCACAAACCCGGTGCCGCCGCCATCGGCACGGGTAGCCCGGAACACCGTCTGCGTCTCCGCCGTCACCGCCACCGCCGGGCCCTCTCCCGCCCGGATGAACACGGTCGGAGCCACCGAGCCGCCTATCACCGCCAGCCGCAGGAACATCATCCGCTCATAAATGCCGGTGAAATCCGGCAACGGCTCCCCCGCCAACTGGGCAAAGCCGGAATCCGCACGRCCGCCCGCAGGCACAGCCCGCGGCGCCACCGGCGGATCCGGAAACAGGGTGAAAACCATAAAATTCTCCTAACTCCCGGCCAGCCGGGGCCCGTGGAAACTTTTTGGCAGTTCAAAGAATCATGATTAACGAACAGGGACATTCGGCTTGACCCCCCGCGGTCGTCACCGCAAATCTGAAAGCCAAGGGGAACGCCCCAGGATCGATCTCATTCCTAAAGAAGTCCTCGGGCATTTGGAACCCGATTTCGGTCGGATGCGGGGATGCAACTGGGAACGTGCCGGCACCAGCAACGCCGGGCACCAGGCCCAGTCCCTGGAAAAAAATACCCACTTGCACAGGTCCATAATCCAAGTTCCGGCCGTGCAGAATGACATTCTGTCCAGGCCTGCAGAACAAAGGTGTGACCGGCGGAGCCGTAAAGCCGGGCTGCGGCGGCTCGACGTGGAAAACGGTGTCGGAGACGGCGGCTCCGGCGTCGGTCTTGACTCTTAACGGAACGTTCACGACGAGCCGCTCGGGGGTAATCAAGCCCTCGCGTACGAACACAGTCAGAGCTGTAGGTGTTGGTGGCCCGAGCAACGCGACCGGCTCAGTACCAAAGAAGATTTTCGGGGACCCGATGTGGAGATTGCGTCCAAACAGGGTTACCCGGGTGCCCGGCGCACCGCGGACCGGGGTGAACTGCGGCGCCGGCGGCTCCGCGAACGCCGGCACGAAAGACGCCGGGTCAAGCCCTGGCCCGAGCGTCTCCGCATCGTTGTCCGCCACCACCCAGACAAATTGCCGGTCCTCCTCCGGATCATTGTTCCGTATCCCCAGCGCCCAAGTGTCTGTCGTGGCCTGCTCAAGACCCACCAAGATCTGGACGGTCCGACTCTGTCCTGGTACACGGTAAACATCGCCCACAAAATCGGTGCCGGAGCCGTTGGCGGCAGTCGCCCGGAAGATCGGCTGGGTCACCGTTGTAAACGCTACCGCGGGGCCCTGCCCTGCCCGCAGGAACACCGTCGGCGCCGTCCAATCGCCAATCATCGCCAGCCGCACGAACATCATCCGCTGGTAAATCCCGGCTAAGTGCAACGGTGCGCCTGCCATTTGGCCGAACGCGGCATACACCGGGCCGCCGCCTTTCCCCACCGATAGGGGCACCACCAACGGATCCGGAAACATTGCGTAAACCATCTGGTCCTCTGTTCATTCAAAGAATGACGATCAACGGCGAGGTTGGTTTCTTGACCCTAGGTACGGGTGATGGTGATCAGACCGGCGCTGACGGCTGATCCTGAACCGGTCGTGACTGTAATCCGGGCCTGTCGTTGCTCCTCCGTGCCGAAGAGCAGACTGGGAGCCTCCGCCTTAATCTGGGTGGCTGTGGCAGGATCAGCGAGTCCGGCCCGGACTGGGGCGAAGCCTTCGACCGTGAATTCCACGCGCACCGGGGCAACGTTTAAGTTTTGACCTCGCAGCGTGACAATACCCCCCACAGCGACCACAGGGGGCGTAAATCCCGTGAGGCTCGGAGGCGGAGGACCCACGCGGAACTGGTCTGAACTGTCCACGCTGCCTTCACGAGTGCTCACCCTGATGGTGACTGCCGCGTTCGTGGCCAGTCCATCGGGAACCTGCACCGTGACGGAGGTGTTTGTCGCCTGGCCGACGACGGGGGCCCGTTGTCCCCCGAAAGACACCGCCAGCTCACCGGCGTTGAAGTTGAATCCGGACAGGACGACCTCGGTACCGGCAGTACCACTGGCTGGAGAGAACTGCGCGTTGGGTGGGGCAGCGAAGACCGGCAAGGCCCTCACGCCGAACGGTTTGTCACAAACAGCGGAGGCGACCTCGTTGGTGACAGTGATTCTCACGGTTCGCCCGGTCCCGTTCGGCGTGAGTCCCCCAGGGACGATAACGATGATTTCGCTGGAGGAAAGCGTTGCCGCGATTGTAGCAGGCACGCTGTCGAAGAAGACTTTGATCCCTCCTTTGTCGAAGTTGTTCCCGGTCAAAGTGATCTGTTGGTGGATCTGGCCTGCCAATGGCCGCACCGGCCTGTCCTGGGCGAAGGTCGGCGCTATAAGTACTTTTTCCAGCAGGCTGAGCCGGGTCTCAAGGTGGGACAGGGTCAACTTCCGCTGCCGGAGGTCGGTGATCTTTTCCGCCTTTGTTCCCTCCACATCGAATGTCCCGGAAGTAATGGCCTCTTCACCGCTGCGGCGACGCAGTTGAGCGAGTGGATAATGCACGTGCCCTTTCTTCGGGTCCGGCACCGGCACACCTTCTGCAACCAATACAGACCAGTCAGGTTTGAGCCGCACGGAGGTCTGCATCCCCACGTCCTCGTTGTTGGCAAGAGCTGGATCCGTCGTTCCGTCCACCTCGGTGAGGAACACGTCCAGATACACGGTATCGATACGTGGATCCGGCTGGGCCGCCGTCGGCGTGGTCAGTTTCGGAACGTGCTTGCCCTCAGGGTGGGACGGCTGGTTGTCGTAAGTGGTTGGCCGGGCAATCCTGGCCTGGATGCCACCGGCCAGGCAGGATCCTGGTCCGGTAATTTGGAAATCATTGCTGTCCTGCCCCGCAGGGAGGGCCTGAATAGCGAAGCCGTCCTCCCCGGAGGCCAGCCCATTGCCGATATAGCGGGAGAACAGCGAGCGCACACCGGCGGCCAGAAGGTCCTGGAGCAGGTTCAGGTCCCGGTCCAGGATGGGCACGCCCTGTTCGATGTGGATGCCGACATACCCCTTGTCCAGGCTTTCCAGCAGCAGTTCCAACGGCGATCTAGAGAAGTCACTCATAGCGTTGAACTCACTCCCCTCTTGATCGTTGGTCAGTTTCGAACGTGGCTATGGTTGGATCACAATTGTGCGTGCATTTATGGGCAGGAATTCCGGCAGCACGGCGGCGAGGCGGGACTGCACCCTGGCCATCTCTTCCGGCGGCGGCGGAGGGACCGGTGCGGTGAGAAAGAGGCCTATCGCATCCCTCGAGATGCGTCCGTCCCCGTTCTTACCGCCACCCTTGCCGGTGTAGGTATACGTGCCGATGTCACCGAACGTTCCGTACAGGGCTTTCTGCCGTCCGCTGAAGGTCAAGGTGCCGGAAGAAGGGGTGTCCAAAGTCCGGAGGCCGCCTGCATCGGAGTTCTTGATCGGTTCACTGGAACGATACATGAGCAGGGCCCCGCCTTGGATGTGTACACCCACCGGCGCCCGCTGGGATGAGGGACCGCTTGTGAGCGGCTCGGGCTCCCCCCATGCGTTTGTGCCAGGATCCAGTAACCGGACCGTGAAGACGGACCATCCGCCGTCGGAAGGTTGGGGGGTAGTGGGCCGGGTCGAACTGAAGAACAGTTCGACGCTGTTGTCTGCTCCGAGCAGGGGGGAGGGTTCCCGGTCATGGACGTCGGGCCTTGGTTTCGGCAGCGTCCGCATCGCGTCCCAGTCGGCGACAGCCGGGTCAAGCCCGCGCTTGACGAGATAACAGACTGTCCACCGGGTCTGCCCGTCTCGAACAGGCACCTGACGTGCACCGAACAGCCACAGCTGTTGGGTGGCGCCGGACGGCCGCACGAGAAGGTGCAGATCGCCGTGGAGTTCAGGTCCCGTCTCTTCCGGCAACGTAGCGGGAACTTCAAGCTGCCATTTCGAGCCGTCATGCCTGTTGTACTTGGTCTGCCACCGTCCGGCGGAGAGTTCCTGCCAAAACAGCCATAGACCGCCGTCGCCGTCGGCTGCTGTGCTCGGACGACGGCGTTCACTATCCTGCTTTCCGAACGGGCGGCCCGAGGGTTCGGACAACTTACCGGCGGCGTCCCGGATCCGGACAGCGATCCGCCACCGGGACTGTTCCGGCGCTTCCGCTGGAGTGCTGCTTTCCCAGAACAGCCACAGCTTGCCGCCGGCGCGCGCGGCGGAGGGGTGTTTATCTGCTCCAACGCGGTCTACCTCCGGCCTGCTGTCGGTCCAGGTTCCGTCGGCTCGGCGCTTCTTGGACCAGATGTCCCAGCCGTGGATCCGACGGGTGTGGTAAAAGAACAGATCTGCGCCGTCGTCTTCCCGGACATGCGCGATGCGGCCTTCGTAGGCGAAGTTCACCGACACCAGCGCCGGAGTCCCCCGCTCACCGGGAGCGTCCGGACGTTCAATTGACCACAAGTTGAGCCGAGCGGGCGCATTGGTGCGGGCCACGTTGTGCACGAATTCCTGCGTCCTCGTGTCTAGACCGGTGACGCGTCTGGCCGTCGCCTCGATCGCCGCGAGAGTGCCGATGCGCTGATAGATCTGCGGCGCGAACCGGATCTCCTGCCGCTGCGCGCCGATGGGCAGCCCGTAGTCGGTCCGCCATCCAATCCATTGGGCAAGCAACGGAAGAAGCTGTCCGTCTACCCGGTCCAGGTCATGCAGGTTCAGGGCCGCCCGGCAGAGGCTGTATAGCTGGTCCAGCTGCGCTCCGGGCAAGTCGAGGAATCGGCGGAACACGCCCCGGGCAAGATCTCCCGGTTCCAGCGAGTCGGGGACGGGGGGTGCCGCGTCGTACCGCCGGTAGATGGCCGGCAACAGAGCATAAAGCCGGTCAGCGAAACCATAGGGCGACGAGGCCATGGCGGAGACGCGGTTGTTTGGTGCTGCCGAAAAGTCCGGCGCGTCCGTTACCCTGGTGAATAGCGTGTAATAGTAGACGGTTTCGCCCCGCAACCCGTTGTCGGTCGCCGACCCGGTACGGGCCGCCGGCGCGGCCGCTGCGACGGCGACCTCCACCCCGTCATCAGGGCCTATCGGATGGGTTCGGGGGCTCCGCCGGATTCGGACTACCGGATGCGTCGGGGTCCGGTCGGGCTCCTTTGGATCCGCATAGGTCCAAGACAGGTCGATCCGGTTGCCCTCAGGGTGCGGACGGGCAGTGATATTGCGAAGTTCCATGGTCAGCCGCCGGTCTGCTCAACGAATAGCACCCTGACACCTGAGGCATAGCTGGGATTGGACGGAGGAATCGGAATCTGGTTCTTGCCGAGCCTGATCCTCCCGGACTCCTCAGCCAAGAGTGTTCCCTGCACGATCCCGTGAAATTCACTGATGTTGGCGAAGAGGACGCCCGGGGTGCTTTGGATCCTGTCGTAGAACCTGCTGAGATAGATGGTCTCGCCGAAATGAACCTCGTCGAATGCGAGCAGGGAGGCCGCTTCCCGTTCGATCGCCGCCCGGACATCTCCGGGCACGTAGTAACTCTCGACGCCAACCTCGGCGGTGACAAAGATCTCGACATAGTCAACGTCTTCAATGTCGATGACCTGGGTAAGCATCCGCTTGTCTTCGAGATAGCGCTTGAGCCCGAGCTCGAGGGTGTCGCTCACCTTGTCGCGGATCTTGCCACCGCCGGACGGCGCCACGAAAAGCGTGACCTGGTTCCAGCCGGTCGCGGTCGCGCGCGCCTTTCCGACGCCGTCAAAAGTGAGGGCGAGCGCTTCGTAGTCCGCGGTGGTAACTGCGCGTTGCAGGGATCGGAAGACAGTGGGAGCGTGCTTAACTGCATGGCCGATGGTTTCACGGTCAGCACCGCCGGTCGCTGCTTCGATGTTGGTGACCTTGGCGGCAAGCTTCGCCAAGGCGGGAGCGTTGACGATGTCCGTAATCGCCCCCGCGGGGACGTTTCCTGCCTGCCCGCCGCCGATGCGATAGCTGATCGTGAGCGTCGCACCGCGCGGGGGGATGTCCCCGAAGGTCCCGTCTCCGAAGGCTATGGTTGCCTCATCTTTGTCGTCGACGTCGACGGTGAAGTCGCGTTGTCTCGGACCGCTAAATGCCAGGCTGTCACGGCAAGCCCAGCGCACTGGATCCATGTCACCCTGTGTGACGTTCAGCGCGAGGTCCGGTCCAATCGTGTCCTGCAGCCCGCCCGGGCGCAGGATCAACCCGCGGTGTGCCAGGATGTACCGCTGGTCGGGTGAACCGTCGGCGACGCCGAGGACTTCGTTGGCAATCAGGCGGCCCTCCTCCACCGGGATCGAAGCGGTTCTGGGACTGTCCGGGTTCCGGGGGTCCATGGGTTTAAAGACGAGGGTCAGGGCGGATTCATGCGTGTACTCGAAACGGATGCTGGGAGAATTTTCGAGGCTCTTGGAGGTGAACGAGGCCCCCCTGCTGACCTGGATGGGTTCTGCCGGTAACTGGGCTTCCTTGGGAATTGAGACGGTCAGGGTGGCGGCCGCCGGTGCGGCGGTGCGCATCCGGTACCCGATCAGCCGAAGGTGCTCGATGACGCTGTGCCGGCTGGTCGCCGTGCTGAGGAAACTTTCGTTGGCCACCCGGTCCTGGTAGTAGCTGAGGACGTCGCCTACGTGGGCGAACAGTTGCAGCATCACGTTGCCGAAGTCGGCCTCGTTAGTGAAATCCTCCCATTCGGGAAGCTTGCGCGGTATCTGCTCGCGCAGCGCTTTCAGGATCCCGCCGTAATCCCGCCCTGTGTAGTCTATGAGCGGTCGCCCGTCCGCATTCTCGATCTGAGCCATGTCTATCCTCACTTGAAGTGGATGTGGACGGATTGCCGGGCAGCATCGCGCCGCCGGATGTAAGCGACCTCGACGCTCAGGGTCTCGTCCTGGGCATGGATGTCCACCCCGCCGACGGCGATCTCGTGTCCCAGCCAACGGGTGAGCGCCTGACCCGCCGTGAACTCGGCGGCGGCGGCGAGAATGCTGCTGTTGGGGTCGAAGACCAGGTTGAGAAGCCCGCAACCGAAGGTGGGTTGGTTGACCCGCTCGCCCGGAGCGGTGAAAAGCACCTGCACGATCTTCCCGTGGATCTCCGCGTCGTCGTCGCCGGCCGGTCTGATCCTGCCGCCCGGCGAGACACCGAAGGGGAATCCGAATCCCGTCGTCATACCTGCGCTCCTGACTCGCCGATACCAATCATTTGAGGTGACCGCTCACGGTGCCACTCTGGTTGAACGTCACCCCCTGCTGGGTCGCGGTAAGAGTGATCTGGTGGGTGTGCGGCCCCGGCGGCGCCGGCACGGCCTGGCCGACGACGCTGGCGGCCACATCGCCGGTGGTCTGGATCCCGCTGATCTCGGCGTTCCGGGCGAGATGCATGACCACTCCGGTGGCGACCGCGAAGGCCAATTGCTTCCAACCCTCACGGGCGGCTTCGAGTGCTTCCTGCGCCTTCACCTTGGCGTCGCCGTCCGCCGCATCGACGGCTCCGAGCAACGCCGGCGACAGCAGGATGTCCATTTGCTCGAAAATCTCCTTACTCATCCCTGACTGCGCATCGGCACTGCCGATAACCATTGCCATTCGCTCCTCCTATCCGAGCGTGTGTTTCGAAAGCGGAACCTCGAGGTTCATCGGAGCAACCGGCGGGGACGTAGGGGCACCCAGGTTGCCTACATGCGTGTGCGTCGAAAGTGCCGCCATGAAGGCCGCCACATTGGCTTTGAACGTGGTGCCAAGGACCATCTTCTCCACCTCCCCCGCGAGTTGGATGCCGGCGGGACCGAGCTGGATCGAATTACCGTTCTTGTCACGCACCGTGATTCCGCTGGAATCCATGTCCAGCCGGTTGCCGTCCTCGTTGGCGGGCCCGCAGACAATCGATACGCCCTCAGCGGTGAGGGTGATCGAGTGACCATGTATGCCGTCCGTGACGGAGACCCCGTCGGCGTCGAGGGTAATGCGGTGACCGTTGACGCCGTCATGGAGCCGGATCGCTCCCTTCTCCGTCGCATCCTCGAATTGCAGGGTGTGACCGGCGGCGGTCTTGATGATCTTGCAGCTGGCAGCCTCGGCGCCCCGATCCGCGCTTGACCCGTCGGCATTATTGGGTTTTGGCACCTCACTCACGCCGTCGGGCTCGCTGATGAACGCGCCCGACCAGATAGGGAATTCCAGGTCGCCTTCCTCGAATTCGATCCATACCCCAGCCCCGCGATCCGGAATGAATACCAAACCTTGCTGGTCGGCTCCACCATATGGAACGCACGCTTTGGCCCAGCCCGCCACCACGTCGGCACCGAGGACACTCGGCACGCGCACCGTAAGCCGGCCTAGCCCCTTCGGGTCCTCGTTGTCCACGACAATGCCTCGGTACTTGCCATAGTGGCGGCGTTCAACCTTCTCCACCAGGTCGGCGACGACGCGTTCCAGATCCATCATGAGGTCCTCCTCAGATCTGCAGTCCGGGTAGTAATCCCCCGCCGCCGGCAGAGAAAGTCTCGCTTCCCGTCGGCATCAGGGCGTTGCGCTGGACGGTAAAGACCTGGGTATAACCGCCTGGCTCAAAGACGTGGGTGACGCGCGTGACATAATACACGCCGCTGAAGTTCTCACCGATCCCCTTGATGGTGACGGTTTTTCGCGGCATGAGGATGGTTCCATACTGGTTGGCCGCCACCTCGCCCTCCCCTGTCACAAACCACTCGCCGTTGTCGTGCACGCTCTGGCACAGGGCCTCCATTTCGGGGCGTCCGGTGGTGATGGTCTGGTCGAGATGTATGGGTTCCTTTCTCATCCCCGCAGGCAGATAGGCGGTGCCCGCTTTCGCCCCGAGCGCCTTCTGGACGGCACCGTCCACGGTCGTGTCGAGGATTTCCTTGGTCAGGTGATCAATCTGGGACATCGCGATCGACGATGGCGCCAGCGCGTTCGCTTCGATGGCGAAGTGCGTGACCGTGGTTTCCTCCCCGCACTGCACGTTCAGGACCGGTTGCGGAAGTCCTGAAAGCCCGGGCGGCCCGAAATGGGCGGTGTTCCCCGAGATGTAGCATTCATAACCGTTGCGCCGGGCGAGGCGTTTGAGGAAGCGGATATCGGTTTCGCGCTGGATGATCGTGGAGACTTCGCCGCTGTGGATGACACCTGTGTCGGTGACCTGCGAACTCAAGCCATAGGTGCCGAAAATCTCCGCGGCAATGTCGCTGTCCTTGCGGTTAGGCCAGTCTTTGAGCACAACCCGCCGGTCCATCAGCACGCTCGCGTCCATCGCCCAGAGCTCCAACTGGCATTGGTCGGGGGCGCCGGCAAAATCCGGCCGCACATGGGTTACGAAGCCGGAGAAGAGCTTTTCGTCGTCATCTCCAAGCCCTGCTGTGACGGCGACCCGCTGCCAGAGCTGGAACCGGTCGTCATCAAGGTAGGGCCAGGTGCCGTCGTCACGCTTAAGCACCGCAAGAGTGATTCGGCACATCCCGGCGAGTTCGTCGTCCAGTTCAACTTCCAGATTCACCAGGTCGTCGTACAGCCCGGGCAGCTCGGTGCCGCCCAGCTCGATGCGTAGCTTCTCCTGCTCCATCCCTGCCCCCTACGCTCTCACCGGTGGAATGACGATCTGGCGGCCCAGCTGCCCCACCCCGACCGGCGGCCCGATTTCAAGTCCTGCAGCCCGGATAGCCTCTATCAGGGTCTCGGCGGCGGTGGCACGGTTGTTGTAAGTCACCAGGATCGTTTGCTTGACGCGCTCTTGGGCAATGGGAACTTTCCTCACGGCGTGTGGCGCGATTTCCACAGGTTCGAAGGTGGTGAGGTACTCGATGGTTTCCTCGACCGCGACGTCTTCGACGCCGACAAGCCCGGACAGAGCATGGATCAGCTTTGGCCAGTCAGGAGAATTGCCGCCGGGAGATCCGCGTAAGGGGAACCGCGTAGCGACGACCGGTTCCTGTCCCAATAACGCAAGGGGCGAAAGGAACTCCGGATTGGCGTCGCAGATATGCCACCAGAGCAAGGGCTCCTCGTAATACTTGTACGCCAGCTGGTCCAGCCGCTCCCCTTCGGAGACGACGTGACGAAAGCGTCCCGGCGTAGCGGGCAGGGCGCGCAACTCCGTAATCGCAGACACCCTTCCCCGGGCATCCGGGGCGGGCAGGACGGTGGACCCGCGGTAGCGGGAATGCCTGTCGGCCATCACCCCAACCCCGGGATCACGACGTCGGCGACGTCGCCGATATTGGCCAGATTCAGGACGGACATCGTCTCTGTCATAAGCCGGGAGTAGGTGACCGGCGCATTCTTTCCCTCGATCACCGTCAGACTGACGGCGACGTTGGCCCGGACGGGATTCAAATCCGCGCTGAACTCCGTCTCGGTTATGTGGATGCTGTTGATGTTCACCGGCAGCACCCGCTTCCGGCCGAAGATGAACAGGATCAGAGGCGGATTGGCGCGCCGGGGATGGATGTAGTCTTTCGGCCGGCCCAGCAACTCGCTGACCACACCGCCCAGCACGCCCTCGCCTTTCGGGCAAACCATCAGCTCAAGCGTGGACAACTGTGGTGCAATCCCGAACTGCTCGGTGATGCTGTCCCGTTCGTCCAGTTTGTCCGTTGCATCCAGCCGCACATCGAATCCGATGGTCTGCTCCTGCACGGTGACCAGCTGGTTCTTGCGAAGCTCGTCCAGATCCTCGAATTGTTTGCGGCCGTGGAAGTCCCGCAACGACCGCGGCTCCGGCGGCGTGGGATTGGGGTGCGCCTTCGTGGCGCGCGGTACCGGCTGGGCCATGGGTGCGAAGGTCAGCTCCCTGTTCCGTGTGAGCTGCAGCGGATTATATTGAAAAGCTACGAGCAGCGGCGGAACACTCAGGCCAAATTCCACGAATGCGCCGTGCAGGATCCGGGGCTTGCTGGGGACGCCGCTCATGGGACCACCGCACGGCCCTCAGGCTGCTGCTCGTTCCACAGCTTGCCGAGTTTCTCGAACTCCCGGCGGGTACCCAGGCGTACATGGCGGGCGTTGATGGCGCCACCATCCGCGGCCGCAAGGAACGCCGCGTTGAGGACGATGTTCTTGATGTTGCCCCCGGCGAGGGGAAACTCCCGTGCCAGCGTGGCGGGGTCCACGTCGTCCGCTACGGGCGCTTCCGCGGGAAAGTGCGCTTCCCAGATTCGTTGGCGGTGGGCGGCGTCCGGAAACGGAAAATCGACGACATAACGGATGCGGCGGGTGAAAGCCTCATCGAGGTTGGCGCGAAGATTGGACGCAAGCAGCACGACGCCCTCGTGTTCGTCCAGTTGCTGCAACAGATAACTCGTCTCGATGTTGGCATAGCGGTCATGAGCGTCAGCAACCTCGGTGCGTTTGCCGAATAACGCGTCGGCCTCGTCGAAGAACAAAATCGCGTTGCTGGTGCGCGCCTCCCGGAATATGCGGGAAAGGTTCTTCTCGGTCTCCCCGATGTACTTGCTGACCACGCCTGACAGGTCGATCTTGAACAAACCCAGCCCGACCTCGCCGGCCAGGACTTCGGCGGCCATGGTCTTGCCGGTGCCGGGAGGGCCGGCAAACAGCGCGCTTAGGCCCTTTCCGTGAGCGAGTTTCCGTCCGAAGCCCCAAAGCTCGTACACCCTGTGGTGGTGGCGCACCTGGCTGCAGATCTCGCGTAATTGCGCGGTCTTCGCCTCGGGCAGCACCAGGTCGTCCCAACTGTAACGAGGGTCCACCTTGACCGCCAGGTCGCCAAGGTTCTGGTTGGACTGGCTCCGGCAGGCCGCCGCCAGATCCTCGGCGCTCGGCGCCGGGGCTCCTGGTCTGCGGCGGCTTTCCTGTTCGGCAACGGCGATTGCATCACGGATCCTCGCGGGGGTCAGCACGAACCGGACGGCAAGGTCTTCGGCCCAATCCGCCACCTCGGGTGCGTTTCCCTTCAGCTGCAGGCGCCATATCGCGGCGCGTTCGGCGACATCCGGCATCGGGACCTCCACTGTCTCGAAGCGCGCACCGGCGAAAACGTGACCGCGGGACCAAGGGACATCACCGGCCATGATGACGGGACCTCCCGGCCCGTCGGCCAGTTGGCCCAACCATCTCAGCGCTGCCCGGGCGGACTCGCCCAGCATCAGCTCTCCCCGCTCCAGATAGAGCGCGCTGCGCTGCAGGGCAGCTTCCCGGAATGCCGTCCCGATGAGCTCCCGCTGCTGCTCAGGAGAAGATTCCAGCAGTGCCCCGCAATCAAGGACGAGCATGGACAGTTCCGCACCGGCGCACAGGCGCAACGCCAAGGACGCTCTGCCGACGCCAGCGGGTCCCCGCAGGTAGAGGACCTGCCGGCGCTGCCCCGGCAGCACCAGATCGAGCCGGACGGCGGCCGCCGTACCGCCGATCGCCACAGTGCCCAACGCTGTAGCGGCTGCCGGCTCTGCGTCCGAGGCTGTAGCGGATGCCGGTGCGTGCAGCCGCACCAAGCCGGCCAGGCGGGCATCCATCTGCCGGTCACCGAGGAGGAATTGCCGGATCCGCGGGTCCACCCGCAGGAACCGGGAGAGCCCGCTTGATCCGGACGGGCTGTTCGGGTCCTCCACGGTCTGCAGCAGTCCCCACCGCAGCAAGGCGGACGAATGGCTGAACACTTCCAGATTGTTCCAGCGTTCATCCTCTGTCTCGCACAGGAGGTCCAGTACCAGGTCGACGCTGGGCCGTTTGCGGGTGATGTCGTCCTGCAGGTAGGCGTAGAGGCGGTCATATTTGGCGCGCAGTTCCGGCGCCAGGCAGATCACCACGGCCTGGAGCTCGAACTCCGAGAGCCCGAAGAGGTCCGCCAGGCGCGGCAAAGCCAACGGGATGCCAACTTCAAGGCTTGAACGGACCGCAGAGTCGATCTGCCCAGACAGCGCGCGGAGGGCCATCCGCACCGCAGCCTCAACTTCCTTGTCGGCTCCGGCGCCGCCCGCCCCGTCCAGCAGCCACCCGACCTCGCCGGGCGAGATGTAGACCGTGCGCTCCAGCTGGGTCTGCGGTTCCTCCTGGTTCAGGAGTGGCAGGGTCTGCGCTCGGAGCCTGATCCGCATGTCCAGCCTGCGCAGCTCGTCACGGATGTGCCCGTAACTGTCCGCATACGTGACCCCGGCTCCGCCCTCGGTCATGCCGCCACCTCGAACAGAAAGGTCCGCCGGAAGACGGGCGCGATGTTCACCCGCACCTCGTACACACCGGCCTTCAGGCCGTCCGGTATCGTGGCCGCAACGGTGTCTCCGGCTGGCTCCGACGCATCGAGGATACTGTGGCCGCCGACTTTCGCCGTGACTTTCCACCCGGCGAGATTCTGGCCGGTGAAGATCACGGCAGTGCCGGCCGGACCACGGTCCGGCGACATATCGAGGACCAAGGGAGGCCTGGCCGGCTGCCGCACCCCGGGAACCCCGACGGTCCGCACCCGCTGCGGAGCCTGCTGCGGCGTATCCGACAAGGCGTCAAGCTGGACGGCGGACACATGGTAGAGAACCGACAGCCGGAAAGGCCGGGAAAAGGTTGCCCAGATCCGGCTCAACTCCTCCGGGTCAAGTTTCCTGCAGACAAGCTGCAAGTCCTCCCGGGCCTCCGCCAGCCCCGGCTCAAGGAGGTCTCGCGGGATGGGGGAGTTTTGGTGGAACACCCGCATGGCTTCGCCCATGATCTCCTGGGCTGTGACGTTTCCGTTGATGGCATCGTTGGGAGCGTAGACCGTCATCAGATAGAAGAGCCTGAGTGAGAGCGGCGACGGAATCAGCTGATTACCGGGCCCGGCGGTCGAGTCCTGGTTGGCCAGATAATCGTTTTCCTCAACACGGTAAAGGAACAGGTTGATACGCCTGCTGCTGCTCGGTTCATCGGGGGCAAGCACCGTCACGTCGACAACCGGACTCAGTCGCATCTTCGCGACCAGCAGGTTGCGCAGTGACGTGCTGACCATACCGATGGCTGTCGAGGCGCTCATCGCAACAGTCCCGTCTGCCATCGCCGCACATGCCTTCGCTCCCAAAAGGCCGGGCTGCCGCTATGTGACTCCTCGCCCGTGGCCGGGACCTCAGGAACCTGCGGAACAGGCTGTCGCGGTGGCAGTGCCGTCGGGTCCAACTCGTCTCCGTAGGATGCCTCCGCCTCTGCAGGCCCGACGTAAGACAGGTCCGGGCGGGGAACGCCTTGCACCGAGCTGCCCGAACTCCCCCGAACTGTGTTGGCCGTGCGCTGGCGTGGCTCCGCGAGGGCACCGTCACGATGGACCAGCTCGGAGCCCAAATCCACCGCGGCGCGCACCCCTGCCTGGCTCCCGATCATCAGGTCCGGCAGAAACTGGGCTTGCGCCGGCGTGAAATCGGATTCCTGGCCGACCTGTGCGCGGTGTAGGGCAGCATCGGGCTCCACAGCGGCGGATTCCCCCACCCCAAGGACGTACGGGCGTTGCGGTTCGAATCCGCGCGGTACGTCAGGGGGCGCCATCATAGGCGACCGCAGAAAACCCCCGCCGGCGCCGGACGCAGGTTCGCCATGGAAGGTGCCTTCCAGCTGTTGCTCACCGGGGGCGGGGTGCTGTCCAAGCAACACGGCGGGCCGCCATCCGGGCGCCCCGTCGTCGAACGTCCCAGCGTTGAGCACGCCGTTGTCGAACGCCGAGGCCGGAAGCACGCCTTCGCCGAACGCCCCAGCAGGGGGTGCCGAAGGGGAATCCGGATGGGGGCCGGGAGAACCAGCTGCAGCGGCCATTGCACGTGAAGTGCGTTGTTCGGTGTATCCCGGGATGTTCAGCGCCGACTGGCCCGATTTGTTGCCGATGAGCGGCTTCATGCGGGAGTCTTTGCGAGCATGCTCCGGTGTGCCTCCCCCGCCTTTGCGACTCTCCGGCCCGGGCTGCCGGCCATTGTCGAGGGGTCGACCGCCGGAGAGCCCGGCCATCCACCCCGCCGAGGCCTCGGCCGGCAGGGTTCCCATGCCTTCATCCACCGGCGGGCGGCTGGCATCGGACTCTGCCGGGTCCATTGGCCCCGGTTTCATTTGCCCCGGTTTCTGGCGCGCGGGTTGCGCCGGCCCAGGCGCGGATTCCACGGGCCGAGGTTGGAAGGGTACGGGTTCGAAGGGCACGGGCTCGAACGCCCCATCGGGCAAGCGGGAAACGGTGTTGGACTTCCACACTGGATGGGGGAATGCGAATCCCGGCGTCAGGTCCGGCGCGAAGTCAGTGGCGTATGCGGCGTCGGGCTGCCCAAGGAGCCGCCCGACGCCGCTGCGGTAGCGGAATCTCCGCGCGCCGTCGGCCAACACGCGGCGGAGATAGCCTTCATGCATCGTCATTGAGCTTCTCGATTTCATCGGCCAAGACCTCAACGTAAGTGCGCCGCCTGTCGCGCGTCATCGCCATGATCTCCTGCTCGCTCCAGTGATAGTGGTAGGCAAGGTAGTGAACCTCGCGGTAGAGCAGGTCGCTGTGAACACGAAGCTCGCCGAAGAAGAACCGCTGCACATCGAATGGCACCAGGAATTGCCGGCCGCACTCGACGCAACCGGCCTCCATCACTTGTTCGATTCCGGGCGCCAGCTCCTGCATCCGCTCCTCGATTTCGGCGCGGGCCAACGGCGAGAGGGCGCCGATCCGGTCCTCCCCCGGCGGTGAGAATCCTCCGATGGCCCTGACACACCGGGTCAGCAGCAAAGTCAACGCCTGGGCCTCGTTCACGGACAGCCACTCCGAGAGTTCCTCCTGGTCCGCGCCGGTGGGCAGGCGGAACCGCACCTCCCGGCCGGCATCGTCACAATCCTCCGCCGCAGCCTTCGACAGTGTCATGGTGTAGACAGGGCCCTTGTCCGCGAGCTCGAATACGGGCACCTGCGCCAGCGAGAACTCGACCGACACCCTTTTTCCGCAATCTGCCCACGGACAAACCAGCCCGGCGCGCACCCGGTCACCAAATGTCGCCTGCCGCAACCGCAGCAGCAAGAACTGGCGATCACCCACCAGCAGCTGCCTTGCCACTTCCTCGCGTACGGGGCTGAGGCCCCCGACGCTACTGACCCTTCGTGAGAGCACCTCGGTAACCAGCTCGGCGGGCAGACGGTCCGTCGCCTGTGCCAACAGTTCTTCTTCACGTCCCGTCAGTGGCGTCAGCTCAAACCGGCTGTGCAGCGTGCCGCCGCCATCCCAGTAGCCGCCCGGCAGCGTACCGGCCAGTGTATGCATCGCTCACCTCGCTTGTTCCAGCGGTCGCGTTTGTGGATCATGGCGCAACAACACCAGGCTCCGGGTCAAGTCTCCTTGGGCTCGGGCACGGAGACGTCCCGGACCCAGCCCTCATTCTCGAGTTTCACCGTGGTGATCATGACCGCGTTGGCGCCCGCGTCAAGCTGGGGTAGGGCCTGGTATTCCGAGACCCAGCACCGGTACACGTTGTAGGCCATGACCTTTTGACCTTGGTGATTGAACACTTCGATGCTGATGTCCTTGCGGAAGCCCGCCAGCGACATCGCGGCATCGCCCTTGAAATTGTTGACCCTGTTGGCCCACTCCTCGAACGTTGTGTCGTGGGTGACTCCGGCTTCCATGGTGATCGGGTCGTACTTGGTCTTGCCCGGAATCTGATGCGGGCCGCTGGAGTCACCACCCTCGTACCAAGCGGTGACCTCCGTCGTCCGTTTCAACGCCCCGCATTTGTTCAATGCGGCCACGTACTGGCCATCCCACTTGATCTTGAACCTGTAGCCCAGGTAGGGGTCGAACCTCGTGCTGTTAACGGTGAACCTTGCCATGGCCGTGTTCCTCTCCGAATGGGTCCGCAGGTCAGCCGGAGGCCTGGCCGGCCTTTTGGCTGATCCGGACGACGACGAACTCGGCCGGCTTTACTGGCGCGAATCCCACCTCGACATTGACAATGCCCAGATCGATATCTGCCTGGGTTGTCGTATCGCTGTCGCACTTGACATAGAACGCTTCCGCCGTCGAGGAGCCCTGGAAGGCTCCCTGCCGGAAGAGGGTTGTCATGAAGGAGCCGATGTTCAGCCGCAGCTGGGACCACAGAGGCTCGTCGTTGGGCTCGAAAACCGCCCACTGGATTCCGTTGTAGATGCTGACGCGCAGCATCATTGCCGTCCGGCGGATCGGGATGTATTTCCACTCCACGTCCGACGGCCCAGCGATCGTACGCGCACCGAAGACGACAACGCCGGTGGCCGGGAAACGGCGCAGGGCGCAGACGCCTTTCGTATTCAAATTGCCGTGTTCGACGTCGCTGAGGTCCGTGGCAAGACCGACGACGCCGTTGACCGTGGCCTCGGTTCCAGCAGGAGCCTTCCAGACTCCCCGGGACGCGTCGATGCGTGCGTAGAGACCCGCCACATGGCCCGACGGCGGCAGCATCACCGGTTCCCGTGACCGCCCGGTCGGGTCCGGCGCCTTGAGCCAGGGGTAATACAGTGCGCCGTAGGAGCTGGCGGTCAACCTGCCCCGGTACTTCACGGCCTCATCGGCAGAGCGAGTGTCGCGGGGCGTTTCCCCGATGAAGAAGATGTCCTTCAACGGGCGGTTGGCACAGTAAGCCGTGCCGAGATCCATCACGTCAACCGAAGTCTCGCCGGGCACGGCCAGCACGCTCACATCCGTCACCGCGTCCAGTTTCCGGAAGGCTTCGTCAAAGGTTCCCGGTGTCACCGGAGCATCGCCGTTTTCCCCTGCCGTGACCGCGAGGACGACGCCGTCCAGCTCTGCGTCGCCGACCTGCACGGACTGGGCGTTGGCAGGGCGTTGGACCGCGGAGCCGTCCTCGGCAACGGCGTCGTCGGCGGAGAGCTTAAGCAAACCCGTCGCATCCTGCTCCAGGGCCTTGCCGATCCGCACCGACGATGCTGCCCTGGATGAGCCCGAATGCAGGACCAGCCGTTCCGGTCCTCCGGCAGGCCCTGCCGTCTCTACGGCGCAGGTGAAATTCTCAAAGGCTTCCTTGTTGGAGGCCCTATTGTTCTTCAGTGCCCGCACCGCTTCCTGGATCGCGCCCGCGACCCCCGCAAGATCCGCCGCCCCGGCCGGGGCGGGCAGCACCACGTCGTGGAAGCCATCGCCGTCGAGATTGATCCGGAAACCCCGCTTATCACCGAGCGGTACCGCGGCGCCGGCTCCACCGCGGTATACACCCTTTTGTACCTTGTTGGTAGCAAGCATCCGGGCGGTGATGAGGCTGGACTCATGCTCCAGGACGGCCTCCACGAAACGGTCCGAGGACTCATCGCAGCTGAGGTCGTCGAAGTCCTCCAACGTTGGGCTGCCGGCGAAGTCCGGAGCAATGACCTCGGCATCGGGCTGCCGGCGCACGCTTATCCTGAACCTGTTACCCGGATCCGTGGAGGCATCCTCGATCTGCAGGACGAGGTGGTTTCCCCAGGCCCCCGCATCCTTCGCGGAAAAAGTGATCCCTGGAGCCGGCTGCGCGGCCCGGTTAGCCACCGTCACGTCCGCCACCACCGCATCGCTGAGGACGACGCGCACGATGTAGCACTGGCGACCACCGTTGTTGAAGTACGCGAAGACGCTCTGAGCAAGGTAGCTGTCCGGGACGAAGCCTCCGTACAGACGCTGGAACGCCGGCCAGCTGGTTACCCGGGTGGCTTCCGCCGATCCCTTCTCAGCCAGGCCGACGAACGCCGCCGTGGAGGTTCCCGCCATCTCCAGGGGCCGCGCACCGCTGGAGACTTCGTCAATGTACACGCCCGGATACGTCAAATTCGGCACGTTGTTTCTCCCGCCGTAGTCCTAACAGATCCGGCCGCGCGCCCGAACGGGACAGCCGCTCAGGCTTGAGTCGTGTCCTTGTCTGTCTTCGCTTCTTCTTCTTTTTTCGGTGCGGCCTTCGCCGCGGCTGCAGGCTTCGAATCCCGGCCGCCCGCAGCGCGGGCACCGGCTACCACCTCGATAATTCCTCGAGACACCAGCGAATCAACCGCCTGATTGTCCTGAACTTCCACATCCGCGAATTCCTGCGATACCTGGCCAGGAGCCAGCCGGAGGGATGTGCCACCGGTCAGCGGCACCCACAGCGGCCCGGCCGACTGCAGGCTCCTGATTCGGATGGACATATGCAACTCCTTTTTCCAGCAGACATTCCAAATCATCAGGTCGTGTCGTTACAGCAGCGTTACAACGACGCGCACAGCTGGAACTTTGTCGTGAGGCCGGCGGAGGACTATGAAAATGAAAACAGTTAGTTAGTACGGCTCCCCCCACTACTAGATGAGTTTTGGGCCAACATTCGTCTTGGCGGCTGGGCCAAGCTCAAGTTGGCACCGGCGGCCGGTGGACACTTGCCTTGCGGGCGCCGGGGGCGCCCGGGGCGCCGGGGGCGCCGGCTGCCGCTGTGGCCGGCCCCGCTGCGGGATCTGGAGCAGGTGTCGGAGGCAGGTCCGGCTGCTTCCTACAGGGACGAGGACCGCTACTGGACCCTCACCCGTCTCGCGGAAGTGATGCGGCGGGGTATTAAACCGCAGCAGCAGACGGGCAGACCCAACGGTACTGAACTACCACCAGATCCCTCTCATCATGCAACGCACTAGGCGCCTGCCTTTTTACACGGCTGTGAACACCGACGGCCAACGCAGTCGCTCGCCGAAAGGTGATCGGGACAAGTTGTGCTACGCCCCTCGTTTGGATCGGTCCGAACACAATGTCGAGCTCGTTGAAGTACACGACGTTCGCCACTACACCGGACGCGAGCGATTCCCTCCTAGCTCGTAACGACCGCCTCCGTCCTGTCCGGTGTGATTATGCCCCTATCATGGCCGGGCCTACCTGCGTACCGCCCGGCCAGTACCGGAGCGGGGGAGTCTCAGCATCATGGCGGTGCACTTCCTTCGGACACGTCATCAGTCCTCAGATACTCGACGAAGTAATACAGATCGTCTTCCAAGGAAGGCAGCCCATACTGCCGAACCAATGACTCCAAGGTGAGCCTCGGGACTGGGAAGAAATCGAATAGTGGGTCGTCCCCGGGGCGCCGTAGCGACTGCCGAAGCATCTGCGGGTCATCGAGTGCGAGCGGATACTCTCGTCCAATTCTCTCGGTGCTGCTATCGTAACCTCTCAATATCCAACTGCTCACGGCTCGATGCTCCGGTTGGAGTTGGGAGGTTTTGTCTGCGTCCCAGTATTCGGATCGAATTCACCTAGATGGCTACCGCTGGCAGAGTACTTTTCCACCGTGCCGTGCTGGCTATCCCACTCATAGATGGTTCCGTCTGGGGTTTTCCACCTCGCCCGCAGCCCACCACCTCCTTGAACCCCTGTCTTCCCAGTGGCCCTCTCCGCTTCGGGGAAAGCGGGGAGGTCTCGCGGAGGCGGCACCATCTTTCCTGGTTTTACCACCGGCTTCGTCGTCTTGACTTGCCGCGCATAGTGCTCCCGTGCCGCGGCCAGTCGTTGCTCCACTTGTGCTGGGTTCCACGGGTCATCCTTCAGTGCCGGTGCAGGCGTGCGGTCCTCCGCGTTGGCGCGAGGCTCAGGAGTCTTGGGCTCGTCTGTTTTCGGGGCTTCCTTGGTGCCAGCGGTCTCCTTGTTGACCTTCGTCATCATCGAGGCGGTACCAAACGGTCCAGCCGGACCCGGCACAGGGAGCGCCACCGGTTTGGCCGCCCACCCGGCACCCACCTTCATGCCACCGACACCAGCAAAGGCCAAGGCCGTCGGTGGAGGCGGCAACGAAATGGCGATCTTGGCGGCACCGGCCATGTTGCCCTTGATGCCGACATAGGCAAGCGCCGCCATCGCAATGCTCAGCAGCATCTTAAGAAACTCTTTGCTCGCGGCGGCGAGTTTCTTGTCGTTTCCCGAGGCCGTCCACGCCAACGTCAACCACTCGCTCGCGTGTTTGACCGCTTCTATTCCGGCCGAGATCAGGCCGACGGCACCGAAGGCGGCCAGCCCGAGTTGTATCACAATGGCGGCGAGCTGGCCAACACCGGTCGGGGTGGCCGCCAAGAACGCCGATAGCGCCTCGGCGGCGACGAACGCGGCGATGATGCCAACGATCTCCACGATGTGCTCGCTAATCGCCTGGGCGTACTCACCAGCGACTTCGCCAAAGTACTTCGGCGATTGGACCGCACTCATAATGATGTCATCGATGTGACCGGCAAATCGCTTGACCTTGGCCCAAGCGCCGCCGGTCAAGGATCCACCCGGCACTACGTCCTCAAGGGCGCGGGCGTACGCAGGGCTCACCAGCCAGATCCGGTGCCCAGCGACGAGCCGGACGTTGTTGGCCCCGCCACCGAGCAGACCCGGATCCTGGTACGAACCCTCGACCCCAGCGCGGCCATAAAGCTTGTTCACGAACAGCAGAATGTTCTCGTAGTAGCGAAGATCGTGGCCGTCACGGATCGCGGTGGAGAAGGCCTGCGCCGCCAGACCCTCAGCGGTGTCGCCGCTCTTGACCTGGTACAGCTTGGCCGTCGGCTCCGGCAGGTCGGTCGTGACGCGCAGGCCCTGCACATAGCCGCGGAGAAACCCTTGGCCAATCTGGACGGTCACGTACCACCAGTCCGAGGTGTCGGGATGGGTGCCGCCGACGAACACCCGCGTGGCGGGTGGGAGCGGCTCCCCTCGGACCTTCTGGCCGCCCGACTCCGACGGCCCGGTACGGATGTTGGACCCGTCGTCGTTGTCGATGAATCCAACCTTGTTGATGCCCGGAACCGGCGAATCTACGACGTCAGTCGGTGTTGGGGGTGTCGTAGTCGGTTCGCGGGTGAGCATCCCGCTGGCGTTGGGCTCCGGCGACGCGGTCCAGACGGGGACGGACGTCGGGGCAGCGTACGCAGCATCCGCCCGCCTGTCAAGCATGGCCGAAACGCCTCCGTTCCCAAGTATCCGCTGCAGATCTGCCGGCGTCGGGCGTGCCGCTGTCCGCCGGGGCAGGACGGGAGCCGCCTTGCGGATGTCAGAACCGCTAAGCAGGGCAGGGGCCTGGTAGGAAAAGGTCATGGTGCACGAAAATCCAGGAACACGGATTTAGCCAATGACGTGTGGTGTTGGAGGCTTGAGTGCGGCAGGCCTGCATGAGTGCCGCAATAACGAACGTCTCATCCTGCGCCCGTTTCGGTAACCCTTCGCATGGCCACTTCGGGGCCGCCAATGCTATCGTCTTGTCTCCATCTCGACCAAGATCTTCTGGACTACCTCGGCGGTCCTCGATCCTCGATCGGCCCTCGGAGATACCGCCAACGAAGCCACTAAAATCATGACTGCCAGCACAGGGGCCCGCTAGCTTCAGGGAATCCTCCACCCTGTTTCCTTTCATGTTCATCAAGACCCGTTGAGTTCCATCTCCGCCAGTCCAGCAACAAACCGGTTCAACGGTGGAACGACGTCGTGACGAGGCATCTTCTGGTACGCCTCCCGAAGTGCGTCCACCAATAGCCACAAAAGATATGCGTATCAGCACGCTAGGCAGAAGAGCGTTACTCGAGCGTTATTCGCCGTAGCAACGCCCACCGCTAGTCACTCATCGGTAGGACCGCACGGCATGAATGGGTACAAGACCAACCACGGCTAGCACCTGTTCCGGGTAGCAAACCGATCAGCCCGGCAGTGGCGAGGACGGCTTCAAAGTCCCCTTGGGTCAGTCCTTGCCCGTGCCGCCAGCTGCACTGGTCCAGTGCCCCTTGATGAAAATGACTGGTGAACCCGAACTCTGCCTCGGACGAAATGCGCAGACTCCGTCGCTGCCTCGGGTGATGGCGGGCGTGACGCTGAGCGCCTGTGTGAGAGGACCCGCCGGCCGTACTGCGGACTCGAGGGTATCCAGCAGGACGGAGCGTAGATCGTCGGCGTAAGCACGTGGTCGGTTCGCTGTGGGCGAGGCATCCGCTCAGTCTGACGTGCCGGCGGCACTAGGGTGGGCATCCGAGTTCTGTGGACCTAGCCTCCGCAACAGAAAGGTCATGCTGCAACTTTTTGATCATTTTGGCGATGGCGGCCTTTTCGCCCGTCGGGGCGTTCTGGAGGTCCTCTTGAAGCGCTTCGATCTGCGGTTTCAGCCCCTCGATCGTTTGGCGCAGAGTGGCGCACTCCAGTGGTTCCCCCGGCGTGATCTGGACGGGTTCGCTGGGCGTGCCGAACGACTCGACGGACTCCTGCAGCATTCGCCATTGGAAAAGAGCCGGCGTTGACGGTGCCGGGATATTGAAGGTGAAAGGTGCGTCCTGCCCGGGGGGGTGAAAGGTGCGTCCTGCCCGGGGGAC
>NZ_JBFUAF010000031.1:0-27640 GCF_056406415.1 Arthrobacter sp. P1_C12_2 | reverse complement strand
TGCTTACCGCGATCGTCTTCATCCTTGCCCGCATCGTTCCCAGCGACCCGGCCGTCATCTACGCCGGCCCGAAGGCGCCCCCAGCCGAGCTGGACAGGGTCCGGGAGCACCTCGGCTTTAACCGTCCGATCCTCGAACAGTACTTCGACTACGTCGCAAAGCTGATCACCGGGGACTGGGGCCAGTCTCTTGCCACAAAACGCCCCGTGTTGGATGAGCTGTTCACCCGCCTCCCAGCCACATTGGAACTCATCGGGTTTGCCATGGTTCTCGCTGTTTCGGCAGGGGTCATCTTGGGCGTGGTTGCCTCCCGCCGTCCTGGCGGATTCATCGACGGAGCAATCCGTTTCCTCTCCATCGGAGGGATTTCCGTGCCCGCCTTCTGGCTCGGACTGCTCCTTCAACTGTTGTTCGTTGGGGGGCTGGGCATACTTCCGGCCACTGGGCAATTCAGCAACTCCATCAAATACTCCAACCCCATCTCTCACGTGACCGGGCTTCCCCTGTTAGACAGCATGATCACCGGCAACGGCGTGGCCTTCACCGATGGTTTGCAGCACGTGATACTGCCGGCCCTCACCTTGGCCGCATATCCTCTCGGACTCGTTGCACGAATGACCAGGGCCGCCATGCTCGATGTCATGAACCAGGATTACATCTTCACCGCCAGGGCCTACGGTCTGAGGGACACCGCCATCCGTTGGCGCCTGGCCCTGAAAAATGCTCTGCCACCAGTCCTGTCTATTGCCGGAATGGCTGCCGCCTACGCCCTGACCGGAACATTCTTCGTCGAAGCTGTCTTCAACTGGCCAGGAATTGGGCAGTTCGCTACATCTTCCATGCTTGCAGTGGACTACCCAGCCATCATTGCAATTACGCTCATGGGCGCCACAGCATACCTGCTGGCCAACCTTCTGGTGGACATCCTGCAATCCCGAATCGACCCCAGAGTGAGCATGTCATGAGCCCCACGACCCAAATCTCCGCCCCGACCGGTTCCGGGCCGGCCGGAGAACAGGCCACCCTTAAACCGATCAAACTACTTAAACAGACCCTGGGCCGTGACCGTTTGGCCGCTGTTGGCGCGATGATCATAGTCCTTGTTGTAATCCTTGCTGTTTTTGGGCAATGGCTGGCACCTTTCCCTGATCAGGGCATGGGGGCGACCAATGCCTCTGCCCGAAACCTCGCTCCCAACGCGTTGAACTGGCTCGGCACCGATCAGCTCGGTCGTGACGTTCTCAGCCGCATCATCATGGGCGCGAACCCGGCGCTGACCATCTCTGCCGTCGTTGTCGCGGCTGCGGCCCTCATCGGCATTCCCCTCGGCGCTGTCGCCGGATATCGCGGTGGCTGGCTCGACGAAGCCTTGATGCGTGTGACCGAGATCTTCCAGGCTTTCCCGCCTCTGCTCCTGGCCATGGTGACCGTTGCGATCCTTGGGCCCAGCCTGACCAACGCCGGCATCGCCTTGGCCATCAGCTGGTGGCCCTGGTATGCGCGCCTTGTACGAGCGGAAGCAAAATCCCTTCGGGAACGCTCCTATGTCGAAGCAGCCCGCGCCATGGGCATTCCGCAGCTGCTCATCATCAGCCGCCATGTACTTCGCAACTGCATGACGCCCATCCTCGTCCAAGCTACCGTCGACATCGGCACTGTGATCCTGGCCGCCGGGTCCCTGGCATTTATCGGTCTTGGAACTCAGCCGCCCCTGCCCGACTGGGGCCTGATGGTCGCCGAAGGGCGCGGGCTCATATTCAGTTCCTGGTGGATAGCCACCTTTCCGGGGCTGGCCATCTTTCTGGCCGTCCTGGGATTCAACCTCCTCGGAGATTCGCTGCGCGACCTCCTTGACCCCAGGCAGGTAAAGCGATGACACATGTTCTTAGCATCCGCGACCTCAACGTCGAATTCACCGACCGGGGAAAGCTTACCAACCGCCCCGTCCGCGGGATCGACCTCGATGTTTCCGCTGGTGAAATCCTCGGCCTGGTGGGGGAAACGGGGTGCGGCAAGTCCCTGACAGGACTCGCAGCCTTGGGGATCCTTCCACGCGGTGCACGGCGCACGGGGCAAGTGACCATCGGCAACGATCCCTTACAGGACTCGTCAGAACCAGGTGGCTCGGTGGCCATCGTATTCCAGAACCCTGGAACTGCCTTCAACCCCGTCTTCACGCTTGGCCGCCAACTCAGCGATGTCCTGGCCCGGCACCGGCAGATCTCGAGGGCCGAAGGCAAAGCTGAAATCATACGTCATCTAAGCCTGGTCGGCCTTCCGGACCCTGAACGGGTCTACCGCAGCTATCCGCACCAATTGTCCGGCGGGATGCTGCAGCGGGCCATGATTGCCATGGCTCTGCTACGCCAGCCCCGGCTTTTGATCCTGGATGAGCCCACAACGGCTCTTGACGTTACTGTTGCCCGGCAAATTTTGGTCCTCATTGACGAACTCCGACACAAGTTTGGGTTCGGTGTGCTGCTCATCAGCCACAACCTTGGCATCATCCGCGATGTCTGTGACCGGGTGGCGGTCCTTTACGCAGGCAGGGTGATCGAAACCGGACCTGTGGAAGCGGTCATGAACAATCCACGCCACCCATATACCCGCGGCCTCCTCGGCGCCCTCCCAGCAGGGCGAACCCACGGCCAGCGACTGAACGCTATTTCTGGAACAGTGCCGGGAAACCTCCTATCCCTCACCGGGTGCGCCTTCAGAAACCGTTGCTCACATGCAGTCACCGACTGCTCGCTCACCGACCCGCTGCTCACCGAGACCGGGCCACACCAGGCAGTCGCCTGCCTCCAGGAAGGCGAACTATGACCAACGTTCTCACCCTCGAAAAAATCGTCAAAACGTTCCCGCACCACAGACGAGTCTTCACCGCAGTCGACGACGTCTCCCTTAGCATCAAGGAAGGTACGGTCTACGGCCTTGTCGGAGAATCCGGCTCCGGCAAAAGTACCCTCGCCCGCTGCGCCATGCAGCTGATGCGCCCAACATCCGGGCGAGCCATATTTGAAGGACATGACCTCGGCAAACTCGGACCCAAGGCACTGCGGACCATCCGTTCCCGGATGGGAATAGTACTTCAGAATCCAGTGGCATCATTGAATCCACGTATGACTATCGGCGCTTCAGTGGCAGAGCCACTTCTGGCCCACACTGCCCTGAAAGGGCAGGCCCTCCAAACAAGAATAAACAATCTGCTGGACGAGGTCGGGCTGGGAGCCGGGCACGCCCATCGGCTCCCGCACCAGCTCTCCGGAGGACAGTGCCAACGCGTCGGCATAGCACGCGCCCTGGCCACCTCGCCCCGTCTCCTGATCCTGGACGAACCCACCAGCGCCCTTGATGTTTCCGTCCAGGCCCAGATTCTGAACCTGCTCCAGGACCTGCAGCAACAAAAAGGGCTCACATATCTGCTCATCTCCCACGACCTGGACGTCGTCCGCTATCTCAGCGATGAGGTGGCTGTCATGAAGACCGGAAAGATCGTAGAAAGTGGACCAGCCGAACGGATCTTCACCGATCCACAGCACGACTACACCCGCAGACTCCTCGAGGCAGCCCCAGGGCGCGCCCGGCCCGAATTGGCAGACTCCCACGCCCTCCCCACCCTTACCACGCAAGGCAGCGACTAAACATGCTAGAGACAACAGCAAATGGTTCCCTTCTGACCAGCCCCGGCAAGGTTGACCGCTATGCCGGCCAGGACTTCAATGAGCACGTCACCCTGGAAAACTGGCAGGAAAGCCCATTCAATCGCTGGGGCTTCGTTCACATCAGTGAGCTCATCACTACCGCAACGATCCGTCGAGGCAGAGCATCCGGGCCCTCCACTGGAAGTGAGTCAGCCACACCGGAACACGCGGAGAGGCGGCACAGCGTTGAGGAGTTCCTGGAATCCACGCACACAGATGCCATCGTCGTACTTCAACACGGGAAACTGGTCCTGGAACGCTATTTTGGCTCTTTCCAGCCGCACGACCGGCACGTCCTGATGTCTGTTTCCAAATCCGTCTGCGCGCTTACCATGGGTATTTTGGTGGGCCGGGGACTCATAGACCCGCAACAGCTTGTCCACCACTACGTCCCGCCGCTGAAGGGAAGCGCCTACGGGAACGCGACGGTCCGCCAAGTACTCGACATGACCGCCGCAGTCCGCTACAGCGAGAACTACCTGGATGCGGCCGCTGAAGTCCAGCAGCAGGATAGGATCGCCGGCTGGCGCCCCAAGCTCGAAACAGACCCAGAAGACACTTACGAATTCCTCACGCTCCTCAAAGCTGCCGGAGAACACGGCCGATCATTCCAGTACTGCTCAGCCGGTACAGACGTGCTGGCATGGATCATCGAGAACGTCAGCGGAAAGCGATACGCCGAAGTCGTCTCCGACGAACTGTGGTCCCAGCTTGGGACACTCGATGATGCACTGATTACCACCGATTCCGGTGGTTTCGCATTTGCGAACGGAGGAATCGCTTGCACCGCACGAGACTTGGCCAAAATCGGACAGCTCATGCTGGACGAGGGGAAAGCCAACGGGCAACAGGTCGTCCCATCATGGTGGATCAACGACACGATGCGGGGCGGAGACCCACAACTGGCCAGAGGAACCGCCTACCAGCAAGTCCACCCCAACGGCTCCTACCGGAACCAATGGTGGGTCCCCGGAGATAGCCGAGGCACGGTCTACGCTGCAGGCATCCACGGCCAATTCATTTGGATTGACCCCGTCAGCGACACGGTAATAGCGAAGTTCTCCTCTTATCCGCAACCGGTTGCACTCGAACTCAGCCGGGCACACGCCGCCGGCTTCAGGCAATTGATCAGCATCCTGGAATACACCAGCTGATTGAGGCGACCCCTCGGAGCGCAGGTCCTCAGCAATCCCCACTAAATAAAGGTCAAAGGAAAAAAATCACCTCCACGGGTAATCCGAATCTGACGCCGAAGCAAACCGCCGCCCGGTGGCTGTGCACCCAATTGCCGGCCTTCCGCTGCCCATCACAGAGCCAAACCGACTGCTGCAAATCCCGGTTTCCCACTCTGCTGGTTGCCTGCCCCTGTACTTCAGGGTTCGATTCCTTCTCCTGACAACGAACCACAAAGGCTCAGACGCAACCTGACACTCCTAGCGGTCCTCCCCCTTTCCCCGACATATGGGCCCTTATCGGCACCGTGTAATAAAGGAGTGGTTATTCTCACCGGACGTGGCCTCGGGTTCCAGCGAAACCTGGGCAGCAGGTAGGCGAAACCAAAGTGGTACGCGTCTTTGTCCCCGAGGACGGGCGCAACGCAGACAACTTCGGCGCCCTGGTGGCGGCCATTCCTCCCGAACACCTGACACTGGCCGACCAGGCACTGGAAATTGCCCGCAGCGATACAAACACGGCCTCCTCCTGACGGTGAGTAGGGACCAGCCTGCCCACTCCAAACACAGTCGACAGTGCGCGCGTACTCGTAGCAGTCAACTGCGGCCCTCGCATCTAAGGAATCAAAACCTGTACCCCGGTAGAGCACCAAACGATAGGGAATGTTTGGAAAGCGGAGGCGAAGACATCTGGCACGCAAGAAATGTGCCTACGAGAGGATTCAAAGTGCTATCGCAATCAACTTCCAACGCCCGTCTCGCGGGCAAAGTCGCGTTGGTTACAGGCGCTACTTCCGGTATCGGGGAAACAATCGCCCGCAGACTGGTAGCCGAAGGTGCCCAGGTGCTAGCAACCGGGCGGTCAATCGAGCGAGGGCAACGACTTGAAGCGGCACTCGGTTCCCATCTGCACTTCTATTCCACGGACATCAAAGACGAAGAATCAGGCAATGCCCTCACCTCCGCAGCAGTTTCACGCTTTGGTCGACTCGACGTGCTGGTCAACAACGCCGCGGTCGATCACACGGGAGACCTTCTGTTAGTTCCCGACAAGGAGATCCGAGAAGTCTTCGAAGTCAACACTTTCGCTGCCATCCGCCTTCTGCAAGCGGCCGCCCGAACCATGCAGGACACTGGCGGATCGATCATCAACATCACTTCACGTTTGGCCTCAATCGGAGTGCCCACCATGGGGATTTACAGCGCCAGCAAGGGAGCAATGCTGGCGCTGACGAAGGCTGCAGCCGTGGACCTATCCCCCTACAACATCCGAGTAAACGCCGTTGCCCCAGGCATGACAAAGACACCGCTGTACGACGAGTGGCTGGAAACGCATGCAGATCCAGCAGCGGCCGAAGCAAGGGTTGTTGACCAAATCCCCCTTAAACGGCTTGCACTTCCAAGCGACGTGGCCGGAGCCGTGGCATATCTGGCCTCGGATGAAGCCTCCTACATCACCGGCACCTCGTTGCCCATAGACGGCGGATACACAGCGCAATAGCCGCCACAAGAAAAGAGGATGACATGTCAACGCCTTGAGTCTCCGCCATTAACATTCCCTGGGCCGACCGCACTAGCCACGTGGACCAGTCCAGAGGGCAGCTTCTTCCTATGGGTCACCTTCAACAACGCGATTGACACTTCAAAACCGTTCGAGGTTGCAGGTGCCAAGGCGTAGCCTTCATCCCGGGTCGCGCCTTCTCGGTTTCCGGAAGTTTCGGCAATGCACTTCGACTTTGCTGCGAATCGCAAACCCCAGAAAGGATTGAGGTAGGGCACGCGCGGCTGGCAACGGTTCTCAAAGAACTCTGACGTTCCAGAGCAAAGTGCTGGCGGACCGTATGAGGAACCATGCCGCCAGCAGCGCCGTCTTGGGCACGGACGCCGGAGCTGCGAGGTGACGGGGCCAAACGGGTGAAAAATGAGGACGAGCCCGCCGGCATTGGAACTCCAAGGCATCCGAAGAGATTTCCCAAAGCCTGTTCGCTCCACTCGCCATGTCAACCCACGGTCAGGGACAGCTGAACAATCGTGATGTCAGAAAGGAACACAATGAGGGCCTTTGCCAGGAAGGGAGCATTGCGCAGTGGCGCAAGCTACGTCTCCACGACCCACTGGCCGGCGCAGCACTATCGTGCCCAGGAATACAGCGTGGCCCTCTTGGGCGTGATGTACCCGTGTGCGGTCCAACACTGCCACGACGGCCCAGAACATTTGGAGCCCACGCTGCCACCCGAGATCCTATTCCGTCGACGGAGCACCGACCTCATCTTTTACTACCCCATCCATACCGATGTAGGCCGGATTCCTCAGCCAACCGGCGAACAAACACCGGTACCAGCACGCCACGAAAAGCCCGCCGGCGCGAAGCATGCAAGCCGTAGGGCTTCCATCGAAGCCGTAGTTCGCGACCTGGCGGTGCTTCTCCTCCGGAAACGACCACAGTAAAACCGGCGCTGCATTTCCACGATCTAAGCGTAAGAAGGCTGCTCACCACGATGATTCCCTTCGTCCACCGAGGACCATGAGGCCTTTTAGGAGTTCGACATAACCGATTACTCATGCCGCACATATGCAGCACGCCCTGTCAGGGTTAGATACACACCAGCTTGGCGTCAGGCAGGTAGCCGAAGGGTTAGTCGAGGCGAAAATTTGGAAGAAATCTCCCTCAGGTCATGTCACCCCCACAACCCCCAGGCATGAATTGGTACAAGACCAACCACGGCCGCCAGAACAAGCCAGAGAGGAGCCCCGAATGACCCCAGATCCCAGCAGGCAGAGGGCTCACAGCCAGGGCACTTGACCCGCCACCCACACAACTTCATAGGCCACGCGGCAGCCAGGCTTCAGGCCGCGACAAGCGTCAGAGGGACCCGAGCAGGGTCAATGTACACACGTTAAAGCAAAAACCCCCTCTGACGAGGGGGAATGCTGTGCCCGAGGTGGGACTCGAACTGCATTCGCTCCCCCGCAAACGCTGCCATCAGGCTTCGACCGTGAAGGCAACTAAAGAGGGGGCAAGGCAGGGAAAAGTCCCGTAGAAACTCGGGCTTAGTTGCGAGTCTTGCTACTAAGCCCGAGCGTCCGTACCGCCAACTAAACCGGTCTTCGCCAAACGTCTAGTCCCATTTCGCCAACTGGTGTTCAAACCGCCAAGTAGCCTCCGACCACACAGAATCAGTCGCTGGTTCAACTAGAACGGGACGATTGTTCATGTAAATCGGAACAGGTTCAAATAGCGTGGAATCTCACAGCGGTATACAGCACATCACAATGGAATGTTGTGGTTGGGCTCCTGACAGTCCAGCTGCGCGCCGAAATATCTAAAGTGCTCGATCAAACCCAAGCCTGGTTACGAGCACGGAGACGGCTTCGCCCCTAATTTGCTTGGAGCGAGGCCGTCGTTCCGCACAAGGTCCCTATTGATGGTCCTTATGAAACCTCTGCTGGGATCTGGTCATAGCGAACGGACTTGACGCTTTCCATCACGGACCGGAGGCATTCGGGATCACGCCCTGTTATCAGCTTCACGTGGCCGGAGAGGACCGTCTGGTAACCCTCAGCTATTGCGACTTCGGCAGTGACCAACTCATCGCTTGCCCACATGTGCCCATCGGCGCTTGGCGGCATGCTTGGGTCGTACGTCCTTGGAATACCAATGGAGTCAAAAAAGGCGAGGCGCTCATCAGCTGATATTGGTACGTACTTGATGGGAGTGTCATGCACCTCCGAGCCGATGTACGCGATTTCTTCAAAGGTCAACAGTTCAGGTCCGGTGATTTCATAGACGGCACCAACATGCTTCGCGGACTCAAGCAGGACCGTGGCAGCGCTGCGGGCGACGTCGGCTTTAGCCGCCGGTGCCAAGCGCCCTTTGGCTGTTGCCTGTGAGATGTCACCGCTGGATGTGGCAGGAGCAACTAGGACGTTGCTGATGATCTCGGAGTAGAGCGCATTACGGAGGAATGTGTAGTCCAAGCCGGAAGCCCTGAGATCCAGTTCACTCTGGTAGTGATCCCTGGCTGAAAGAGCGGGGTTGTTGGGGTGTATGCCCCCGACCGAGGTGTACACGATGTGGCGGATCCCAGCATGTTTGGCTGCGGCGATTGCGTTTCGCGTTTCGGATACTCGGTGGCCAAGATTAAGGCCGCTGATGAGGAAGAGGACTTCCCCGCCAGTGTAAGCAGCGTTGAGGGAGTCGGGTTCCTGGTAGTCGCCGCGCATCACGCGGATGCCATGTGTTTTGTGCTTGTAGAGCTTTTCTGGTGTGCGCGATACAAGTGTTAATTCGATGTCCGGGTCAGCCGCAAGAAGTATTTTTGTGACTCTGCGGCCAAGATCCCCTGATGCCCCACTGATGATGATACGGCCCAATTCGGGGCCTCCTTTCTGGTGTTTGTTCCCGGCCTCTTTGGCGGGAACCGTCTTGCAAGTGAACTCGGTGTCAGCCGAGCGGGTCCCAGAAGGTTTCTCCCGCATACGTGTCGGACAGAGTGGCCAGCGTTTCGGGCTAGACCTCGGGGTCGACAGCGCGTCGCTGGGCTGGTGCCCTTGTGGTTCGGTCAGGGTCACATCCGTTGATACGTGGTGGATGAAAGCGGTGAAATCGTCCACCATCGATTTGGTGATGCCGTTTCTGGGCGATGCTTTCTCCGGCTTCGCGGCTTGTCAGATCCAACTAGCATGTTCATTTGGATACCCCGTGCTAGAGCCGATTGGCTTGCTGGCCGCGCCTTTGCCCGGCCCGTTGTTTCATATTCGTGCGGAGGTATCCTCCCGGCGCCGTCCATGCCGCTAAACCGTGAGGTTGAGGAAGTTGCCTTGGAGGAAGATCAGGGGTGGGTTGGTGGCGCGTAGTTCAAGGGATTCGACGCGTCCGACGACTTGGTAGTGGTCGCCGATGAGATCGATTTTGTAGCGGGTGCATTCAAGGGTGACGATGGCGTCGTTCAGTAATGGGACTCCGCGGTCCGAGGGGGTCCAGTCGACTTCATCGAAGCGGTCTTCGGAGCGGCGGGAGAATGCTTTGCAGAGCGCCGTTTGGTCCTGGCCGAGGATGTTGACGCCAAAGTGGCTGGCTTCATAGAGGCGGGGCCATGTTTTGGAGGCCTTGTCAACGAAGAAGGCCACCAGGGGCGGTTCCAGCGAGACCGAAGTGAAGGAGCCTACGGTCATTCCGACAGGCCCGGACCTGGTGCCGGCGGTGACGACCGCGACGCTGGTTGGGACATGTCCGAGGACGTGCCGGTAAGTTCGTGCCGGGTCCTCAGCCGGTGTTGGGGGGATCGTGGGGGTGGACATTTTGGCCCTGCCTTAGAGGTTGATGGTTGGCTCTAGGCCCATCAGGACCCGGCCGTAGGCTTCTTTGCCGATTTCTGGGGTGACGAAGGCGTGCCGGGCGGCGATTTCGGAGTCGCGCCAGATCTGGTTCAGCACGTTGGCCTCGGCGAACGAGCCGGCACCGTTGGCGGTCATCAGCGCATCGATGGCATGCCCGATCAGTTCAGCGATGATGCCGGTGTCGTTGCGGATCCGGGCCCGGGTGGGCAGGTCAAGCTGCTTGCCGGCGTCGGCTGCCGTGTCGATGTCCAGGCACATCCGGTTCAACAGCAGTTCTGAGATGTGCAGGTTCGTGGCTGCCTTAGCCACGGCGAGCTGGTGGGTGGGTGAATTCTTGGCGTTGTCGTACATGGTGTAAGCGACCGGTTTGCCGGGCAGCTTCGCCAAGGTGATTTCCAGCGCATGCCGGGCCAGGCCGATCTGCGGGGCAATGAGGATTGCGGCTGCGACGGCATTGAAGGCAACGTTGGCCATGCGGTCGTCTTTGAACGGGGTGAGGAAATTTGAGCTCAGCATGTTGCTGAGGCGTTGTACGCGATGCTCGGGCACAAAATGATTTTCGACCACGATCGTGTCGCTGCCGGTGCCCTTCATCCCGGCGACGAACCAAGTCGGCTCGATGCTCCACGCCTCAGCCGGGACGAGGGCCAGCGCCATCGGGTCATCACCGTCAAGCAGGACACCAAGCGTTGCCCAATCAGCAGCAAAGGAACCGGAGGAATACGGCCACCTGCCACTGATCAGATAGCCCCCTTCAACCCGCTCACTCTTGCTGCCCGGGCTGAACGTGCCGGCCACCTTCGCCAACGGATTGCTCCCGAACACATCCTCCTGGGCCTGCCGGGAAAAGGTCGAGGCGAAACCGGTCCCGACCATCATCAGCGTCGTAACCCACCCGGTGGAACCATCCCCGCGGGAAATTTCCTTCGTTACCTCCACAGCAGTACGCAACGAAGCACCCATACCGCCGTATCGCTTAGGAACCAGCATCCGGAACAGCCCTGCACCTTCCAAGGCCGACACCACCTCCGGAGCCACGCGCCGGGCTTCAGAACCCTGCCCGGCGAACTCCCGGATCAACGGCACCAAATCAGTGGCACGAGCCACCAACCCAGCATTCGGAACATTGATATCTGACAATTCGGCGAGCGACGTCGCTGTCATGGTGCCTCTTTCGTAGTGGGATGTGTTGATGGATGGACCCCAAAAATCTTGGCGGCGAAACACAATTTCGACCTGTCCTCCTTTAGGTGAAGGGCAGATATGCCAAAGAAGCCTGGGCTGGTGTTAAGAATTGCTGTCCTCAGCGGGGAAGATCGCAGATGATCCGCTGGCTTGTGCATCAAGGCAGTCTGGCCAGAGATCCTTCGCGGTCCAGTGATCCGAAACAGCAAAGGAATCGCTGCAACCTTGGCCCGAATCAGAAATGCGGGCTGCGGGGCAATTGTCCGCACGGGTCCCGCCGGCGCCACGCCGGCACGTGGTTGTCGCTGCTACTCTGCGCCTCATCGCGCCTGGCCTTCCGCTTGCTTCAAAGTATCGTTCTGACTGCACCCAGTCTGGTCCCCTGGACCGGATCTAAAACGGGTCAGATGACCCAACCCGCTACGTGTATTGTTTTCTGCATCACAGGAGGGTTATGGGCACCGAAGCAGTAGTTTTTCGATCCACAGGGGGCCATAACCTGACGAGCTTTATTGGACGACGGCGAGAACTTGCCGATGCGCGCGAGCTGATGTCACGCTCCCGCCTCCTAACCCTTGCCGGTCCCGGCGGCGTCGGCAAGACCCGCCTCGCTGCGGAGCTGTCCTCACGGACACGGAAGGCCTTTCGCGACGGAGTGTGGACCGTTGAACTCGCGGCTCTGGATGACAGCGCCTTGGTCGGTTCCCAGATCGCCGCCGCCCTCCGACTCCCCGACCAGTCAAGCCGCTCTCCAACGGAGAGGATTTCGGACTACGTCCAGGAGCGACAGCTGCTTCTGGTCCTCGACAACTGCGAACATCTTCTGGATGCAGTATCAGCCCTGGCAGTCATGCTTTTGGACTTCGCACCAGAATTGCGTGTCATTGCAACGAGCAGGGAACCCTTGAGGATCTTTGGCGAGCAGGTTTACCAAGTACCGCCCCTCAGTGCCCCCGTTGTGTCAAACGGGCATGCGGGTGCGATTGAGGCCTTTGAATCTGTTCGGTTGCTGGTGGATCGGGCCCAAAGTGTGGACGCYGGGTTTGAAATCACTGACGGCAACCGGCTCGCCGTAGCCCGGCTATGCCAAATGCTCGACGGAATCCCGCTCGCAATCGAACTTGCTGCCGCGCGGCTGCGCTCCTTATCGGTTGTTCAGCTTGTGGAACGGTTGGACCGGCGTTTCGATATCCTCACGGGCGGAAGCCGGGCAGCGATTCCTCGGCAGCAAACGCTGAGGGCGCTCATCGATTGGAGCTATGAACTCTGCACGCGGGACGAGCAGCTGTTGTGGGCCAGGCTTGCAGTCTTTCCGGCCGGCTTCGATGTCGAGGCCGTGGAGGAGGTTTGCGGTTTCGGCCAGCTCAACAAACGGGATGTTCTTGACCTGTTGGATCATCTCGTCGCGAAGTCCCTGGTCGTTGCAGAAATCGTCATTGACGGACCCGTTGCTGGCGATCAGCGCAGACGGTACCGCCAGCTGATGACCTTCCGGGAGTACGGTGCAAACCTGCTTGAAAGCATCGGAGAATCTTCTGACTTGCGTCGTCGCCAGCGCGACCACTACCTCGGCAAGGCGTCTGAAACGGTAGCGCTCTGGTGCGGGCCGGACCAGGCAACCCGCCTCGCCGCGGCCAGGCGCGATCATACGAATATCCTCTCAGCGCTGGAATGGTCAGCGACCACGCCGGGAGAGGAACTAGCAGGGATGAATCTTGYGGCTCTGCTCAGGTACCACTGGATCGCCGGCGGCAACCTCAGCGATGGCCGCCGATGGCTCGACCGAATGCTGAGCCTGGACACGCACTGCACACCGGAACGTGGGGCTGCGCTGTGGGTAGCCGCCTGGGTATCCCTGCTTCAGGGGGACGGTGAAGCGGCGCAACAATATCTTGGGGAGTGCCGCGTTATCGCTCGTGACCTGGACCATCAGGTGCTGGCTGCTCATGTTGATCATTGGGAAGCTCTCAGAGAAGTCTTCGGGGGACGACTTGAGCACGCCATTGATCTCTTTCGTAACGCTGCTGCCGTCCATCACCGGGAAGGGGATAGTGCATCAGAACTTACCGCGCTTTTCCTTTTGGCCTGGGCGCAAATGTACGCCGGCCGGATAGAGGACGCCCTCGCAACGTGCCGGGAGGTCCTGGCTGAAAGCGGCAAACGAGGCGAGCGGTGGAGCCAGGCTTACGGGCACGCAGTCATGGGCCTCTGCCAGTGGCACCTGGGCCAACTCGATGAGGCCCGCTGCTCCCAGATCGCCGCGCTGGAAATTCAAGGCGACTTCCATGACGGGCTCTGCATTGCACTGACCATCGAGCAGATGTCATGGACCGCTGCCTCGAACGGGCGCTATGAATCAGCGGCAATTCTTTTTCACGCGGCACAGTCGGTATGGAAAGGAATTGGCACCACAATTTCTGCATTTGGTCCTCTTGAAACCGACTTCGAGCAGACTGCGGCCCAGGTACGGAACGAACTCGGGGAAGCCCGGTACCTGTCCATCCTCGACGGCCGGCCCGCGCTATCAATGGATCAGGCCGTGGAGGTCGCGTTGAACTCGGCGCGCGCCGCGTATGTAGCACCGCAGGCAGAAGGCTCCGCGGGTCACAAAAATTCTGCAGCCCACTGTACAGTCAAATCGGTGCTTGTGGATCCTTACAGCCAGCACGGGGGCCCGCAACTTACCGAACGGGAAGAGCAGGTTGCGGCCCTCGTTGCCCAAGGGCGGAGCAATAGGGAAATCGCCGCCGAGCTAGTGCTCTCGCACAGGACAATCGGTCGACACATCGAGCGGATGTTGGCCAAGCTGGGCTTCACCTCACGCACCCAAATCGCGTCCTGGGTCGTCGGCCGGATTAGGGCGGGGTAAACAATCCTGCCCTGCTGGGCATCGCCCGACTGTTGCAGTCCTCAGGCCAGGCTAACCACTTTCCTCGATGTGCAATCCCACCCATGGGTACGCCATCAGGTGCAGAGACGCCCCATACGGGTGAAAGTGTGGCGAGGGCGGATATGGGCTGTTCGGCGGAACTCGCCGCAGGTGCAGGATTCTTTCGAGATAGATGCCGATCTTGCCCATTTGGTACTCCTCATTGAGCGGGGCGGATTGTTTTGTCTCGCAGCGTAGCCGGGACCCGTCCTCGGTAAGGAACAGGTAACACAGGACTAAAACTGCGTCCGGAGCTTCTCCAAACGAGACTAGGTTTAGCTTGAGCCCTTTCGAACTATCACACAAATACGAATTATCGCTCGTTACCATACGTTCTCGATATGCCGGGCGCTGCCCCATGCCCTCATCGGATCGGGATGGCATTAGTGCGGTGCAATATTGAGCATTCAAAAAATGGATGTGTGGGACGAGCCCGATCATCTAGGCTGGTTCATGGCCCACCAAGGGATTCGACTCCCGTGACTATACTTCCTGACCGTTGTAATGGATGACGTTCGGTCGAGTTGCGCAGTGCGCCATCAGCACTCTGCCCAGTTCGTTGGCTTGGAGGGTGCCAGGAAAAGTGTCTGTATGGTCTTCAATTCTTTCCCAACCCACCCGAAGCAGATACGCGGCTGGAGTGTCGACACTTACCAACAGCTCAACGGAAAGGCATCCTTCTGCCTCGAGCAACAAACGCCTGACAGCCGCAAAGTCCACGAGGAACCCGGTTTCGGTTTCTGGATTTATCCGGAGGTCAGCATGTTCGTAGATCATCAGATCCTCTCATCAACTCAGGCATCTGCCAGCAGGCGTGTGCAGATCCGGCCCGCATTTAGGGCCCATTTCCCCGAACCTCGACGCAACGGCTGCCCTCGCCGCCACACTCCCCTGACCGTGTCTCGGCAGTGGAGTCTTAGGCGTCTAAATTGTTGGCAGAGCGTCCCCGGCGTAGTTTCAGCGGGGGACGCTCTGCCCTGTCACGACTCCACGGATACCGCGGCCTTGGCCCCTTCTTGCGTCTTGTCCTTGTAGCCACGAGCAGGCGCGAACAGTGCGAGGAGGCTGACCAGTCCGATGGCCATGACCAAGGCGGAGACGTATACCGGGTCGTTTCCGCCGCGGGCTGCCAGCAGGGCGGTGGCCGCGAGAGGGACGAGACCGCCGCCCAGAGTCGAGGACAATTGGTAGGCCAAGGAGGCACCGGTGTAGCGGGATTCGGCGCCGAACATTTCAGAGATGTATGCGGCGGTGGGCCCGTAAACCATAGCTTGGAGCACGGGGTTGCCAATCAGGAATGCCAGGAAGAGCAGCAGGAGGTTATCTGAGGCGACCATTAGCCAGATGGGGTGAATCATGAGGGTCATGCCGATCACGCCGGCCACCATGACCTTGCGACGGCCGATCCTGTCAGAGAGGGCTGCGAACATCGGGATCGTGAATACATGGATCACCTGGGTCGCGAGGCTGATCCATAGGACTTCGGAGCGGCTGTGGCCTGAAGCGACGGCGTACGGCACGGCAAAGGTGGCCAGCAGGGACTGGACGGCGAAGGCCATGATTGTTGCCAGGCAAGCGATGATGACGGCGCGCGGATACTTGGTGACCACCTCGAGGATCGGGTTTCGCCGACGCGCGTGAGACGAGGCTGCCTGTCGCTGAGCTTCAAGGAAGACCGGTGATTCGGCGACCTTGAGGCGAACGAACAGCCCAATGGCGACAAGGGCTGCGCTGAGGAGGAACGGCACCCGCCAGCCCCAGCTCATGAACGCTTCGTCGGGCATCATGCTGCACAGGCTGAACACGGCAGTTGCCAAGGCGGCACCCGCGGGGCCACCCATGTTGGCGAAACTGGCGGAAAAGCCTCGGCGTTCCCGCGTTGAATGCTCCATAGCCATCAGTGCTGCTCCGCCCCACTCGCCACCGACGGCTATACCCTGGATCACGCGCAGGACGATCAGCAGCAGGGGTGCCAGCTGACCTATGGCCGCCTGGGTCGGGATCAGCCCGATGCAGAAGCTCGCACCACCCATCATGAGCATCGTCAGGACGAGCATCTTCTTTCGTCCGAGGCGGTCTCCGAACGGGCCGAAGATCAGTCCGCCCAGCGGCCTGGCCAGATATCCAACGGCCAACGTCGCGAAGGATGCGATCATCCCCATTGCCGGAGACAGGTTTGCGAAGTAGAGAGGGGCAAACACCACGCTGGCGGCCAGGCCGTAGAGCAGGAAATCGTAGAATTCGATTGCGCTTCCCATAAAACTCGAAAAGAGTACCGATTTCATTCGGGCGCTGGTGGGCGTGTTGACTGACATTAAGACTCCTGAATTTGATGTCGCTGTATCGCTGGGATGATGCGACGTCTTATTGGTTTCGAACTTTCATTGAAAAAACTCATGGATCGCTTCGATATCGGATTAGCGCTCTTCAGCCACTTACCGACGCGCCTTTGGTCCCACTGGATGAGGCAGTTATGTCTGCAGGTTCCAGAAGGAGATTCGTTTGAAGGCCAGGACGAGGTCGCTGTGACAGACATCGCTCGACGCCCATTCTGGCTTTGGGCCCCACTATGGCTCGGAACGTGATGGACCGCGCTTTTTGTTAGATGCCGGATCCCACACTCCGCGGACTCGTGAAACAACCTTCCGGGTCGCTACCGCTCCGCCTTCCTCAGAAGCCGATGTACGGGCGGACCGGCATCGCGGCGCGAGCGTTCCTCGAGTCCGTCTCCCGGCGGTCAGTAGGCCATGAGTAAGATTTGGTCCCGGTCGTAGTCCAATCCTGGATGTACTTCGCTCAGGTGTGTACGTACCGAGCTGACGAGCTCGTCATCATCGGCGCCTTCCAGGAGGGAGCCGCAAGGGCAGGAAACATAGCGGCGTCTTTGGACAGTCACGGCACTGGCACCTCTCGGGCCGTGGACTCGAATCCCGAAGCAATACCGAGGGCGACGTCCCATGCGAGGGGTTGGCGGAGCTTCGCGCGCAATTGCACAAACTCCTGGCGCCGTTCGAAGGCCAGGACACCGGTGACGAGATCACCCTTGCGGAAGAGAAATAGCTCGCCGCCCTCGTTCCGGTTGAATACCACTTGCTCCCCTCCCAGCTGATGACCGGCCCACTGGACTCTTTGACCGTGCTGATCCGACCAGAAGAAGGGCACGTTCACGAAGGGAACGAGCGGCTCATCCTTGAGGTACTTCACGGCATTCAGTCCGGCTCCACGCCCCTGCTCCGCGGCGGTGGTCCAGTGCTCGATACGCATGGTGGCGTTGAATCGGGCGTTGGGCCAGCAGACGGCGTCGCCCGCAGCGAACACGCCCTCAACGGTATGGAGATACTCATCGGCGACGATGCCGTTATCCAGCGGGATTCCCGAGGAACCCAGCCAGGAAACGGCTGGCCGCACCCCGACTCCCACGACAATCACATCGGCTGCGACCTCGCGGCCGTCGCTGAGCTGCAAGAATCGGCTGCCATCTCGCTCGATCGTCCCAGTCGCTCCCACGCCGAAAAACGTTGCGACTCCCTTGTAACGGTGGAGCTCTTCGTAAACGCCGGAGACCTCTTCACCGAAACGGATCAAGGGGTGCACAGACAGGTCGATTAGCGAGACCTTGCGACCGTCGCTGATCAACGTCGAAGCGAATTCGCCACCGATGAAGCCGGCGCCGACGATGGCCACGGAGCGCTGACGATCTTCGACGGCTTGGCGCAGCGCCACCGAGTCGTCGAACCGGCGCAATACGTACACGTCCTGCTGGCCTCGGAACATCGGAGGCACGATCGGTTCGCAACCGGTCGTGATGATAGCGGCCCGGTACCTGACCTGGCCGGTATCAGTGGTGACGACCCGGCGCGCCGGATCGATGGCCGTGGCACGCTCCCCGAGACGGTAATGGACGCCCTTCTCTCGCAGTTCACGAGCGACCGGGTAGACGAGAGACTCGATATCGACGTGATCCTTCAAGGGAATCTTTGACAACGGCGGCAGCTCATAGGGCAGGTGAGCCTCCTCACTGATGATGGTGACGTCCAGTTCCGGGGCCTGCCGAGTAACGGTTTCGGCAGCACGCAGTGCTGCCGTGGATCCACCTATGATGACAACGTCGGTAGCGGTCTGGGGCATAGCCGTACTTCCTAACTGGATTCTGAGAGTTGAGAGTGGGTGTTCGTCATGATCGCGAGATCGCTCCCATCGGGCAGCAGAGGATGACTTCTTCGAGGTCGTCCTCGCGCTCATCCTCGACCTCGGAACGCAGCTGTTCGAGCGTGCCGTCCTGGTCGATCCGGAACACGTCGGGCATCAAAGCAGCGCAGGTGCCGTTGGCATCGCAACGTTGCAGGTCCACGTTGAGTTTGATCATGGGAAAGTCGCCCTTCGTCWGGATTATCAGGCCGAGCAGCCCTTACTTCTGAGAAGGAATGCGACGACCATGTCGGTGTTTCCTCTCCACCTTGCGACCATATGAGACATTTCACAAATACCAATATTGCGCCCTTCCCATCTATTTTATGTATGGCTGTTCGCGGTTCCTTGTACTCTCGCGGACCTGTCCGGTGAGCATGAGGGGGTGACAGTGCTTGAGAGTTCGCGGGGGCCGACTCGCGTGGAACAACGGCCATGCTGAGTCCCGTCGCCCGGAGGCGGCAGGCGACGTCCTCGTGAGACGAACTGCGGGTCGGGCTCCTGAGCACCTGTCGGACCACCCCGGTATCGGAGCCCGATGTCACGTGTGCCCCATCCCGGCGGCTCTGCTGCCGAGGGCCGAGGACCCCCAGCTGGCCCTTTCCCGTTCGGGCGGCTCTCGGATCGGTTGTTAGACGGTTTCGCCGTTGAGCGCGGCGGTGAGGAGGGCGCGGATGCCGTCGCCGGTGACCGCGCGCGGGTTAGCGTAGGGGTTGCGGGTGGCCTGTTCGACGACCGTCTCAACGTCGATGTCGGTGAGCCCGAGTTCGCGCAGGGACGCTGGCGCTCCGAGGTCCAGGCTCAGCTGGCGAAGGTAGCTGGCGGGTTCCTGCGCTCCTGTGGCGCGTTGCAGCGCGGCGATGGCCTCCGGCGCGTGTGCGGAGTTGTACGCCAGTGCGTAGGGCAGAACGACGGTATGCGTTTCGGCGTGCGGCAGGTTGAAGGTTCCGCCGAGGGTGTGGCAGAGCTTGTGGTGGAGGGACATGGTTGTGGCTCCCAGGGTGGCTCCGCAGAGCCAGGCCCCGTAGAGGGCGTCCGAGCGGGCCTCAATGTCGGCCGGGTTCTCTGCGATCTTCGGCAGCGCCTTGACCAGGGCGCGGGTGCCTTCCTCTGCCATGAGGGAGATGATGGGGGATCCGTCGGGCGCATACAGCGCCTCGACGGCGTGGGCGATGGCGTTGAATCCGCTGGTGACGGACATGCCCACGGGCAGGGTCAGGGTCAGTTCGGGGTCGTAGATGACGCTTGTGGGCAGCACCTTGGGATCGCGGCCGGTCTTTTTCTCTCCCTCGGCGGTGAGGCCCCAGATGGGAGTCATTTCGGAACCGGCGTAGGTGGTGGGTACCGCGATGATGGGGGCCCCGAACTCCAGTGCGATGGCCTTGCCCAGTCCGGTCGTGGAGCCGCCGCCCACAGCGACGTACCCGTCGGCCCCGGCGGCCTTGGCGACATCGCGTGCGCGGTGGGCAGATTCGACCGGAACGTGCATCTGGGCTTCGGGGTGCACGCCGGCGCTGAGCTCCCCGAGCTGATCTGAGACTTCCCGGGCCAGGTCCTCCTGGAAGGAGGTGGAGAGGACCAGTACACGCCGCAGGCCGAGGCGGCGGACTTCGTCGGGCAGTGACTTGAGCGAGCCGGTTCCGAAGGTGACGCGCATCGGCAGGGCCTGGTACTGGAAGTCCTTCATCGGACGATCTCCTTGACGGTCTCATTGCTATCTTCGTGGGGACGGGCTTCGGGGTGCAGGACGATGTCGATGACGCCTTCGACGAAGGGCGCCGCCACTCCGAGGGCCGCGGCCGCTTCGGGATCCGCGTTGGTGGTGAAGGGCTTGATGAGGCTTTCCTTTACCGCAAACACTGCGTCCGAGTCGATGTATTCGCTGCCGCCGACGAAGATGTGCGTGGTCAATTTCATGTAGTCGGGTGCGGCGACGATGAAGTGGATGTGGGCAGGGCGGTAGGGGCGCCTCTCGGTGGCGCGCAAAAGGTCGCCCACGGGTCCGTCGGTTGGGATCGGGTAGTAGCTGGGGATGACGCTGCGGAAGTAGAACTCGCCGTGTTCGTCGGCTGTGAACAGACCCCGCCCGTTGCCGATGGTTTGGATGCCGGGCTGTTGGACGTCGTAGAAGCCTTTGGTGTTGGCCTGCCAGACATCGATCCTGGCGCCGGGCACTGGTTCCCCGGTGACCGAAGTGATGCTTCCTCGGACGACGCACACGTCGCCCTCGCTCTCGGCAGAGATGTTTTCGCCCAGGACCCGTTCCGGTGACTGAACCATGTGAAAGGGGCCGAGGACTGTTGAATCTGTTGCGTCCGGGGTTTCTTCGTCGTTGATCGTCTCGACCAGCATCGAGACTCCGAGCACATCGGAGAGCAGGATGAATTCCTGCCGTACGTCGTCGCACTTCTGCCCGGTGGCGGTGAGGAAGTCGATAGCTGCTTCCCACTCCTGTATGCTCGGGGCCACTTCGCGGACGAACTCGTGAAGGTGGTGGGTGAGGCTTTCCAGCACGGCTTTCAGCCGTTGGTCGGGCGTGTTTTTGAAGCTGCCGACGACAGCGGCGGTGAGCGATTCAGGCCCCAGGTCTGTGGTCATGGTGGACGTTTCCTTAGGTCGGCTTTTGTAGGTGCGTCAGGATCCGGGGTGGAAGGCCGGAGCTGGGAAAAGGCGGGCCGCCCCAGCGTCCCCCGCAAACGCTTGGATGACGGGTAACCCGGGGTCGATCAGCGGCGACCGGCCCTTCTGGATCGGGATCCGCCAGGCGGTGCCGCAGCCGTCCCGGATGTTCTCCGGTGTTGTGCTGGCCGCCCAGTACCAGGCCTGACCAGTGACGAAAACTCATGTGATCGCAATCTTTTGATCATTCTGAGCTGCATCTTCTGTTAGAGCGCGAATGAAATCAGCCAGCGCAGCCGCGGCCTCGGCCGGCTGTTCCAGCGGGGTGAAGTGCCCACTGCCCTTGATAAGGACAAGCCGCGCATTAGGGAGCCGGTGTGCCAGGTCTTCGCTCAGCTTCGGCGGGGTGATGGTGTCCTCGTTGCTGCCCACTACGAGGGTGGGGCATGTGATGGTGTTCAGTTCCGCACGTCGGTCCGAACGGCCAAGGACGGCGCGCTGCTGGTCGACGAACACCCGCGGGCCGAGTTCTTTGGTCATCGCTGCCGCGAGGCGCTGGATCTCGGGAATGCCCCGTGATACGACCGGAGTCGTGCGATCGATTGCCCTCTGGAAGGCGCCGGATTCGACGAGGGAGATTAGGTCGATCGAGTTTTGTCGGCGGTCCTCAGGCGCGGCGACGGCCGAGGTGTTGAACAACGCCAGCGCCTTCACTCTACCGGTGTTCCGCAGTGCGATTTCAAGGGAGAGGTACCCGCCCATCGAGATCCCGACGAGGATGAATTCCTTGGGTGCTTTGGACAGAACATGGTCTGCCATTGCCTCAATTGTCTTCCCTTCACCGCGAATGACCGTGCAGTCGAACTCGGCGCCGAGTTCGTCAATGACCGGCTGCCACAGGCGGGAATCGGCACCCAGGGCCGGAAGCATAACTAGCTGGGGGTGTGTCACGGGGATTCTCGTTTCGATTGGTGGGTGGTGGTCAGGATGCGGCGCCGTCGACGTGCAGCACCGTGCCGGAGGTGAATGCGGCCGCCTCGGAGACGAGGTAGGCAACGGCTGCGGCAATCTCGTGTCCGGTTCCGGGTCTGCCCACGGGGATGGCGGCGGCGGTGGCGGCTCTGTCTTCCTCACCCATGGATTCGAACGAGTCGCGAACCCGGCCCGTGGTCGGGAGGACGAGGCCCGGGGCGATGGCGTTGACGGTGATTCCGGTACTGCCGAGGTCCTTGCCGAGCTGCTTGGTGAGGCTGACGATGCCTCCCTTGGAGGCAGCGTAAGCCAGACGGGCCCCCACGGTTCCGGAAGGGCCATCGAGGCCGTCGGCGACGAGGGAAGAGAAGTTTACGATGCGCCCATAGCCGCGCTTCAACATGATCGGAACGGCGTGCTGGGCGCACAGGAACGTGCTGGTCAGGTTGCTTTCCACCACGGAGCGCCAGATTTCCCCGCTGAGTTCGGATAGATCGCGCACTATTGCGGTGCCGCTGCCTCCAGCTGCGCTGACGAGCGCATCGATTCGCCCGAACTCGTCTTCGATACGATTGAATGCTTTGTTGACGATGGATTCGTCGGACAGGTTCCCAGCTATGGTAAGGACCTTGAGACCGGGGAACCTGGCACCAAGCCGGTCCACTGCGGTTTCCAGTGCCGCCTTGGAGACATCAAGCAGTGCAAGGTCGAATCCGTCATCCGCGAGATGATCCGCGATGTCGTTGCCAAGACCACCCCCACCGCCGGTGATCACGGCGACCGGTCGCTCGTTCACGTGCCTACTCATCTGTCCTCCTTGGCCGTGAACTTCACGGCGTTTTTTCTCGATCTACCGTCGAGGTTTTTGATTGCATGCATGCCGTTAACGGCAGGTCACGGTGCGCCGGCAGAGCTGCTTGTCGGGATCGTGCTTACGCATTCAGGCCGGCGCGCGAGAATGGCTTGTGCACGAAGCAGCACGGGGGCATCGACCATTTGCCCGTCGACTTTGACCACAGCTTCTCCCCCCTTGGTGGACTCCACGACGCGCCGTGCCCACGTGATCTCGTCATCGCTGGGACGGAAAGCGCTGTGTGTCACGGCGACCTGACGCGGATGTATGAGCAGCTTCCCGGACATCCCCAACTCGAGAGCGGCGTGCAGGTCATCGTTTAGCAAAGAGTCGTCGTCGAGTTTTGAGGTCACGCCGTCCAGCGGACCGGGGAGGCCCTGCGAGCGGGAGGCAAGGACCAACAGCGATCGAGCCATCAGCATTGCGCGCTGGTTCGGCTGGGCCGCGATGTCCGCAGCCAGGTCGAGCTCTCCAAACGCCAACCGGGCCACTCCGGGGACACTTGCCAAAGAATTGGCCGCCAGGACGCCGGAAGCCGATTCGATCAGCGCGATCACGGGCCGCTCCACCGCCTCGGAAATCCTTAACAGAGCATCTGGGTTCTCGGCCTTCGGGACCATCACTCCGAGAAGACCGGGAAGCCCCGTCAAAGCCTCGAGGTCCTCGTCCCGTCCGATCCGTACCAGAGCATGACCCGTTCCTGACAGCCAGGCAGTGACCGCTTGCAGTGCCGCGTCTTTGTTCTCTGCGCTGACAGCGTCTTCCAGGTCGAGGACGACCACATCGGTCCCGGAGGCCACGGCCTTCGAGAACCTCTCGGGCCGGTCTCCCGGAACGAAGAGAAACGAACGAGCGCTTTGGAGTGTGACCACAGGATCCTGAATGCTTAGCGGTCTCATGTGGTTTCCAGCACCCCGAACTCGGTCAAAACCCGCTCAGTGTCCTCTCCCACGTCGGGGACACGGTTCATTACCGGTTCCTGCCCCACGAAGGTCGCCGGCGGAATCAGTGCCCGCAAGGGTCCGGCTGGTGAATCATATTCCCGCCATCTGTTGCGTGCCGCCAGCTGGGGGTGGTCCGCAAACCCCTGCATGTCGCGTAGCAAGGCGTTCGCGATGCCGGCGTCCTCGAGCAAGTCCACGACCTCATCTGCAGTGTGCCGGGCAAGGGCCTGCTCGATCACCGAGGTAAGGTCCATGGAGTGCTCAACACGCAGGGAATTGCGGACGAAGCGTTCGTCCTCGGCCACTTCTCGACGGCCGAGGACCCGATCGCAGAAAGTAGCCCACTCACGTTCGTTTTGGATGCCTAAGAAGACCTGCTTCGAGTCGCCGCAAGTGAAGGGACCGTAGGGGGCGATGGCAGCGTGCGAGGCGCCTGTGCGTTTCGGCGCGGCCCCACCGTACACGGCATAGTTCATCGGGAAGCCCATCCACTCCCCCAGCGCCTCGAGCATGGATAACTCGATGGTGGCTCCCTCCCCGGTCTGCTGGCGTTGGATCAGGGCAGTGAGGATGCCTGAGTATGCGTACATGCCAGAGGCAATATCCGCAATCGAAATACCGACCTTGGAGGGGGTTGCGTCGGTGCCGGTGATGGAAACCAGGCCGGCTTCGCACTGCACAAGCAGGTCGTAGGCCTTCTTCGATGAATACGGGCCGTCGGCGCCATAACCGGAGATCGAGACGTGAATCAGCTCAGGACGCTCGCCACGCAGAGCTTCAGCGCCGAGCCCAAGACGCTCTGCCGCACCGGGAGCCAGGTTCTGCACGAACACATCCGCGCTGCGCACCAACTCGTGAACGGCATGATTGCCCTCCGGGCTCTTCAAATCCAGTGCCACCGATTCTTTAGACCGGTTCAACCAGACAAAGTGGCTTGCCATGCCCTTGACGGTTTCGTCGTATCCGCGGGCAAAGTCGCCCGGACCGGGCCGCTCGATCTTGATGACCCGAGCGCCCAGATCGGCAAGTTGGCGCGTTGCGAACGGCGCGGCGACTGCTTGTTCGAGCGAGACGACGGTGATGCCGCTCAGAGGAAGCATGTAAAGACTCCTGACGTGATGATGCCGGATGGCTGGCTGTTTCGGTGATGCTGGAAGAAAGTCTTAGACCCGCATCAGCGAGGGCGTCTCCAGCGTTTTAGTGAAGTAGAGGACCTCCGCGGCGAGCTCAGGATCGGCGCTCATGCGCCGGAACACCTCCAGGTCCTTGTCCCTGCGGACCGGATCCGACGAGTGAAAGATCAACTGTTTGTTGGCCGTGGCGCGGGGACTGGCTTTTGTTATGAAGGCGGTGCGGCGCAAATCCGCGTACGCATCGAGGACGGAATCGTCCGCCTGCCCGGAGATCACGGCGCCCAGGGCCTCGTTGAGAACATAGGAGTCGAACAGACCCATGGTCAGTCCGAAGCCGCCCGTGGGATTCGTGGCGTGAGCGGCGTCGCCGGCCAGCAGGACTCGGCCGACGCGGTACGTGGGAGCGCTGCGCTGATGCATGCGGTAGGGGGCAATGGCGTCCAGCGTCGTGCCCGCGGCCACCTCGGGGCCGAAGATCTGCTCCAGGAAGCGCGGGAGCCGTTCGACGACCCCTTCTTCGGGCAGGACGGCGTCTTCCATGTATGTGTAGCGCCACAGGCCGTGCGGACCCGAGTTGTCGATTTTTACGATGATCGCCCCGAAGACGTCGTCGACATAGAACGTGGTCTGGGCCCAGCCCCTACGGTCGTCAGGGAACCGGATGTTGGCGGCAACGAACCGCTCGGGCCACGTGAATCCCTCGAACGGAAGATCCAGGGCGTTCCTGACAGCGGAGCTTGCACCATCGGCTGCGATAAGCCACGGAGCGCGCAACTTCACGGGATTTCCCTCGTGTTCCGCGGTGACGGTGACCACTTCGCGGTCCTGCGTGACCCCGGTGACCTTGTGTCCCCAGAGCACTCGCACATTCGGGAACTGCTCGAGGTGGCGCAAGATGATCTTGGCCAACGCATCCTGGCCCAGGTGGAGGTTATAGGGGTGAGTGACGCGGCCCTCCAGCGCCTGCAGGCCGTAGTTGATGGTTTCTCCCGTGTCCCGGACGTAATGGGCATAGTCCTGCTTGAGGAAACCGGCTTGGGTAGCGTCTTCGAAAAGGCCGAGCCGTTCAAGCCCGTCCAGAGTGGACCAGTGGTAGAGGATGGCCCGGGGGGCGTCCTGTGGCTCCGATGCGCGTTCGACGACGGTGACGTCGAGTCCCTGCTGTGCCAGGCCCAGCGCATTGAGCAGACCCGTAGGACCGGCTCCGGCCACGATCACCTGCTGCTGGTATGTCATGTTGCCTCCGTTGTGGACGTGCTTAGAAAGTTGAGCGTGGCCGCCCTCACATCAACCGTCACCCAGATCGAGTCATACATCAAATACCAATTTGTAGCGGTTCCCATATGCTAAATGCATGGATCTTCGGAATGTTCGCTATTTCATCGCCGTTGCTGAGAACGGCTCTATCACCGAGGCGTCCCACGCCCTGCGCATCTCGCAGCCGCCGTTGAGCATGGCGATGGCCAAACTCGAGAAGGAGGTCGGAGTGACATTGTTCGAGCGCAAGCCCCGCGGCATCGAACTAACGTCCGCCGGCGAGTACCTTCACCACGCCGGTCAGCGCCTGCTCGCCGAGGAGCGCAGAATCGCGGACACGCTGCGATCCATGGGCCAAGGGCTCGCTGGCGAACTCAAGTTGGGGTGTGAACCGATGTGCCTGTGGCGGATCGGCAGCACCAAGATCTCTGAATTCCTCTCGATTTACCGCAACGTGACGCTGGATCTGACCGACGCCAATCCCAAGGTGCAGTTGGACCGGCTCGCCGACGGCACCCTGGACTTGGCGATCATGCCGGTCGTGGCCGAGGAGCCGCTCCAACCTATCAACGGGGTGCATTTCGACGTGAAGATTGTTGAYGAGCTTCCACTGACTCTTATCGCACCCAAGTCCTGGGGGCTCGATGAGACCACGCCACTCGATGTGGCGACGCTGGCCGACGCTACCTGGATCCTGCCCGCCCGAATCCCGGGGGTACGCATCCTGTGGCGGATCTGGTCCGACAAGTTCGCGTCGACGGGGGCGAATCCGACAGGGGTTATTCCGGTGCCCACGGTCATGACTGCGGCGCAGTTGGTCGGTGCTGGGGTGGGCGTATCTCTTTCCAGTTTAGAGATGGCCCGGCTCCACCCCGACGTCGCCCAAATCCCGGTAACCGGGGGGTGGCCGAACGTGCCAATTGCAATCGTGAGGCGAAGGGAAGGAGTCGTGACTCCAGTCGCCGAGCGGTTCGCGGCACTGTTTTTCGACGATCAGATCCCGGTCGACCCACACGTACCTGCCTCGCCATAACAGTGGCTGTGACCTATGGCATATCTGAAATAGATGGGTAGGGCCCGATATTGGTATTTGTGAAATGTCTCATGCGCCCGCAAGGTAGACCATGAACGACACGGCCGATCGCGTCCCTTCTCAGAAGTAAGGGCTGCTCGGCCTGATAATCCTGACGAAGGGCGACTTTCCCATGATCAAACTCAACGTGGACCTGCAACGTTGCGATGCCAACGGCACCTGCGCTGCATTGATGCCCGACGTGTTCCGGATCGACCAGGACGGCACGCTCSAACAGCTGCGTTCCGAGGTCGAGGATGAGCGCGAGGACC
>NZ_JBFUAF010000030.1:0-28095 GCF_056406415.1 Arthrobacter sp. P1_C12_2 | reverse complement strand
GTCCTCGACCAGTTCGGCCGCAACCTGACCCAGGCGGCGCGCGAGAACAAACTGGACCCCGTGATCGGCCGCGAGCAGGAAATGGAACGCGTCATGCAGGTCCTTTCCCGCCGCACCAAGAACAACCCCGTGCTGATCGGTGAGCCCGGCGTCGGCAAGACCGCCGTCGTCGAGGGCCTGGCCCAGGCGATCGTCCGCGGCGATGTCCCGGAGACCATCAAGGACAAGCAGCTGTACACCCTGGACCTGGGCTCCGTGGTGGCCGGCTCCCGGTACCGCGGCGACTTTGAAGAGCGCCTGAAGAAGGTCCTCAAGGAGATCCGCACCCGCGGGGACATTCTTTTGTTCATCGATGAGATCCAGACCCTGGTGGGTGCCGGTGCCGCCGAGGGTGCGATCGATGCGGCCTCGATCCTGAAGCCGTTGCTGGCCCGCGGCGAACTCCAGACCATCGGCGCCACCACGCTGGACGAATACCGCAAGCACATCGAGAAGGATGCCGCGCTGGAGCGCCGCTTCCAGCCGATCCAGGTCAAGGAACCCTCCGTGGCCGACGCGATCGAGATCCTCAAGGGCCTCCGCGACCGGTATGAGGCACACCACCGGGTCACCATCACCGACGGCGCGCTGGTCGCCGCGGCGAACCTCTCGGAGCGCTACATCTCGGACCGGTTCCTGCCGGACAAGGCGATCGACCTGATCGACGAGGCCGGGGCGCGGCTGCGTATCCGCCGCATGACTGCCCCGCCGGAGCTCAAGTTCATGGACGAGAAGATCGCCGCCATGAAGCTGGAGAAGGAATCCGCGATCGACGCGCAGGACTTCGAAGGCGCCGCGTCGCTGCGCGACAAGGAGCAGAAGCTCATTGCCGAGCGCGCCGAGAAGGAACGCCAGTGGAAGACCGGCGGCATGGACGACATCTCCGAAGTTGATGAGGACCTCATCGCCGAGGTGCTGGCGAAYKCCACCGGCATCCCGGTSTTCAAGCTGACCGAGGAAGAGTCCTCGCGCCTGCTGAAGATGGAAGACGAGCTGCACMARCGTGTGGTSGGCCAGAAYGAGGCCATYAAGKCSSTKTCSCRGGCKATCCGCCGSACCCGTGCRGGYCTSAAGGACCCCAAGCGTCCGGGCGGYTCGTTCATCTTCGCCGGCCCCACCGGCGTCGGYAAGACCGARCTGGCCAAGGCCCTCGCSGAGTTCCTGTTCGGCGAGGAAGACGCGCTGATCACGCTGGACATGTCCGAGTACTCGGAGAAGCACACGGTCTCGCGGCTCTTCGGTGCCCCTCCTGGCTACGTCGGTTACGACGAGGGCGGCCAGCTGACCGAGAAGGTCCGCCGTCGTCCGTTCTCCGTGGTCCTGTTCGATGAAGTGGAGAAGGCGCACGCCGATCTCTTCAACTCGCTGCTGCAGATCCTGGAAGACGGCCGCCTGACCGATAGCCATGGCCGGGTAGTGGACTTCAAGAACACCGTGATCATCATGACCACCAACCTCGGCACCCGGGACATCTCGAAGAGTGTTGCCACCGGCTTCCAGTCCGGCACGGACACACAGACCGGTTACAACCGGATGCGCGCCCGGGTCACGGAGGAGCTCAAGCAGCACTTCCGCCCCGAGTTCCTGAACCGTGTTGACGACGTCATCGTCTTCCCGCAGCTAACCCAGGACGAGATCATCGAGATCGTCGACATGTTCGTCGGCAGGCTCGAGAAGCGCCTGGCAGACAAGGACATGGGCATCGAGCTCACGTCCGCGGCCAAGATACTCCTGGCGACCCGCGGCTACGACCCCGCCATGGGTGCCCGGCCGCTGCGTCGCACCATCCAGCGCGAGATCGAGGACCAGCTCTCCGAGAAGATCCTCTTCGGCGAACTGCACGCCGGCGACATCGTGGTGGTTGACGTGGAAGGCGAAGGCGACGACGCGAAGTTCACCTTCGCCGGCAACGCCAAGCCCCGCATTCCGGACGCACTGCCCGCCGCGGGCTAAACGGAAACCGCCGCTGACCACCGTCGGGGGGCTGATATCACGTGTCCCACCGCATTGTCCTGCAGGCTAAGGCATGCCGGACTCTTTAGTACCCGGCCGCGGCGGTGCTACCCCGTGGGCAATGTGGCGTGTGGTTCGTCCGGACTACGCCATTTTCAATCAGCCGGAACCGGAATGTTCAACCCGGGGGCGTGGGGTGCATCCGGAATCCGTGGCAGCCAAGGATGACGGGGAATACGATGACGAGGCCGGCCGCAAGAACCATTTCATCCGGATCGATCCCACGTCCATCAGCGGCCGCCGCTTCACCGTCACACCACCGCCAACCTGGTGGAGCTCCCTGGATGACGACACCCGCCGGGTTGGAATGACATCCCGGTCACCTTCACAAGGGCTGAAGCCCGCGGGTCGTCGGTCCTCAGCCGGACTTTCCACGATCGGCTGCTGAGGTAACTGCGCCGGAGAGCGAGGCATCTTCCGGATTCACTGAGGTGCTAGGAGAAGTGAATCAACTAAGTCAGAGACAGCGGCAAGTCTCGAGAATCCCGGCCGGGAACAGGCCGACGGATTGAAGCAGCGCGATCGTCCGGCTGCTGCGGCGTAGTCGCTTAGGTCAAATGGGAGTAGATTTGCAGATGCCCACAGAACAAGGGAGCTTCCATGGGTGACGTGTGGATTCGTACCGCCGACCAGGGCCTGATTCGGGCCGCCAAAGTCACTGAAATTAGAACTTCTCGTGGATCGGTCCATGAGGAGACGGGATATGCGGTAACGGTGGTCGCGGGAGGTAAGGCTTTCCATGTTATCGACAACAGCGAGCTCGTCGGAGCGCAGGCTGAAAGGCTTGACTATGCACGGCGGCTGCAGGATGCGTTGCTGCTGGCCATGGATACGGCCCGCGGCGCCGAGGCGCCGATGGTGATTAGCTACGAGAAGGACAGGGAAGGCTGGATGCTTACACCGGCGTCTGATTTGGCCCGCGATTTCCCGCCCCTGAGTTACGCGAAGGACTAGCCATCCGAGGGCCAGTGCGAATTCTCCGGCCGCCGGCTGTGATCCCGACTAGAGAAGAAGCGCCAGTCCGACCGTGGCCGCAACGCCGCAACGGCGAGCCTGGCGACTGTGGCCAGGGCCTGAGCCGTCGCCGCCGGGCAGTTCCGCTTGAGCCTGTTGACGGGCGGAAACTTGAAGCGAAGGTCAAGTCCAGCCGTGTAAGTGTGGCGAGGTTAACTTGCGGTCTTCTCCGCGACAACACCCAAGGCTGAGTCCATGGCCTTGATGTACCGGGTGATGGAGTCACGGTTTTGGACGTGTATGTCGATCTTCTGGGTCATCCGGTCACGCTCCTGGAGAAGTATCCCTCGCAGTTCTGGGTGCGGGTCGGTGACCACGATAGTCTGCGGTCGATCCAGGCAGGGCAGGATGTCCCCTATGAGCCGGGTCGGTATGCCTGCGTCGATCAGGCCACGGATCTTGCCGACGCGGTCAACGAGATGTTCGTCATATGACCGGTAGCCGTTATCGAGGCGGCGAGGGGTCACCAGGCCCTGTTCCTCGTAATACCGCAGCATCCGGGCCGGAACACCTGACCGTTTGGATAGCTCACCAATGCGCATAGGGGCCCTCATTCGTGAACGCGACTTGACCTTCACACTAATGGAAGGGTTCAGAATGGAGCTAATTACAAGCTCAATGAAGGGATTCACATGAAGATCGGCATCCTCGGAGCAGGATCCATCGGCGCGACACTGGCCCGCAAGCTTAGTGAAGCCGGACACGAGGTCAAGGTCGCCAACTCCCGTGGTCCGGAGACCATCAACCCCGAGATCGTGGCAGCAGGAGCCCGGGCAGTAGAGGCCTCCGATGTTGTCACCGACGTCGACGCCCTCATTATCTCCGTACCACTGAGTCGTATCCCCGCGATCAAACCCCTTATCGCCAACCTTCCAGCCGGTGCAGTCATCGTCGATACCTCGAACTACTATCCCATGCGTGATGGACAGGTGCAGGCACTCGATGACGGGCAAGTCGAGAGCGTATGGATCACCGAGCAGCTCGGACGTCCCGTGGCCAAGGCCTGGAACGCCATCGTGGCAGGGTCGTTCGAAGCCAAGGGCAAAGCAGCAGGCGACCCCGATCGCATCGCAATCCCCATTGCCGCGGACCGCGAGCCGGACAAGGCAGTAGCAGTGAGCCTGGTGGAGGACACCGGGTTCGACGCTTTCGACGCGGGGTCCCTTGCCGATTCCTGGCGCCAGCAGCCGGGAGCTCCCGCTTACTGCACCGATCTCACGCGCCAGGAAATCCCTGAAGCTCTTGCAGCCGCCAAGAAGGATCGGATCTCGCAGCGGAGGGACCTGGCGATGGCGGCAATCTCGGAAAAGGTCGAGACCGGTGCGATCCTCACCTCCGACGACGTCGTCGAACTCAACCGAGCCATCTACATCTAACCACTGGTTCGGGCCACCGACCCAGGAACCGAGACCGGCACGTCATGCTTTGCAAGCCACAGCGGTCCAGCCTCATTGAGGTCTGGGCCCCTCTGGTTTGGTGATTGCGTGCGAGGGTGCGGAGGTTGGTTAGGGCGAGTGTTCTTCAAGGGCGCGGCCCTTGGTCTCGATGGCGAAGACGATGGTGATGAGGCCTCCGATGAGGGCCGCTGCGGTTAACACGGTGAAGACGTAGCTGATGCCGAAGTTTGTCGACGATCCATCCGACGAGGAGCGGTCCGATGGCGGATCCTGCGCGGAGCCAAGCGCTTCCGAAGCCCGTGCCGCTGGCGGCGGCTCGTCGGTCTAGACGAGGCCCGGTGTGTTGTTCCGGCGTTTTTCGGCGATACGGGCAATGGCCGCCACCCCGCTGCGGAGGGCGATGGCCATGATGAATGCTGTTGCCAGGGCGAGGGCGATCCAGGCATAGGTTTCGCGGCCCGGGAGGTTCGCTGCGGCGAACCAGCGGACGGCGTAGTTTGCAGTGGTGGCCACAGGAAAGGTGAAGACCCAGAAGAGGGGGCTAAAGGGGAGCTTGCGGTACTCGCCGATGAGGAACAGTTGCATGAGCAGCATGATGATCAGCACTCCGGTGAGGCCGAGCTGCAGCGCTCCCATGGGTCCCGGGTGTGAAACCATCCAGGCGACGCTTGCGGTTGCTGGCGCGGCGAGGTAGGCCGACAGGCCGGTCTTAGCCGCCGGGGGGAGAGCGCCTGCGGTCATCAGCCGGACTGTGACGACGGTTCCGACGACGAGCCAGAAGAAGGCGCCGATGCCGAAGGCGGCCAGCGCCGCGTCGTGGGCGTGGATGCTGGAGAATCCGATGCTGGCGACGAAGGATCCGGCCACGACGGGCAGGAAGTAGCCGGGGTGAATGGCTTGCATTGAAACTCCGCCGGTAATCCAGTGGGCGAAGAGCTGGGTGGCCACGACGGTAAGGGCGGCGATGAACGCAACGCATACCCACATGCCTAGTGCGGGAAGGTATTCGCTGTAGTGGGCTGAGAGCAGGATCCCCACCAGGGGGATGAAGGATGCAAACGGGCCGGCTATCTGGTGCCGGAGATCGGCGCGGAAGGCTCCTTTGCGTCGCAGGCCGCGCAGCAGATAGACCGTGGTCAGGATGAGCCAGATGGCACTGGCCGCTCCGTGGAGGACTTCCTCCGGCCAGGCCGGCGCCCCGAGGGTGGCCCGGGCCGCGGACCATCCGGCGCCCAATCCGGCGAGGCCCAGCGGAACACCGAAGTGGCTCAGCGGCGGCATGCCCGACGGGGCGGCGGGCGAAGGGTCGGCGGGTGATGGTGGGCCCGGTGAGGGGGCGTCCGGGCCGGCCGTTGCCGGCCCGGTCCTGATGTCGGTAACAGTCATTCCGTACTCCTCGGGGCTGGGGTCGTCAGTGGGTCGTGGGATCGGGGTGCGGTGATCGGCAAGGATTGCTTCATCCTGTTGGTGGCGTAGAATCACGGTACAAGCTTTCTTTAAGAAAGTAAATAAACTTGCTTCAAGAAAGTAAGCACCTCTTTGGAAAGGAATCCTGATGCCGCTTCGCACTAGCTGGTCGGAAGACAAGTGCCCCATCGCCCGGGCAGCGGACGTCCTGGGGGATCCGTGGTCCCTGCTGGTGCTGCGGGAGGTGTTCCTGGGCAACAACCGGTTCGACGGCATGAAGAAGGAACTGCGGGTCGCCGACAATGTCCTCAGCGAACGCCTCCGGCGCCTGGTCGGGGCGGGTGTTCTGACCGCCGAGCCTTACAGCGCGGGAACCCGCCCCCGGAATGAGTACCGCCTCACTGCAGCCGGGAACGACGCGCTGCCCGTCCTGCATGCGCTCACTGTGTGGGCGCAGAGGCACACGCAGTCGCCGGGCGGAAAATCAATGCGCATTATCTGCACGACCTGTGGAACCGAGTCCGTCTCCGGCGCCTGGTGCCAAACATGCGGGGCGGAGCTCACGGTCGCAACCACCGCCTGGGCTCATCCGAAGTCCAGTGAAAACCTCATCGAGCTGGCCCGTGCAGGCACACCACAAAAGACCAGCGACTGAAGTCGGGGCGGCCCGGCCAGTGGGCCGCTCGGTTAATGCGCCTCACTCACTTCACCCCGTCAATGTAGATCTGCCCGACACTAATGTCGACAGAGCCGTCCGGGCAGCGGTGGATAATCCGTCGCTGTGTGCCACTAAGGAGCGGAGGTCGGTCGACAATGGGGCCCGGCGTCGAGCGCAAGGCCGTTGATCCGGCCGGTCATGTGCGTCTGCACACCCGGGGTTGATTGCCCAGGTATCGCCTTCAAGGCGATAAATGCTCGTTACCCGCAGATCAAATGGCGATATTTTGTCGCCTCCTCCGACCTTGGCCTGCCAGTGTTCTATATCCAGGAAGCAGGCGAGATCGGTAGTGACGTGCTTGGTGAGGGCATCAAAAGCCGTGACGCGCCCATCTTTGAACCGTGCCGCCGCTGAATCGAGGGCCTCTGATACTCGAAGGGAGGGGGGAGGCTACGCCTGGGCGGTGCCGTTGTACTCGTCGTCTGTGATGTGCTCGCCCCAGGTGGTGGTCTTGGACGGGTCTTCACCGTTTTGGAGCATGGCGAGGTGTTCCATGAAGCAGCCGGGGGCGGCGGCGTGCCAGTGCTCCTCGCCGGGCGGGGTGTAAAGCGTCTGGCCCGGGTGAACTTCGATGATCTTTCCGTCCCGGGTACCGAAACGGCCTACACCTTGGGTGACGCGCAGATACTGGCCGTGCTCGTGGGAGTGCCAGGCGGTGCGTGCTCCGGGCGCGAAGCGGACGGTCGCGACGACCATCGTCTGGGCGGACTCGTGGGGCAGCGCGATCGGGTCGAGCCAGACGTCGCCGGCGAACTGGGCCGCCGGGTTCTTGGTGGTCGGCACAGTGGGTTCAATGTTCATGATTTGCCTTACTTGTTGTCGGTGAAGAGTTGCTTGGCGACGCCCATCGCAGACATGCCCTTGGGCCAGCCGGCGTAGAGCGTGACATGGGTGATGGCTTCGATGAGCTCCTCCTGGGTCACGCCGTTCTCGATGGCGCGGCCGAGGTGGAAGCCCAGCTGGTCGGTGTTCCCGCCGGCGGTGAGCACGGCCACGGTGATGAGGCTGCGGTCCCGTGCGGAGAGTTCAGGCCGGTTCCAGACGTCCTCGAAGAGCACGTCGTCGGTGAGCTCGGCAAGCTTCGGAGCGAAGTCGCCGAACATCTTGCGGCCGCCTCCGAGCTGCTTGGATTGGTCAGTCATGATGATCCTTCTTTCGATATGTGCAGCGCGAGAAGCTGCCGGCTGATGTGGGGTGCTGGTTATCGTGGGTGAACGAGGAAGACAGGTCGCGGTGAGTTGATTCGTCGGCGGTGCACAACCCGGGCATATCGGCGCCGGTGGCGCCGCCCGTTTGCCGTCCCGTGACTGAGCGCTATTTCCAGAGTCCCCCCACTGTGCCTGCCCTCATTGTAGGAACTGGTTTGCTCAGAGGCGGCGTGGGAATGCCGACCGTCGGCCATACAGGGTGAGCAGGAGGGCGGCGATGCCGAGGGTGGTCATGACTGCCGGTAGCACTAGTCCGTCGAATGGCATCAGGAGGAGTGCGCCGAGGATGCCGGCGCCGAAGATTGCCAGGTTGAAGGCGACCGGGAGGAACGCGTTGGCGACGTCGGCGTTTTCGCCTCCTGCGGTGGTCAGCGGGCCCTGCACCTGGGCTGACGCGCCGCCGAAGGCGACGCCCCAGAGGGCGGCGGCGATGACGATGGCCAGGGAAGATGTGTGTCCGATGAGCAGGATGACTCCGGATGCGACGAACGCGGTGACGCTCAGGTGCAGGAGGGGCCGGGGGTGGCGGTCCAGCAGCGCTCCGGTGATGGCCACACCGATGACCGATGCGATGCCGTAGATCAGCAGGATGAAGTCGGCGGAGAGGTCGGTTTCTGTGGCGCGGAGGTAGGGGGCAATGTAGGTGTAGATGGTGCTGTGGGCGAGCATCCAGGCGACGATGACGGCGAGGATGAGGGCGACTCCGGGGATCCGGAACACGCGCCCCAATGGAAGCCGCGACGTGGCTGGCTGCCCGGGGGCATCAGGGACGAATGCGATGATCAGTGCGCCGACGACGAGCGCGAGGACGGAGAGCGCGCCGAAGGACCATCGCCAGTCGAAGGTCGTTCCGATCCAGGCGCCGAGGGGGGTGCCGAAAGCGAACCCGAGCGGCGCGCCCGTGGAAACGATGGCCAGGGACAGCCCGGCGTTCTGGGCCGGGCTGATGCRGCGGCCGTAGGCAGCGAGCATCCCCCAGATGATTCCCGAGAACGCGCCGGCGAAGAATCGTGAGACGAGAGACAGTGCAACCTCAGGGGAGAACGTGGTGAGTGTGTTGGCGAGCACGAGTCCGGTGATACTCGCGAGCAGCAGCGGCTTTCGTCGCATACCGCGGGTGAAGGTGATCGCGGGAATGGTGGCGATGACCGTGCCGAGGGCGTAGGCGCTGACGAGCAGACCGACAGTTCCTTCGCCGGTGTGGAGGCCTGCTGCGATGACGGGTAGCAGGCCGGCCGGCATGGTTTCGGTCGCGACGAGGATGAATCCCATTGCGGCCAGGACGACGAGCGCGACCAAAGGCAGTCTTTGCTGTGCCCTGGCTTCCGGTGCTGGTGTTCGTGTGGGGGCGGTTGTCATGTGGCTCCTTTCGTGCGGGTCGGTGATGCCGGGATCGGGCTTGGAGATCGAACGCGGCGGGAGGTCTATCCCACGGGCCGTGGGGTAGACCTCCCGGGTCTTGGTGTGCGCCGTGTTGCCCGTTATCGGGCGGCAGCCTCTGCGGCGTGCCTGGACGGTTGGGCGAGGTGAATCGGATCAGACTGTGAGCAGCACCTTGGTGGCCCGGCGCTCGTCCATGGCTTTGTAGCCTTCGGCAGCCTGTTCCAGGGGCAGGGTGAGGTCGAACACCTTGCCGGGGTTGATCTTGCGGTCCCAGATCAGCTGAATTAGATCGGGCAGGAAACGGCGCACGGGGGCGGGGCCGCCCTCGAGCTGCACGCCCGTGAAGAACAAGTCCAGGCCGTTGAGCTCGACGTCGTGGCCGACTCCGACGTAGCCGATGCGGCCGCCACCGCGGGCGGCGTGGATGGCCTGCCACATGGATTCCTGGGTTCCCACGGCCTCGACAACGCCGTGGGCGCCGTATCCGCCGGTCATCTCCTTGATCTTCGCGGCTCCCTCGTCGCCGCGTTCTTCGACGATGTCCGTTGCGCCGAACTCACGGGCCAGCGCCTGCCGCTCCGGGTGTCGGCTGAAGGCGATGATGCGCTCGGCGCCGAGCTGCTTGGCGGCGAGGATCGCCGAGAGTCCGACGGCACCGTCTCCGACCACGGCGACAGTCTTGCCAGGCCCTGCCTCGGCAGCGACTGCGGCATACCAGCCGGTGCCGAGCACGTCAGACGCTGCCAGCAGCGACGGCAGCAGATCTGCCTCAGGTACTCCGGGAGTGGGGACCAGCGTGCCGTCCGCGTGGGGGATGCGGGCGAGTTCGGACTGGGTGCCCGTCATGAACACCCGGTGGATGCAGCCGGACTGGTAGCCGGCCTGGCAGACCTCACACGTGTTATCTGAGGCGACGAAGGAGCCGACAACGAAGTCGCCGACCTTGACGTTCTTCACGTCGTGACCGATCTGCTCGACCACGCCCGCATACTCGTGGCCCATGTGGGCCGGTCCATCCAGCTTCTCGATTCCGCGATACGGCCAAAGGTCAGAACCACAGATACACGTTGCAGCGAGCCGGATCACAGCATCGGTGGGCTCGGCGATCTTCGCATCCTCAAGTTCTTCGACGCGCACGTCACCGGGGGCGTACATGACAACACCACGCATAATTTGCTCTCCTGTTGGTTGGGTACTACCAGTCAAGCTTTGTTTCCGTGCGCGGGGGAGTCTCTGTTGAGGGGTGTACCAAGAGGGAACCCCTCGTTCCTCCCCGCCGATTTACCCTTGAAGCATGGATAACCGGGCTGAAGTGCGAGAGTTCCTGATGTCACGGCGCGCACGACTCACACCAAAAGACGCCGGCCTCGCCGCAGGGTCGAATCGCCGAGTGGCCGGGCTGCGGCGCAGCGAAGTCGCGCTACTCGCCGACGTCAGCGTCGAGTACTACGCCAAGCTCGAGCGCGGTTCCATCGCGGGCGCGTCCTCGTCCGTGCTCGAATCCGTCGCCCACGCCCTCCGGCTCGATGACACCGAGCGTGCGCACTTGTTCGACCTGGCCCGGGCGGCAGATGGCATCCCCACCTCCGGGAGGCCCCGCAAACGCGCCACCACCCAAGCCGGGGCCCGCTTGAGCCTGCAGTGGGCGCTGGAAGCAATCACCGAGGGCGTCGCATTCGTCCGCGACCCTTACCAGAACCTGCTCGCGACCAACGCCTTGGGGCGCGCCTTCTACTCGCCGGTGATCGGAGACAGTGGCCGCACCCCGAACCTCGCGCGGTTCCAATTTCTCGACCCGGCTTCGCGGGACTTCTACCCCGACTGGGAGCTGTTCAGTGAGATGTGCGTCGGCATCATGCGTGCCGAAGCGGGCCGGGACCCTCACGACCGCACAATGCAGGACCTCGTCGGAGAGCTCTCGACACGAAGCGAGACCTTCCGCGCACTATGGGGCGCGCACAACGTACGCACCCATGGCTCCGGAACCAAACGCTTTCATCACCCCGTAGCCGGGGAACTTACCCTGGCGTACGAAGAACTCGCGATCACCGCCGAGCCAGGCCTCGTGCTTATGGTTTACACCGCAGAGCCAGGTTCCCCCTCAGCGGAACGGCTCCGCCTCCTCGCAAGCTGGGGAGCGAGCGAGCACACGCCCACCGAAAAGCACCGAACCACCAGCTGACCCACTCCGCCCGTCCTCGCACTCGATCACTTACGACGAGCCTATGAACCTTCAGCACATCACGGGCGCTGGCAGCGGTGGCTATGTCCTCAAAACATTGGCACCGGGGCCGACCTTGCCCGACCCGGCAAACTGCCGTGGATCCTTCTCCGAATGATTAGGGCGGAAATCCGGACGTCGGTGCGAGCACCTGCTGTTCGCGCCGACCGCCCGGGCCGGCGTCGGGACGCCGCTCCGCCGAGGGCGCTTACGCCAGCAAACGCCCGAAAAGTTCTTGCCGACGCGTCAGCGAGACAGCAGCACGCCGACCTGGGCCCGGATGTCCCGAACAATATCGTCGATGCTCAAGGCGGCGTTCACGCTCGCCGCCATGCTGAGGAACATGATCGCGGTGACGATGCGGGCCATCGTTGGGGCATCACCCGCACCGGCCTGCTCGTGCCTGCCCAGGACGGCCGCGGTGGCCTCCTCGGTCTGCGCGACGATGGACAGAGCTTCGCTGTGTCGAGGCTCCTCGGGATCGCCGAAGACCATCTCCCGCAGGTAAGTGCGACCGTTGTCAACCTGGACGCGGTTGCATTCCACGATCGGCTGGACGATGGCCATCACCGCATCGAGGACATCCGATATGGTTTCGGCATCCGCCCGACCCCGCTGGAGTGCTTCGGCGTAGTGTGCGTTCTGCACGAGCAGCAGGAGTTCACCTTTGGACTTGGCGTAGAGAAACAGGGTCCCGGTGCCGATGTCCGCCTTGTCGGCGATCTGCTGGGTCGTGACATCCTCGATGCCGTGCTCGGCGAACAGCTCGCCGGCTGCCGCGGTGATACGGTCCAGCTTTTGTTGCTTGTTCCGCTCACGCCGTCCGACCGGCTGGGAGGCGAGAGACATGATGGATCCTCCGGGAATATATTATGACTGCACTCAGTTATGAGTATAGTCATTACTGAAACGGGTTGAACTCTTCGCTAATTCTCCCACGCCGTTGGGGGGCTGCAACGGTCCGCCCGGGTGGTAATGGCCGATTACCCATCAATGCAAAGGACTATGCACTCATGACCACGTCATCTACGCTCTGGCAGCCATTCACTCTCGGTGGGGTGGAACTTTCCCACCGGCTTGCCTTGGCCCCGCTGACCCGGAGCCGCGCAAACCCTGACGGTACGCCCGGGGAACTGGCCGCGAAGTACTACGGCCAACGCGCCTCGCTCGGGCTGATCATCACCGAGGGCACACAGCCGTCCGACGACGGACAGGGCTACCTGAACACCCCAGGCATCTACACTCCCCAGCACATCGAGGGATGGCGAAAGATCGCCGACACGGTGCATGCAGGCGGCGGAGCCCTGTTCATCCAACTGATGCACGTCGGCCGGATGTCGCACCCGGATAACACCCCGCACCACCGTCAGCCCGTTGGCCCGTCGGCGATCTCGGCCGAGCAGGACATGTTCACTCCAACGGGCCCGCAGAAGACCCCGGTGCCGCGTGAGCTGAGCGCCCACGACATCCAGGCCACCATCGCCGAGTTCCGCCACGCCGCAGCCTCCGCTATCGCAGCGGGAGCGGACGGCGTGGAGATTCACAGCGCGAACGGGTACCTGCTGCACCAGTTCCTCTCGCCGAACTCGAACCACCGCACGGACGAATACGGCGGATCGGTGGAGAACCGGTCCCGGTTCGTCGTCGCGGTCGCCCGCGCGGTGGCCAAAGAGATCGGGGCAGAGCGGACCGGCATCCGCATTTCACCGGCGTTCCCGCTTGGCGGAATCAACGAAGGGGACCCCGCGGACGTCCGGACACAGTACCGCCACCTGGTCGGCGAACTCGCCACCCTGGACCTTGCGTACCTGCACGTACACCACCTCGGTGACGACGAACTGCTTCGGTCCTTCCGCGACACGTGGCCTGCTGCCATCCTCGTCGTCCGGTATGGGCGCGAACGCGAGCAGATCGCCGACGACATCGACGCCGGGCTCGCGGACATCGCGCCGCTGGGCCGATTCGCCCTGGCGAACCCCGACATTGTTCAGCGCCTGCGCACCGGCGCACCGCTGAACGAGCTGGACCCGGGCACCCTGTACGGCGGCGGCGCGGCCGGGTACACCGACTACCCCGCGCTGGCACACGCCTAATCGTCTGCCGCGGGCCGTCCGCCACCGACCTCACCCAACCCACACCCCTCAGAAAGAAGAAACAGCCATGCCATCACTTAACGGAGCAGTCGTCCTCATCACCGGAGCCAACGGCGGAATCGGCACCCAGTTCGTGCACGAAGCCCTCGCCCGGGGAGCTGCAAAGGTTTATGCCTCCGCCCGCACCCCCCGCGCTTGGAACGACGAACGCATCGTTCCGCTCGCCCTGGACGTCACCGACTCCGCCTCCATCCAGGCAGCGGTCGAGGCGGCACCGGATGTGACCGTGCTGATCAACAACGCCGGCGCGTCGGTTCCCAGTGCCGGGATCCTCACCCACACGGACGAGGAGATCCGCCGGAACGTCGAGACGAACTTCCTCGGCCCGCTCTTCGTCGCCCGCGCGTTCGCTCCGGTCCTGTCGGCGAAGGACGAAGCGACGATCATCGACATCCACTCGGCCCTGAGCTGGTACGCCGTCGCCGGCATCTACAGCGCCACCAAAGCCGCCCTCTGGTCCGCGACCAACTCCCTCCGCCTCGAACTCGCCCCCGCCGGCGTGCACGTCGTCGGCGTCCACGTCGCATACGTCGACACCGCGATGGCCGCGCACGCCACCGACCCGAAGCTCGACCCGGCCGTGCTGGTGCGCACCGTGTTCGACGCCACCGAGGCAGGGGAGTACGAGGTCCTCGCCGATGACACGTCTGTCCAGCTCAAGGCCGGACTCAGTGCACCCCTCGAAGCGGTCTACCCGCAGTTGGTGGACGCTAACTCCTAAGCGAACAAACGGCGCCACCGCGTTCACCAAAAGTGAGCGCGGTGGCGGCACCCTGTAAAAGGACGCCGCGCCCACGATGCCCCAATAGGAGCCGACGGAACTGGCGGGTCAAGCAGATCGCGTACGGCTCCAACACACTCCGGCAGCACTTCGCTTACCCGAATCGATCGCCTGGTGGCTGACTGGCCTTCACGCCACATGCCGGGATAGTCATCCCCAATGCCAATGGCTCTGCCCGCCCGCATTCACGGGCGGGCAGAGCCACAGTGCCGTTCGGCCCTGTTGAGGCTGGGTCGTGTCGCGTAAGTGCTGGTCAGTGGGCGAGGAAATCTACGGAGACAGGGGAGAACCGGTCGTGGAACTGGAAGATGCCGCCGTGGCCCGAGTCGGGGTAGATGATCAGCTCGGATCCCTTGATGCGCCGGTGCAGGTCCTCGGACAGGATCGACGGCACCATGCGGTCGTTGTCGCCGTTGGCGATGAGGGTGGGCTGAGTGAGCTTCGACAGGTCCGACGGCGCGGAGCGGCCGAACTTCTGGATTGCCTTCAGCTGCGTCTGGAAGGCTTTGGTGCTGATCGGCTTGTCGCGGTCGACCGTGCGCTCCTGAAGGCGTTTGATGAACTCCTTCGCGGCAGGCTTGCCGGTGACGTTGCGGTTAAAGAACAGGAACTCCTTCGGGTCCGCGCGCGTCAGGGTCGCGCGGAGAATGTCCCAGTAGGTCGTGCGGACGACCTTGTCCATGTCCTCGCCGCCCCGCGGCCCGGTACCGGCCAGCACGACCTTGCGGACGAGGCCGGGGTGTTTGAGGAGCAGGTCCTGGGCGATCATGCCGCCCATTGAGAAGGAGAAGATGTCGATCTTGTCGAACCCGAGGGCCTTGATGAAGGTATAGGCGTCATCGGCCATCGCCTCGATGCTGTCGGGAACCTGCCCGGTGGAAGCGCCGACACCGCGCTGGTCGAAGGTGATGACGTGGCGGTTCTTCGCGATGGGCTCGATGATGCGGGGGTCCCAGTTGTCCAGGGTCGCGGCAAGGTGCACGAAGAACACGACGGGGATGCCGGCCTTGGGCCCCAGCTCCCGGTAGGCGTAGGTGACGCCACCGGCGATGATGGTGTGTGTGGCCGCCTTCGCGTACGAGGTGTCGACGGAGCCGTTCGGGGTGTCGGTGCTGCTCATGCTGGTTGTTCTCCTGGGTGGTCTGTGAGGGGTCTGGCTGCCGGCGGCTCAGGAGGGAAGGGTGACGACGGCTTTGCCGCGGAGGCCGCCCTTGGCCAGCGACTCGAGCGCCTGTGGGGTCTGGGCGAAGTCGAAGACCTGCCCCACGACCGGGCGCAGCACGCCGTCGTCAACCAGGGCGGCGATCTGGCGCAACTGGTCGCCGCTGGCACGCATGAAGAGAAACTCGTAGCTGGCGCCGAGCTTCTTCGCCTGCCGCCGGATCCTGCTGCTGAGCCCCGCGATGGCCAAGCGCAGCACAGGGTTCAGGCCGGCTTTGCGCGCGAACGCCGGGTCCGGCGGACCGGCGATTCCGATCGCCTTCCCGCCGGGCTTCAGGATGCGCAGTGACTTCACGAGGTTCTCCCCGCCGAGGCTGTCGAGCACCAGATCGTATCCGGCGAGGAGCTGCTCGAAGTCCTGCGTACGGTAGTCGATCACCGTGTCCGCGCCGAGGTTGCGCACGAAGTCGGCGTTGGAGGCGCTTGCGGTGGTCGCGACGGTGGCGCCGAGGTGCTTGGCGAGTTGGATCGCGATCGACCCGACCCCGCCGGCCCCGGCGTGAATGAGAACTTTCTGCCCCGGCCGTACGTTGCCTTGCTCAACGAGGGCCTGCCACGCCGTTAGCGCAACCAGCGGCAGCGAGCCGGCCTCCTCCATGCTGATCGATGCGGGTTTCAGCGCCAGATCGGCCTCGGTGATGGCGATGCGCTCGGCGAACGTGCCGATGCGGTCTTTGTCGGGGCGGGCGTAGACCTCGTCACCGGGCTTGAATCCGCGCACCTTCGCCCCGACGCGGATGACGGTGCCGGCGGCGTCGTTGCCGAGGATCAGCTGGAGCTTGTACGGGAGGATCTGCTTGAACTCACCCAGGCGGATCTTTTCGTCCAATTGATTGAGGCCAGCTGCCTGGACCTGGACCAGCACATCGCGGTCGCCGACGGTCGGCTCAGGGACGTCTGCTGCGCGCAGCGGCTCCTTGTACTTGGTGACGACGAATGCCCTCATGGCGTGCTGCTCCTATATGACGTGCGGTTTGGATAAAAATGACCTTACTCAATTCTGAGTCGACTCAGAATTATTGTCAAATAGAACCGTGAGGGGCGCACGTTCATTTGAATGTTCCCGAAGACGGCGATAGGGAGTTTCGGGCGTCCATCGCCGGAGCAACATTCCCGTGATGGATCATGGGGAAGCATGCAGTCTGCACATAGGGGCCCTGATCGGTGATGGTGACAGCCGGTGGGAAGTTGCCGGGGAGGGGACCAGTGCTGCGACTGTGGGGAGCTTGCCCGTGTTCGTGGGCCTAATCCGGGCTTCAACGTGATCGGCCGCGGTCAAGTTCTCCGGGAGTACGCTGAGGTCCGTGTACTCCACGGTGGTGTATGGTCAGCGCAATCAGGACACCATGACTTCGAATTGGCGTGTGGTCGTTGGGTTTCAGGCTATGAGAGGGGTCAAAAAGGGGTGTGCACAACGTACACACCTTGGCGCCTGGAACTGCATGGTTTGCTGTGACTTGGGATCAAATCCTCATGATGATGATCCTGCCGGCAGCCGGAACTCCTGGGAAACTCTCGTCGTGTCCTCGGCAAACAGCCGATGCTCTCGCCCTCAGAGGCACACTGGTGCTGGTCGGCGCTGCCGCTTCCGGAACGGAGGTCTGCTTCGAGATCGGACTTTCACTGGTTAGGGATGGACGTTCAAAACCGTGCTCCAGGGAAGTTCCGTACCCCAGGTATTCATTCCCAGGCTCCTCCAGTTGTGGAAGGAAGGTCGGTTCCCATGGAGAAGCTGATGCGCAACTACAGCCTGGGGGAAGATTAACCAAGGCTTAGAAGACTCCGCCAACGGCACCGTCATCAAGCCCGTCGTCCCGTACTAGCCAGCAGCTGGCAAGAATAGGACGCCTGAGCGCTCATTACTGCAAAGGCAAGAGGACCACGGCGGATTCTTCCCGCTGTCGTCCTCTTGCCTTTGGTATTTTGACGCTTATCGCTGGTCGGGTTATTTGGTGACCTGAAGTCCGGTGTCCCAGTTGAAGTCGGCAAACTCCGGGTTGGCCTGCATGGTCATCAGGACGAACTGGAAGCCTTCGAGTTCCCGGGCGCGCTTGAGCGGACCGACTACCAGGGGGCGCATGCCGCCGGCGCTGACGAAGGTGCTCACGGCGGCGTTGGCTTCTGCATTGTCTCCGGCGATGAAGACGTCCAGCGCCTGTCCACCTGACTCTCCGGCGACCAGGGTACCGGCGAAGGTGGTGTTGAACGCCTTGACGACGTTGGCGCCGGTGGTGGCAAGTTGCGCGATTTCCTCGGCGGCCGAGTTGCCGGGCTCAACGACCAGGGAATCGAAAGTCTCAAAGTTCACCGGGTTCGTGATGTCCACAACGGTCTTGCCCGCCAGGGCGTCGCCGTAGGTGCTGACCACGGACTTGGCAGCCTCGAACGGGACCGCCAGGACCACGATGGCGCCCTGCGGGGCGTCGGCGGTGGTGCCGAAGGTGACGCCGGCGTCAAGCTCGGCGGCCAGTTCCTGCGCCTTAGCGGCTTCCTGTCCGAGGATCTCCACGGTCAGGCCGCCAGCCAGGGCACGGGTTGCGATGCCGCGGGCCATGTTGCCGTTGCCGATGATGGTGAGGTTCGTCATGAGGGTCTTCTTTCCGAATATGCGGGCCAGGAGGGTTTTCATCAGATTCTGTTCTCTTGGGGAGTGATGATTGAAGCTACAACTAAATGTAAGCCATGAAAGTTGAAGCGTCAAGTATTTTTCTGAACGGAACGGGGTATTTGCGTTTGATGGCCACGCGGCGGGCGGGTGTGGTCAGCTGAGTTCCCCGGGGTTTGGTGCGGGGGGATCGGTAGCTGCGAAGGCCGGGCTGGCGCTTATGACGGGCGCTGGGCCACATCCGCGGCATCTTGAGCCAGCAGTTCGCTGGTTCGCACGATGGATGCGCGCCTGCGTTCCTCGTCCGGCGTTCCGGTGATGACGAGGTGGTTACCACCCGTCGGTGTTGGGGCTTGTGGCGTAGGCGTGACTGGTCTCTACCATTGCAGAGACCAGGTGTAGCTCATTCTCGTCGCGGGGCCCGTAGACCATGACCATGCCTCGAGCCAGCCGGATGCCGGCCAGCGGGTGAGCCACCGCCCAGCCCTTGGCGACCGCGTCCGCGGCGAGTCCTGGCGGCATCGCTAGGTGGAGGGAGCCGTCGTGGGACGGGTGCTGGTGGGCAAACTCCCCGGCTGAGGGGGCCAGGAACGCATCCACGGGTGCATCAGGTTTCGGCTTTACCATCAGGCCCCGCGCGCCTGGAACGGAGATAACGGACTGCGAAGTCGAGACTCCGGCGAGCGAACTGATCCTTGCGAACAACTTTTCCTGAAGGTCCCATGGCGCATTGTCGCTGCGCTGTTCCTGCGGGATTGTCCATGACACGGTGGGACGCTGACCGGCCCTGCGGGGAAGGTGCCCGTCGGGCAAGGCCGGCCAGTGTCCGCCGGGGGTGCCTTCATCTGCTCCAAAACGAGCCAGGAACGACAGCCGCTCGTGGATCCAGTTCCCGAGTTCACGTAGCGTTTGGCCGCTAATCTGGTGCCCTCCGGGGTCCCGGCGGGCGTAGGCGGGGGCCGCGGAATCCGTCAGCAGGTAGTTCCAGGTGCGGTCCAGCAGTTCCGGCGGAATGACTTTGTCCTGGTCGCCCTGAGCGACGAAAACCGGAAGACCTGCCAGTCGGGCCGGCGTGACGGGGACGCCGGCGTCGAACGGCAWGGTGCCGTACAGAATAGCCGCTCCGGAGAATCGTTGCGGATCTGCAAGGACCAGTCCGCCAGCGAATGCTGCACCCCCGCTGAAACCGACGAGTACGACCGGTCGGCCCGCCGGGGCGACAGTATCGAGCCAGGTTCGGAACCACGCCATGGATGCCGTCAGCGACTCGGCAACCGGACGGCCGATGCCACGATTGGCAAACCATGCATAGCCGCCGCCCTCGGCGATCGGTGCTCGGACGGCGGCGTAGGCGGGGCCGGGTGGTAGGTGGTCGGCGAGGGCAATGATCTCCCGCTCGCTTGAACCCCTGCCGTGCAACAGCACCACCAGGGGCGCCGCGGGGTCGGTTGAGCCGGCTGTGGCCGCCACGGCCGAAGTGCTCGGGGGGCGGCCGTCAAGATCCGTGGACTTCTCGGAGATGCGCATGAATGCTCCTGCTCGTGGGTGTTGGACACATGAAGACTCTGTTGAAGCTTCAACCATTATTGCCTGTCGAGTATTCCCCGATCAACTGTTGCGAATCACCGGGGCGTCACAAGGAGTTTGGGGAAGATGGATTCGCTGCCGATGTCGAGGAAGAGAACTCTGTGTCTGGCACTCGGCGGCCCTTTGGTTTCTGTCGCTCTCTTGGGGGTCGTTTCCGGCATCCGCGTCAGGACGGGGAGTGCGGCCAGCGCCACCGCGGCTACCAGGGCGCCAGGCAGGAGCGTCCAACGTGTTGCTTGGGTGAGCAGGGTCGCCAGATAGGGTGCCAGGCCGCCGAAAACGGCTGTCGCCGCCGTCGCCCCCAAGCAAGTCCCGTGAGCCTGCCGGCAGCGTGGAACTGTTCGGCGGCTGCGGACGCCGCTACCGCGGTAACGCCGCCAGCCGCGCACGCCAAGACGACGGCCCCGCAAAGTGCGGCCGCTGGTGAATTGACGGACATGAGGGCAAACATCGGTACCGGCAGGGCGATGGTCACGACGCACAGCCACAGCAGCGTCGCCCGCCGTCCGAACCTGTCTGAGATCGCGCCGGCGTATGGCGCCACCGCGATCACCGGACGGAGGCTGCGGTGGACAGCCACAAAGAGCTGCCCTCCGGAAAGCCCGAGACCGACGTCAGGTAGGTTGGCACGTAGATGATGCCTACGTAGTAGGTGATCGACGCCAACGCGGAAATAGCGAATGCCCTGTAGAGGCCGGCACGCTGGGTGCGAAGGATGAACTGTAGAGGTTCGCGTACCTGGCCTGTTGTCTGCTGTTGGGCAAAGACTGGGGTCTCCTTCAGCCTGGTCCGGGCCCCCAGCGTTGCCACGGCCAGGAGTGCACCGAATGCAAATGGAATACGCCAGCCCCAGTCATCCAGCGCCGCCCGGTCCAGCATCGTCGTCGTGACAGCAGATACCGCGACGGCCAGCAGGGCGCCAATCTCGCTCGCCATGGAGGCCAGGGCCGTGACCAGGCCGCGGCGTCCGGGCCGTGCCCCTTCCAGAAGATAAGTGCTGACTGCCGGATATTCGCCGCCCACGGAGAAAGCCATGACGCACCGCAGGGCAAGGAACGCCGCGCCTGCCGCCGCGCCTGCCTGCGCATGCGTGGGGAGCAGCGCCGCCATGATGGCCATACTCACCAAGAGAACGGGGCGTCGCCCGAACCGGTCACCAAACCGACCGAACAGCAGGGCTCCCACCGGTCGAAGCACGTACGATACCGCGAATATGGCGAGCGTGGCGAGCAGGGAATCCGGGCCTCCGCCAAAGACTACCCGGGACAGAACCGTGGCCATGAAGAGATAAAGGGTGAAGTCGTACCACTCGACGATGGTGGAAAGAGCGGCGACGGCGATGGAGGCCTTCGGTAGCGCGTTAGCGCGTTGGGCTGGCAACGGATCGGTTGCCGAACGGCGTGCCGGGTACCGAGGGACGAGCGTGAAAGGGCAGGAAGTGGCATGGGTTTGTCCTGTGTTGGAGGCGTGGAAGAAGCCGGCCTCCCGGGGTTGGGCCGCGCCGATCGTGGGTCTTACGTGGTGACGACGAGTTTGCCGCTGCCGCGGCTTTCCTCCATGTCGGTGTGGGCCTGGACGATGTCATCCAGCGCATAGACCTTGCCGATGGGGACCACTGCGGTGCCGCCGCTGACCGCCTGCAGGAATTCCTGGAGCACGCTGCCGGGAAGGTCCGCAGCTCCGCCCGTGTAGGAGGTGAGCCGGACGCCCCGCGGAATGTAGTCAATCGGATAGAAATCGGGGACTGTCCACTGGTTTGAGAGCATCCCGGTGAAGCAGACGACGCCGTGGACCCGGGTGGCGTGCAACGTGTCAGGCAGTGTGGGGGTGCCGACGAGTTCGAGGGCGGCGTCCACGCCGTCGGGAACGATGCGGCGCACGGCGGCGGCGAGGTCGCCGTCGTCGATCAGGACATGGTCGACGCCGATCGAGGCCAGCGCTTCCCTTTTGGCCTCGTCGCGGGTTGACGCCAGGACGGTGAGCCCGCTTCGCTTGGCCAGTATTGCGGCGGCCATGCCGACGGACGAGGTTCCGCCGCGGATGAGGAGGCTCTGGCCGGACTGGATGTCCAGGCCGATGGTGAGGGAGCCGTGTGCGGTCTGCAGCATCTCCGGGACGGCCCCGATCACGTCCCATGGCAGGTCTGATTCGAACGGTATGACCTGCCGGGCCGGCACGCACGTGTACTCGGCGTAGCCGCCGTCGAACACGCGGCCCATGCCGCCCATCAGAGTGGCGACCTTCTGCCCGGTGCGGAACTCGCCGCCGGGGGAGTCTGCCACTTCTCCGACGGCTTCGATCCCGGGCACGCGCGGAAACGTGACGCCCTCGGCCAGGCCCAGGCGTGTGTGGAGTTCGGAGCGGTTGAGCCCGAAGGCCCGGACCCGGATGAGTACCTGGCCCGGCCGCGGAACGGGGATGGGCCGTTCCTGGATCACCAGCGCCTCGGCCGGCCCCGGGCCGTCCAGCACAACCGCCCGCATGCTGCCGCCGTTCACTGACCGGCCGCCGTCGAGTCCACGGAAAGCCGCTGTGCGCTGCGAAGCCGTGCCAGGAGGTCGAGCAGCGTGCCGCTCTCCTGCTTGGTCAAGGCCGGTGTGAACCAGCGGGCGAGTTCGGCCTCGACCACCTGCCGGCCCCGAGCGACCACCGCATTCCCTTCTTCCGTGAGGTCGAGGAGGGAAGAACGCCGGTCGCCCGGATTCATCTTCCGCGAGCAGTATCCCGCCGCTTCAACACGGTCAACGAGCTTGCTGGCGCCGCCCACGGTGATGGCCAGCGCCGACGCGATGTCGAACACTCTGCACGTGCCAAGGGAGGATACGACGACCATCGCCTCGAACCTGCCGAGGGGAAGGCCGCATTCCTGGCGCAGGCGGGCGTCAACAGCGTCCCACAGTTCCGTTTCGAGCCGGGTCAGCGTGCTGAAGAGCGGATAGAAGTCGGCGTGGTCGTCTCTGGAGTCCATGGATTGAGACTAACAGATAGATTCCATGGAAGATACTTCCGTAGATTTACATTTGCCGGGGTGATCAGAAGGCAGGATCAAACAGCAGCTTCATCTTCTGGCCCCTGCGGAGCTTCTCGCATCCTGCCTGGGCCACTCCACTGAGGGGGATGTCCTCAACCTATCCTTTCGTCGTGTGGTGACCTTTGGCCCTGAGGTCGATCACCGCAGAATAGTCCGCCCCGGCGTAGCAGATGGTCCTTGGATGCGCCTCACCCGCAACGCGAGATTGATGAGCGGCGTCTCGAGTGGCTTTTCATAGATCGCCACGCTGACGAGTGGGCGGCGTTCCCCGAGGCGCTGCAGGGCTGATTCGACTGCGGGGGCAAGGGACAACGCCGGCAACGATGCGGTTGAACGAGGAACATTCGACTTCTGTGTTGGCAGTGGACCAGAAGCTGGTGCCGGCGTTGTCCTTGACATGGTGTACGAGGCCTCGCGGGCAGCTTTGTTCCGTGCCGAGATGCTCTGACCGGTGAGGCTATAACGGCCAGCGCCGCCTTATGTTTCCGCGGAAGTCGAGAGTTTGCGGGGGCTGGAATACGGTTGCGGCAGGGGCATGCGCGATTCCTGTATCTGTAACGGATTTTCTGGCAGCGCCAGTGCGGGCGGATGGTGTCGTGCTGGGGGACCGGCTTGCGGGTGGCAGATTCAGCTGGAGGAGGCAGGCTGGTCAGGGCGAGCCAAGTCGGTCTGGATCGCGCGGATGATCGAGGCGAGGATTCCGGACGCGAGAAGTCCTGACCCCAGCGGACCGGCGGAATTCCCACCCAGCGGTGGCAAGCGCCGAAGCGCGGACCGGGCTTCGGCGCTCATGTGCTCGAGTTGCCAGTGGACCTCGTCGTCGACCGTCTGGGGCCGATCGGGCGCCGCCAGTCCGGCCGCTTTCGCGGCATACGCGGCTGCCCCCAAGGCGTGCGCTCCCATCATGCTCCTATAGGCATCAAGTTGCGCTTTTGGGCTGCTGTCCTGTTCCAAGGCCGGCCGCGGGCCGTGGGGGTCCAGGCAGGGTAGGCGGCCGCAAACGGGTCATAACGGATTTCAAGATCCGCTCCGCACGAAAGCTCCTCGGCCAGGGCACACTGCCCTGGGAAGTCGCCAAAAACCTCGGCGTCTCTGTACCTACCCTCTACCGGTGCGTCCCGGCAACGGACGCGGGCAAGGTTTCAATCCCGTAGCCGTTGCTGGTTGGTGCCCACGGCTGAAGGTGACCATTGCGTGGCGGTGTACGGGACTTCTGATTAACCGATGTCACAGTCCTTTGCACTCGCCCTGTTTTGTCCCAAGAACTGGTGCGGGCAACTCATGCCAACGACACCGCAGGTCACTGCCAGGGGTGGGGCACCTCTTTGCGGAACGCCTGAGCCGGTAGCTAGGGTTGCCAGCCGCCGGTATCGGTTCATCTTTAGGCCGGGCGGGCGCTTGTTGTAAGGCTGCTTTCGTTTGGTCCGTGTTCTGTGAGTTGCTGAAGTTCGCGGAGAATCTCCAACTGCTGGCGGTTAATGTCCATCAGGAGATCGATCCCTTCCTTGGCCTTCAGGTTCGTAGTGTAGTCATGCTGGGCCATGGCCCCGGCGATGGCATCCTGGCGTTTGGCGGCGATGAGCAGAATTGCTCCTTGCAGACCGGCCAGCATGGACAGAAAGAGGTTAAGAAGGATGTAGGGGTACGGATCCCAGGCATGGGTCGCCAGCGCCCAGGTGTTTACGGCGGCCCAGACCAGCATGAAGGCGATGAAACCTCCCACGAAAGGCCAGCTCCTCATCCCGTTTCGCATGAGGTCCGCGGCCTGCTGTCCGCGGGTGAGGGAAGCCTTGTGCTTGTCGTGCCAGGTGTTCGGTTCTCCGGTCATCCTCCACCCTAACCAGACCCGGCGGCTGGGACCTGCTTCTCCGTTAGTCTGTGCCATGAGTCCTAACCCTCCGGTGCCGTCGGATCTCCCGGCACCTGACCCGTCGGCGGTGCCCCCGGTTCGCTTCTGACCGGGTCGTGTGATGGCCGGACTGGCCCGGATACCGCATGATTCCGGGGGAGCCCAGTAGTTGCAAGGGCCGGAATGCAGTTCGAGTCCCACCTCGGGCACAGCACTCCCCCTGCTCGGGTCCCTCTTACGCTTGTTCCTCGGCTTGGCCTGGCGCCGCCGCGGCGGCCTGTTCAGTTATGCGGGTGGGGACAGGGCCCTGGCTAGTGGGCCGTCCGCCTGCTCGGATGTGGGGTCATCCGGGTCTCCTTTCTGGATTTGGTAGCCGGTGTTGGTCTTTTGGACCAAGCTTCGAAACCAGAGATCAGGCCCAGGCTACAACCAACCGAGCTGCCTGAACCGGCACCGTCAGATCGATTCCGGTCAACTCCTGAAATCGGTTGAGCCTGTTTTGGGCGGTATTTCGATGACAGAAAATTCGGGCTGCAGTGACCGTGACACTGCCCGACTGAAGAAAATGTCGAGCCGCCTCCGTCAGTCTTTCCCTTTCGACACCACGACAACGCTCAAGCGCAACATCAAGCTCTTCCAGGAGATCGAGCCCGGCCTCCTGGAGTTGTCGCTTGGCAAGTCTGGGCCACGCGAGGTCCGCCGAAAGCGGGCCGGTGTCACCGGGATGTAAGAGGGCAGCCAAGCTTGAGGCAGTTCGGCCCGCCGAGGGCAATGCCCGTAGTCCGCTCGCCTCGGCTACACCGCAGGGGATCTCCTTAAGCACCTCTGGCACCGTTAGGGCAGGAACTACGTCTTCGCCCGTCCGCGGCGCCACCACGGGCCAGAACACGTAGGCCATGTCGCCCGATTCACGGAGGAAGAGTCGTTGGTTGCGCTTGGCCGAGGCGTTTCCTTTAGCGGCTCGCAAGCGAGCCGCGGCGCTTCCGCTGGCTGCCACAACACCAAACCGAGCAGTGGCTGATACTCCCAACGCGTCGGCAACCTGGGCGGCCGTTTCTGCCGAAGGATTCGCGACACTGAACAGCCTCGCAATGAACTCGTTCTGAATGCTTGACTCCTCCTGAGCCATGCGCACACGCTCATTGAGGTAACTTGCGTTTGTGCGAGCGGCAAACTCGTCCACAACACGCCACACTTGATCCACCCGGGATGTCAACATGGGCGCATCGGCTGGATCAGCGATCGCCAATAGCTCTGCCCAAAGAATGGTGAAGTCCAAGCGCACCGCGGAGATGAGGGCTTCGGCTGGAATTCCGGACCGGGCACGTTTGGCACCCAAGGCCGCAGAAAATTCTCCGTCGAGCTCCCCTCCGGGGCGGCTCCCGCCGTTCCTGAGGGCGTTCACAAGCCGATGGAAGGTTTCCCGGGCCGTCTGCATGATCTCGTCGGTGTCAACGGCGGATTCCCGATATTCGGGGATCTCCCGCACTTGGGTCATAAACTTCTCAGCCAAGATGTCCACCCTGTCGTGAAGTAGCTCCACGAGCTCTGACCATCTGCGGGTGACAGCGGCATCATCTAAATTGTGCATTTGCACACGATACGGGATGATTCCGGTTGCCGCCAGCTAAGTTATTTGAGCAGATCTACTGAGACAATTGAATCCAGTGAATCACGTCACTTCCCATCCCGGCTCCCCCCACCCGCCGGCTCAATCCGCACTACGTTTCGCATTTGGAGTATTCATGGCAAGCAGCGCAAGCAGCGCCACCACCATCGCCAGCCCGCCCGGGGCTGTCGATGAGAGCGTGGCCAAGAAAGTCGCCCTCGCGGCCCTCGTCGGAACGGCGCTGGAGTGGTACGACTTCTTCCTGTTCACCACCGCAGCGGCGCTGGTGTTCAACGCCCAGTACTTCGTATCCCAGGACCCCTTCGTCTCGGCCATGAGCTCCTTCGCCACCCTGGCCGTGGGCTTCGTTGCCCGCCCGATCGGCGGCTTCATCTTCGGCGCCCTGGGCGACAAGGTAGGGCGCAAGAAAATCCTGATGGTCACCATCGTGGGCATCGGCCTCGTGACCGGACTCATCGGCCTGCTGCCGAACTACATGACGATCGGCGTCGCAGCACCCATCCTGCTGGTCGCCCTCCGCATCCTGCAGGGCCTCGCCGTCGGCGGCGAGTGGAGTGGCGCGGTGATCATCGCAGTCGAAAACGCACCGGTCGCCAAGCGCGCCCGCTACGCCGCCCTCCCGCAGCTCGGCTCGCCGATCGGCACCATCCTTTCCTCCGGCGGCTTCTTCGGCATGCTCTACCTGGTGGGCCAGACGAACTTTGACGCGTGGGGCTGGCGCATCCCGTTTATCGCGGCGATCCCGCTGCTGGCCATCTCGATGTGGATCCGCAGCAGGCTCAGCGAGTCGCCTGAATTCGAAGCCCTTATGGAGTCGGGTGAGACCGAGCACGCGCCCATCCGCGGCGTCCTGACGAAGAGCTGGCGCCAGATCCTGGTCGGCATGTGCTCCGCTTTGCTGGGCATCGGCGGTTTCTACCTCATCACCAGCTTTGTGGTGTTCTACGGCACCAAGGTGCTCAAGATGCCCTACGAAACCCTGCTGCTCGGCTCGCTCCTGGCGGCCGTCGTGGAAATCTTCGCCCTGACCTGGGCCGGACGCATGGGCGAGAAGTTCGGCGCCAGCAAGGTCATCCTCTGGGGCGGCGTCGCATCCGCCGTCATCGCCGTACCCGTCTTCCTGGCCATCGACACCGCCAACCCCGTCCTGGTCATCCTGGCCATGATCGTCGGCGTGTCCACCCTGTCCGTTCCCTACGCGGTGTCCGGAACGGCCCTCACCGCGCTCTTCGCCACGAAGGTCCGGTACACCGGCGTAGCCATCACTTCCAACAGCGCCGGCGTCATCTCCGGCTTTGTGCCACTTATCGCCACGGCCCTCGTGGCCGCCAACGGCAACTCATTCTGGCCCGGGGCCATCATCCTGCTGGTCGTGTCGGTTCTGACCGCACTCTCGGGGATTGCCCTGCCGGCCCTCAGCATCGAAGAAGAGGGAATGAAGCATTGAGCACCTCAACCACCGCCGGGCACCTGATTGTTGCCCAGCTCGAACGAGCCGGTATTCAGCGCGTTTACGGCGTCCCGGGCGAGAGCTTCCTGGATGTGCTGGACGGCCTGCACGGATCCTCCATTGAGACCGTGGTGACCCGCCACGAAGGCGGCGCCGGGTTCATGGCCCTCGCCGAAGGCCGGCTGACGGAGCTTCCGGGCGTGGCCATGGTGACCCGTGGTCCCGGTGCCGCCAACGCCTTCATCGCCATCCACACCGCACACCAGGACGCCACCCCGCTGATCCTGTTCGTGGGCCTCATCCCGGTCGCGGACCGCGGCCGGGAGTCGTTCCAGGAATTCGACATCAACGCCTGGTTCCGCAGCACCGCCAAGAAGGTCGTGACGCT
>NZ_JBFUAF010000029.1:0-41988 GCF_056406415.1 Arthrobacter sp. P1_C12_2 | reverse complement strand
CGGCAGGGCTGTGCCCGGCGTCTTCACCGTCCGCTGCCGCGGACCCGTGTCCCGTTCCGGCCTGTGCCGCGTTGCCCGTGCGGGGGTTGGTGGCGGTGTTCATCACCGTGAGGAGGTATTCGAACTGGTCGGCGGTGGCGAAGATCTCCAGGTGCTGCAGGCCGTGCCGGGGTTTGCGGACGAAGGCGCCCTGGAGCTGGCGGAGCAGTTCATCGGCCGGTTCGGCGCCGTCCTGGTCCAACGCATCGGCCCAGCTGCGGGTGACCCGGGCCAGGAAGTCGGCGTCGTTCTCGGCGGCCGTGCGGGTCAAGGCGTGCTCCATGGCGGCCGCCGCTTCGGCACCGCACAGCGGCCTAACCCGGTCCAGGGCGGCGGCGATGACCGTCGCGGCCCGGGACGCGACCTCGCCGGCCGCAACCGCGGCCCCAAGCTCCCGGTACACGGCAGGTACGGCCCGGCCGCCGATTCCCTGCCGGGGCAGCAGGGTTTCGGCGAGGCAGAGCCGGCGCTTCGCCTCCGCGGCGCCGATCCGCAGCCTCGCCCGCAGGAACTTTGTGGTGTTCCGGTACCCGTCATCCAGCACCGACCCCGGCCCGGCCGAGCCGGCCGCTGGAACCGCCGCCAAGGAACTGGGCCCGTCGGCGGGCCCCGCGCCCGCGGAGGTGCCGGCAGGCTCTGCGGCTGCGGTTGCGGTTCCGGCCCCGCCGGTCTCCCACTGGCCGGGGCTCTCTCGCCAGCCCGTGGTCCACGCGGTGACCGGCCCCGCCGCAGTCCCCGCGGCCGCGGCGGCGGACTGCTTCCGGGTCCGGTCCACGGCGGCGGCCGCGACCAGCTGCAGAAACTCCGCTATGCGGGAGAACTCCTCCACCTGTCCGGCGAAGTCCGACGCGGTCCGGAATCCCCACGATTCCGCGTCCTCCAGCGCCGTCGAGTTCACTCCCTGCAGGAGCGCCAGGGCGACGTCCAGGCCCGACCGGGCGGCCAGGGCGACGTCCGCACCGGAGTGCGGGGCCGGGTCCGTGCCCCGGTCCATGCCCTGATCATCCTCGAAAGGAATGAAATCCCTGACGGCTTCCACAACTACAGTCTGCCGAGGGGGTGTGACAATTTTAGTGGGCACCCTGGCAACGACAGCGAAAACAACCGAGGCCGGGACTTGGTCGTCATCATGATCCGGCGCCACACCGGCTGCAGCAACAGATCGGGATGCCCGCCGCAACAAATGCACCTACACTGCTGGAATGCCTATCATTCCGGATACCAAGGACTGGACTTGGGTCCTGTCACGGCCCTGCCCAGAGTGCGGTTTCGATGCCTCCGCTGCGACCCCGGCCACGGCGCCGGGGATAGTCACCAGCATGCTCCCGCGGTGGCGGGCAGCCCTCCGCCGGCCGGACGCGACGGAACGCCCCAACGAGGCCACGTGGTCCGTCCTCGAGTACGGCTGCCACGTCCGGGATGTCTTCACGCTTTTCGATCACCGCCTGTCCCTCATGCTGACCGAGGACGATGCCCGGTTCGCTGACTGGGACCAGGACATGGCGGCAATCGAGCAGGACTACGCCAACGCCGAGCCCACCCAGGTCGGCGCCGAACTGACCGCGGAGGGCGAGCAGATTGCCGCGTCCTTCGCGCGGGTCCCGGAGGAGGATTGGGGCCGCAAGGGGATCCGGAGCAACGGCTCAGTGTTCACTGTTCTGACCTTCGCGCAGTACTTCCTGCACGACGTCGTCCATCACCTCCACGATGTGGACGGCTAGCGAGAGCTACGGCGCTGCCGGCTGAAGCTCCTTGTCCCACGCCATGCTCCGGTTGACGGCCGCATAGCCCATCTTGACGTAGAGCGCGAGCGCCCCGGTCGGGTTCTCCGAGTCGACATCCAGTGAGGCCACGTCCATGCCCGCAGCAGCGAAGCGGCGCATGGCATCGGCCAAGAGCAACTGCGCGATGCCGCGGCCCCGGAATTCCCGCCGGACGCCTAGGAGCTCTGTGTACCCCTCGCGGAATCCCCGGGTCAGGGCGCCCTCGGCGTCGTGGGTGGCCAACTGGTATCCGGCCACCGTCCCGGTGGAACGGTCCAGGACCACGCCGCTCAGGTCCGGCCGGGCCTGCGGATCATTCACCACAAAGCCCCATCCTTCCTGGTCGCGGGGCTCGCTGCCCCAGTGGTCCCGGAACGCCGCGTTGTGCGCCAGCCGCACCGGCTCATGCATCTCCGGCCCAAAAGTCACGAGCTCCAGTCCGGGGTCCAGGGCAATTTCAGGCACAGCCTGGGTCAGTGGCCGGTGCATCTCGTTGTAATAGCGGACAATACGAAAGCCGGAACCGGCGAACAAGGCGGCCTGGTGTTGGTGCTGCTGCTCGATGTGGAGCCGCAGCCTCGGGCGCGGGACCACGGCAGGCGCAGCCGGCCCTGCGTCCTCTGCGAAGCGGTCTATGGTGCGCTGTTCCATCCAGCCCAGCAGCCCGGTGCCGATCCCGCTCCCCTGCAACTCAGGGTCAACGCAGCCGGAGCCGTTCGCTTTGTCACCGTCGCGGTTTTTGGTGATCCGGCCGTATGCCCGGGCAACGCCCTCTTCATCGAAGCCGAGGATGGTGTTTGCCGCCACCGGGTTGTTATTCGACGCCAGGATCTGTTCCAGATCCGCCCGACGCTCAAACCAGACGGGTTGCTCGACGGCGGCGGTCCGGGCGATCAGCCCGGCCCAGGCGTCGAGGTCGCTGTGCCCCGCCGCCCGCCAGGACAGCCGGGGATCGAGTGTGGGCCGGAGCTGGAGCTCGCCGTTTCGGTTCATGGCAACAGGCTAATCGGCGCGCTACCCCCGCGCCAGCACGGCCGCCGTCGCTGGACCGTGGCCCGTGGCAGCGGCGGCAGCGGCGCCGTCGAGGTCCAGCCGGGTGTCCGCGGCGTCGATATCGTCCGGGTTGTGGGTGACCAGGACAACGGTCCGGTCGCGGAGCCCATCCCGCAATTCGGCGAGCATGAGCCTGCCTGACTCCCCATCGAGGTGCGCCGTCGGTTCATCGAGCAGGATGACATCGGCCCCGGTCATGAGCGTGCGCGCAACGGCAAGGCGCGTACGTTCCCCGCCGCTGAGGAACGCCCCGCCCGGGCCGATCCGGGTGTCCAGGCCGTCCTCGAGCCGGGCCATCAACGGACCGAGTCCGACGGCGTCAAGGGCAGCGCGCATCTGCTCGTCGCCTCCGGACCCAGCCTGGGTACTGTCCGTGCTGGCGGGAGCGGTCTCCGGCCGCGCCAGGAGAAGGTTGCCGCGGATGGTCGAGTCGAACAGGTGCGCCTCCTGCGGGCACCAGGCGGCGCGTCCGCTCAGGTAGAGGTGGCCGCCGGCCGCCGGCAGGAATCCCAGGATCGCGGCCAGCAGGGTCGATTTGCCCGAGCCGGAGGCGCCGGTGACGGCCAGCCAGCGCCCGGGGCCGGCCTCGGCCGTGAGTCCGGTAAAGACGTTGCCGCCGCCAGGCCACGCGACGGCGAGGTCCACGAGTTCGATCCCGGGCCCGCCGCCGGGCCGCGAGGCCACGTGCACCACGCCACCGGTTGCGGTGTCGACGGTGTCCGGTTCAGCGTTGGCCCCCGACTTGAGGACCCCTGCCTCGCTGATCCGCCGCATCACGGCGCGCAGCGCCGGGTACTGCCGCACGGCCGTGGAGATGGCCGCGTAGGGGTCCACCAGGGCAAGCTGCACGAGGACGACGACGGCGACAGTCTCCGGTTCGACCGCGCCGCTAAGGGCGAGCGGGGCAGCCAGCACGGCGCTGGCCAGGGCAGCTCCCGCGCAGGCCAGGACGGTCAGGGCCTGGCCGAGCCCCTCAGCCCATGCCGACCGCTGTGAAGCAGCCGTCGCGGCCCGGTCAGCCCGTCCAATCGCACCGAGCACGGGGGCGCTTACGCCGTTCGCATTCAGTTCTGCGCGGGCGTCCAGGGCAGCGGCCACGTGGCGGAGCACGCCGGAGCGGAGCTTCTGCTCGGTGCCGGCAGACATGCGGTCGGCGGCCAACGCCAGTGCGGGGGCTACGATGATGCTCAGCAGCGCTGCCGCGACAACGGCGGGCAGCGCCGCGGGAAGCAGTAGCCCGATCCCGACCACTGCGGCCGCGGCGACAGCTATGGTAGTTACGGGCGGCAGCACGACGCGGGGCAGGAGCTCGCGGACAGTGTCGACGTCGTCCACCACCGTTCCCAGAACGTTGCCGCCCTGCAGGAGCCGGCGCAGGGACAGTGCCCGGTGGCTCAGCGACTCCCAGAGCCGGCCCCGGAGGCGGGTCAGGGCGGCGAACACCGCGTCATGCAGCAGCAGCCGCTCCGAGTACCGCAGGCAGGCCCGGCCGACGCCGAAGAACCGCACGCCGACAATCGCGGTGAGCAGGTACAGGATGGGCGGCTGTTCGCTGGCGCGGATGATGAGCCAGCCGGAAAGCCCGGCGAGGGCGACGGCGAACAGGGCCGCCAAAGTGCCCACGGCGCCGGCGGCGGCAAACCGGCCCTTTACTGGGGCCAGAAGGCGACGCAGCTGGGCCGGGACCGAACCGGACGGGCCGGCTGAGCCTGCTGGGGCCGCCGCCACGGCCGCGGCAGGCTCTGCGTCGGTTTCAAGGCGGCCCGGGGTCGGGCCCGGCGTCGCGGCATCCACGACGGACGGCGGCCGGATGGCCGCAGCCTGCACGCCCGGGTCTCCCTCGGCGGACGCCGTCCGCAGCGGGATGGGAGCCGGAGGTTCACTGCCGTGATGCCGGCCGGCACCCGGCGACACCGCGACGAGCGTGTCGGCAAGCTCCCGGGTCTGCCGGTCGTGCGCGACGAGCAGCACAGTGACTTGTCCCCGGAGCCCGGCGAGGGTTCGATTGACCATTGTGGCCGATCCGCGGTCCAGATGGGCGGTGGGTTCATCCAGGAGCAGTACGCTGGCGCCGGCCTCGATCCGTGCCAGCCCGCGGGCCAGCGCCACCCGCCTCAGCTCCCCCGGGCTCAGCTCGGCCGGGTGCTTGGCGGCCAGGTGCTCCGCGCCCACGGCCGCGAGGCACCGCTGCGCTGCCGCATCGGCTTCCGCGGCGGCCGAACTGCCGGCGGAAGTATCCGCCAAAGTGCCGGCGGCAGTGGCCGCCGCAGTCCCGGCCAGCGCGTTCACGGCACTGCCGGCCGCGGCAGTGCCGGGTTCGTAGGCGGGAACGCCGAGATACAGGCGGATCTCGTCCAGCACTGTGGAGGCCAGCATGACGGGGTGCTGTGGCACCCAGGCGACGTCCGCCGTCGTGAATCCTCCGAGGCGTCCGGACACGACGGTTCCCGTGCCCGTCCCGATGGTCCCCGCGAGGACTCCGAGCACGGTGCTCTTGCCGGCGCCGCTGGCCCCGTCGAGGGCCGTGATCTTGCCGGCGGCAGCGGTGAAGCTCAGCGGCCCGACGGCGGCGTCAATGCGTCCGCCGAAGCGAACGGCCAGCCCGTCCACAGTCACGGCAGGCGGGCCGGCAGCAGGAGCGGACGCCGGCGCCGGAATCAGCGGCGCGGCTCCCGGGTCCGCGAGGACCGCAGTGGTTTCGGCGAGCGCTGCCCGGCCTTCGTCGCTGGCGTGGTGTGCGGTGCCAAGCTCCCGGAGCGGCAGGTAGCAGTCGGGAGCCAGGATGAGTGCAAGCAGACCTGCCTCAAGCGCCATGTCGCCGTGGACCAGGCGGACGCCGATGAACACGGCGACGACCGCCACCGAAATCGTCGAGATGAGCTCCAGGGCCAGGGCGGAGAGGAAGGCGGTGCGCAAAGTCCCCATGGTCCGGGAACGATATTCCTCGGACATGTCCTCCAGTGCCTGGCGCTGGGCGGAGGCCCGGCCCAGTCCCACGAGGACGGGCAGGCCTTTGGCGAGCTCGAGCATGTGCCCGGAGAGCCGTGCCAGTGCGGACTGGGCGTCCCGGACGCGTTCCTCGGTATACCGCCCGATCAGGATCATGAACAGCGGCACCAGCGGCACCGTCAGCACGATCACCACGGCGCTGATCCAGTCGGCGAACAGGATGCGGGCCCCCAGCAGGAGCGGGATGGCCGCGCAGTTCACCAGCGCGGGCAGGAACTGGGTGTAGTAGTTGTCCAGGGCATCCAGCCCCCGGGTGGCCAGCACGGCGAGGCCGCCGTCGGCGGGTCCGGCCGACCGTGTTCCGTTCCGAAGTGCCTGTTCCAGCAGTTGTGCGCGCAGTTCCTCCTTCACTCCGAGCGCCGCCCGGCGTGAGGCCACGGTCTGGGCCCACACGGTCAGGGAGCGCAGCACGGCGCCCGCGACGCCCAGAACCAGCTGGTCTGCCCAGGCGGGGTCATGCGCGGCGAGCCCGGCGAGCATCGAGGCCACGGCCTGAGCCATGAGCACGAGCGAGAGCGCCTTCAGGGCGGCAAGGAGTCCCAGCAGGTAGAGGGCGGAACGGGTCGCGGGGCCGGCGGGGAACGGTCTCATCAGGGAAGTTAGTCCTTCGGTGCCAGCGCTTTGGCGGCGATCGCGGGAAGGAAGCTGTGCGCCTCCGGGATGTGCGCCGCGCTCACCCGGCGCCGGAACACCCAGTACGTCCAGGCCTGGTACGCCAGGACCAGCGGCAGCCCGATGCAGGCCACGATGCTCATCAGGCCCAGGGTGTAGTCCGAGGACGAGGCGTTGGAGACGGTGAGATTGAATGCGGGGTTCAGGGTGGAGGGAAGCACCACCGGGAAGGCGGCACCGAAGATGGACGCGCTGCCGAGCAGGAGGAATGCCCCCAGCGACATGAAGGCACGGCCTTCGGCACCCTTGCGGGCGAAATTCCATGCCAGCACTGCCGCGACGACGGCGGCGACAACGGCAGCGATAGTCCAGGCCTCGCCGCTGAGGAGCTGGAGGCTCACCGCCCAGCCGGCCATGGGCAGCAGCAGCACGGGCAGCAGCCGGACGAACCACGCCCGCGCCCGGTGGCGTACGTCGCCGTCGGTCTTCAGCGCCAGGAACCCGAGTCCGTGCAGGAGGGAGAACCCGACGACGGCGAGCCCGCCGAGCACGGCGTAGCCGCTGAACCAGGCGAACGGGCCGCCCTCGCGGTCGCCGTTGGCGTCCAGCGGCAGTCCCGTGGTGGTCAGGGCCAGTGCGGCGCCGACGCCGAAGGCCGCGACGAACGACCCTGCCGAGATGGCCCAGTCCCAGCGGGCGCGCCAGCGGGGGTTGTCCACCTTGCCGCGGTATTCGAAGGCGACTGCGCGGAAGATGAGCGCCACGAGGACCAGCAGGAGCGGCAGGTACAGGGCGGAGAACAGCGAGGCGTACCAGAGCGGGAAGGCCGCGAAGGTGGCGCCGCCGGCGGTCAGGAGCCAGACCTCGTTGCCGTCCCAGACCGGGCCGATCGTGTTGATCAGAACGCGGCGTTCTGTGTTGTTCCGGGCGAACCCCTTCATCAGCATGCCGACGCCAAGGTCGAAGCCCTCGAGAAAGAGATAGCCCGTCCACAGCACCGCGATGGCGACGAACCAGATGGTGGGTAGCAGTTCCATGCTGAGAATCCTCTGCGCTTTTCCGTGTGGGGTTGCTGGGTAGGTGGGTTGCTGGGCTGGCGCCTAGTAGGCGAAAGCCAGGACGTCGTCGTCGGGTTTGCCCGGACCGCCCCGGGGGGTGCCGTCTTCGTTTTCGTCAACGGGGGCATGGACAAGTTCCGGCATGGCCGAGGCCACGCCGCCGCGGATGTACTTGACAAGGAGCTTGACCTCCACCACCAGCAGCACCGCATAAATGCTGGTCAGGACCACGAGGGAGGTCAGGATCTCACCGGCCGAGACCCCCGGTGAGACGGCCGCTGCGGTGAACATGAAGACCTGATCGATGCCGCTGGGGTCCGGGTTCGGGGCGACGACGAACGGCTGGCGGCCCATCTCGGTGAAGATCCAGCCTGCCGCGTTGGCACCAAACGGTGCCAGGATGCCGAACACCGCCACTCGCATGAGTCCGCGGGAGGCCGGCACGGTGCCCTTGCGGGTGACCCACAGTGCCAGTAGGGCTGCGAGGGCGGCCACGCCGCCGAAGCCGATCATCATCCGGAAGCCCCAGTAGGTGACTTCCATGACCGGCACGTACTGGATTTGCTGGCCGGCGCGGTCCCCGTAGATGGGGTTGTCCGGCAGTGTGGTGCCGTACTTGGCCTGGTACTCGCCCAGCAGGCTGTTGACGCCCTTGACCTCCGTGGTGAAGTCGCCCTTGGCCAGGAAGGACAGGATGCCGGGAACCTCGATCACGGCTTTGATGTCGTCGCAGTTCTTGGCGCCGACGTTTCCGACGCTGAGGACCGAGAAGCCGGTGCCGTCGTGGCAGGCTGCCTCGGCGGCGGCCATCTTCATGGGCTGCTGCTCGAACATGAGCTTGCCCTGCAGGTCCCCGGTGAAGGCAGTGCCCGCGAAGGAAATCATGGCGACGACGGCGCCGATCCGCAGCGAGCGGATCCAGACGGTATGGTCTGCGCGGTCCCGGCCGAGGATTGCTGTGGCCTCGCCGGGAATCACCCTGCCGTCGGCCCCGACGGTATCGATGCCGTCGCGGCGGCGGCGCCACAGGTGGTACCAGGCGATGCCGAGCAGGAACCCTCCGGCGACGGCGAGGGCGCCGAAGAGGGTGTGGGGCACGGCGACGAGGGCGGTGTTGTTGGTGAACACGGCCCACGCGTCGGTCATGACGGGCCGGCCGTTGACCATTTCGACGCCGACGGGGTGCTGCATCCAGCTGTTGGCCACGATGATGAAGTAGGCCGAGAAGAGGGAGCCGATGACGGCGACCCAGAGGCAGGCCAGATGGACGCCGGGCTTGAGCTGTTTCCAGCCGAAGATCCACAGGCCGAGGAACGTCGACTCGACGAAGAAGGCCAGGAGCGCCTCCATGGCCAGCGGGGCGCCAAAGACGTCACCGACAAAGCGGCTGTACTCGCTCCAGGCCATGCCGAACTGGAATTCCTGCACGATTCCGGTGGCGACACCCATGATGAAGTTGATCAGGAAGAGCTTGCCCCAGAACTTGGTCATGCGCAGATATTCCGGTTTGCCAGTGCGGTACCAGAGCGTCTGGATCACAGCCACCACCAGCCCGAGGCCGATCGTGAGCGGCACCATCATGAAGTGGTAGACCGTGGTGATTCCGAATTGCCAGCGTGCGATTTCCAAGGCGTCCAAGGCAGTCCCTACTTTTGGCTAGGTCCAAGCAACTTCTACATGGCGTAGAAGTAAGTCTTCTACAGAGTGTAGAACACAACGGAGCTTCCCCGTAATTCAGACTCCCACGGCACGTCACGGCCTGCAATGGAAGAAGGGCCCTGCCCCGCCGTCCCCGGCCGAGGGTCCGACACGCCGGGCGGCCGTGTTCTACTTCATGTAGAAAGAATGCGCAAAACGCGGTAAATTTGTAACTGAAGTGTTCACATACACCGCCCCGGCAGGCACCAGCAGTTTCCCAGCATGACGCCGGCGCGGCAGGCATAGAAGGATGTACGCAATGGCAAGTCTCGGTGAACTGGAACGGGCCGTGATGGACCTGCTCTGGGCAGGCCAAGAAGCTGCGACGGCCAACACGTTGCGGGACCTCCTCGCGCAGAGCACCCAGCCCCAGGACGGCAGCGCCGGGCACGTGGGCAAGGACCTCGCGGTCACCACGGTGCTGACCGTACTCTCGCGCCTTGAGCGGAAGGGCCTGGTGGAACGCGAACGCGGCACCCGCCCGCACCGCTACCAGGCCGTCTCCAGCCGCGCGGACCACACAGCGGAGCTCATGCATGAGGTCCTCGGTTCCGCCCCTGACCGCGAGGCCGTCTTGGCCCGGTTCATTGGTTCCGTCACGGACAACGAGGCAGAAACCCTGCGCAAGCTTTTGGGCCGCAGCTAGCGCCCGATGTTCTGGACCTCATATTTTCTGGCGGTCCTGGCGATAGCACTGGCGTGGCCGGTGCCTATCCTCCTTTCCCGTGCCCAGTGGCCGGCCCGCTCCCCCTTCACGGCGATGCTGTTGTGGCAGGCGATCGCCCTGGCCGGCGGCCTGTCCATGATCGGCGCCATGCTGGTCTACGGGCTCGAGCCGATCGGGGACAACCTGCTCTCTGGCCTGCGGGCGCTGGCGGGGATGGTCTTCAACAATGCCCCCACCACGGATCTGGGCTTCTGGCACATCTTTGCGCTCTCGGCCGCGGCCCTGCTGACGGCACACCTCGTTTTCACCCTGCTGCTGACCTACTACAAGATCCAGCGCCAGCGCCGCCGGCACCGCGAACTGCTGGACCTTCTGGCCTCACCGTCCTCCGACGGCCCGCGGACCATGGTCCTGAACGTGGACTCTCCCGTGGCGTACTGCCTGCCCGGCGGCGCACGGTCCGTGACCGTTCTCTCCGACGGCCTCATGGCCGCCCTGGAGCCCGATGAGTTGCGTGCCGTGCTGATTCACGAGAACGCCCACCTGAGCCAGCGCCACCACCTCCTGCTCTGGGCCTTCGCCGCGTGGCGCCAGGCGCTGCCGTGGCTCCCCACCACCCGGCTGGCGCAGGAGTCGGTCAACTCCCTGATCGAAATGCTTGCCGACGACGTCGCGCTCAAGACGGAGAGCAAGGCGACCCTGATCAGGGCGATTGCCATTGTGGCAAGCGGGTCCCCGGCCACTCCGGCGGTACGCCTCGCGTTCGGCGAGCCGGGCCTGTCCGACGTCGACCCCAGCCAGCCCGGCGCCACCGGCGGCAGCGGCTCGGCGGGTACGACGGCGTCCCGCGTCAGCCGGCTGCTCTCGCCCCGGCCGCCGCTGTCGGAACCGCTGCGCGCCGCCGTCCTGGCCTGTTGCGCGCTGCTGCTGGCCGTGCCAACGGCCCTGTTGCTGGTCCCCGGCCTGCTCGGCTAGGGCCCGCCCCCTGCCCATCTGATCATCCCGCTCAAACGCCGGACCGCCCCGCCTGGAGCCAGGCGAAACGGTCCGCGTGGGGCTGTGGCATCGTTATTTCAGCAGCTTGCTGCCCTTGAATTGGAGATCCCCGGTGCCGGAGCCGTTGCCCTTGGCGGTGCCGTTGATCGCCGAGGAGGTCATGGCGAAGGTCAGCGTGGAGTGGGCGATCGCGTCGGCCATTTGCTCCAGCACAGTGGTGTTGACGTTAGCGATGGTGTCGCAGGCCTGGTGGTAGCAGGAGTCATGCGCCACATTGGCTGTCCCGCCGAACACCGCCGCCTCCGCCACGGTCTTGATGCCTTCCGCGCCGGTGAAGAGGCCGCCCGCCGGAATCCCGTTGGTGATGAACCCGGAGTAGTCGGAGCGCCCGTCGAACTCGGTCGGCGCGGTCGGCAGGTTCTGCGACTTGAAGTAGTCCAGGAAAACCTTCTCGACCAGCGCGGAGCCATTGGGGCCCTTTGTGCCGAGGGAGGAACCGTCGCCGTCGTAGACGTACCGGACAAAGTTCGGCGAGCCGACCATATCGAAGTTGAGGTTCACCGCGTGGGTCTTGATCTGGCTCGCCGTCAGCTGGGATGCGTAGTAGTCGGAGCCGATGAGTCCTGGTTCCTCTCCTCCCCAGAAGGCGAAGCGGACCCTGTTGACGGGGGTCTGGCCGGACGCCTTCAGCTGGATCGCCGTCTCGAGGATGGAGGCTGTCCCGGTGCCGTTGTCGTTGATGCCGGGCCCCTCAGGCACGGAATCCAGATGCGCTCCCACCACGACGGTGCGGTCCGCCCGACCGCCGGTGTCGGCCAGGATGTTGAACGACGTCAGCGCAGTGACGGTGGCGTTCACGGAGAGGTGCATGCTGACGTTGCTCAGCCCGGCGAGTTCGGCGCCGGTGGCGAAACTTGTGCTGACCACCGGGAGACCGGCCTGGGGCGCGTCCAGCGTGCCGCCGAACAGGGCAAATCGCTCGTCTCCCGGGTCGACATTGCCCTGGTTGAAGATGATGACGCCGGCCGCCCCCGCGGCGGCCGCATTGTCCGCCTTGATCCGGAATGTGCAGGTGCCGCGCTGGATCAGGGCGATGCTGCCCGCCGTGAACCCGCCGAAGTCAGCTGCCTCGCAGCCGCTTGTGGAGGCCCTGTCGCCGGCCAGGTTGATGTCGACGGCGGCCAGGGTTGCCGTGACGTTGCCGGAACCGGAGTAGTTCATATCGAGGAAGCCGTCCGGGGCGTCATAGGCGTAGCTCCTTGGCGATGGCGAGAGCCGCTCCATGGAGGCCGAGACCGTGTCGTAGCGGTCGTAGGGGAAGGTTTGGCGGACCGGGGTGTAGCCGGCGGCACGTAACTTGCCCTCGATGTACTGTGCGGAGGCTTCATAGCCCGGGGTGCTGGCAGCGCGGGTGCCACCGTTGGCGTCCGCGACCGCCTGGAGCGCTGCGAGATGCTTCATGATGTTCGTGGCCGACACGGCGGCACGCAGGGATGCTGTGTTTGTTCCGTTGTCTGCGAGTGCGGGCGGCGCAAGGGTGGCCGCCAATCCGATCGAGGCGGCGATGGCCGCGCGGCGGATATTCCGGCGTTGCTTCATAGGGGTCTCCTGGATTCGGCTGCGGAATCCGAATCCGGGCGTCCTTGCCCGCATCGGTGAGATGAAGCTATCGGAAGCACCTTGGGCAAAAGTTGGGAGAGCCAGGCCCCAGCGAAGCAGCCGCGGAATTCAGCCGCCGGCCCTTCCCCGTCGGCGGGGCGTCAGGCGTCGATGCGCTCCCGGTCCAGGTTTGCGGCGCCCGCAATGATGAAATCCTTGCGCGGCGCCACGTCCGAGCCCATGAGGAGGTCAAAAGTCTCTTCGGCCTGCTTGGCGTTCTCGATCCCGACCTTGCGGAGCGTCCGGTGGCGCGGGTCCATGGTGGTTTCGGCCAGCTGCTCGGCATCCATCTCGCCCAGCCCCTTGTACCGCTGGATCGGCTCCTTGTAGCGCTTGCCCTCTTTGGCGAGCCGCGCCAGCAGGACATGGAGCTCCGCCTCGGAGTAGGTGTAGATCATCTCGTTGGCCTTCTGGCCAGCGTTGACCACCTCCACACGGTGCAGCGGCGGGACGGCGGCGAAGACGCGGCCCTCGTCGATCATCGGGCGCATGTAGCGGAAGAAGAGCGTCAGGAGCAGGGTCCGGATGTGGGCGCCGTCGACGTCGGCGTCGGTCATCAGGATCACCTTGCCGTACCGGGCGGCGCTGATATCGAACGTCCGGCCCGAGCCGGCCCCCACCACCTGGATCAGGGCCGCACACTCGGCGTTGGAGAGCATGTCCCCCACCGAGGCCTTCTGGACGTTGAGGATCTTGCCACGGATCGGCAGGAGCGCCTGGAAGTCGGAGGACCTCGCCAGCTTGGCGGTGCCGAGTGCGGAGTCACCTTCGACGATGAACAGTTCGGAGCGTCCGACGTCGTCGGTGCGGCAGTCGGCGAGCTTGGTGGGCATCGAGGAGGTCTCCAGTGCATTCTTCCGGCGCTGGGTTTCCTTGTGGACCCGGGCCGAGATGCGGGACTTCATCTCGCTGACGATCTTTTCCAGCAGCAGCGCGGACTGGGCCTTGTCGTTGCGGTTTGCGGACGTCAGCTTGGCGCTGATCTCCTGTTCCACCACCTTGGCCACGATGGCACGGACGGCTGACGTGCCCAGGATTTCCTTGGTCTGGCCCTCGAACTGCGGTTCTGCCAGCCGGACGGTCAGGACCGCGGTCAGGCCGGCGAAGATGTCGTCTTTTTCGATCTTGTCGTTGCCGGCCTTGAGCTTGCGGGCATTGGTCTCCACGGCCTTGCGGAACGTCTTGAGCAGGGCCTGCTCGAAGCCGGACTGGTGGGTGCCGCCCTTGGGCGTGGAAATGATGTTGACGAACGTGCGGACCGTGCTGTCATAGCCGATCCCCCAGCGCAGCGCCACGTCGACCTCGCAGTCGCGTTCGACCTCAGCGAGCTGGCTGTGGCCCTTTTCGTCGATGACGGGGACGGTTTCCTTGAATTTCCCGGCACCGTGGAGGCGCCAGATGTCCGTGACGGCGGGGTCGGCGGCGAGGAATTCGACAAACTCGGAGATGCCGCCGTCGTGGTGGAAAACCTCCTCATGCGGGCCCGCTTCGCCGGGCGTGCCGGCAACCCTGCGTTCATCCCGGACCGTGAGCTTCAGCCCGGGGACCAGGAACGAGGTCTGGCGGGCACGGGCGGCGAGGTCATCGTAAGAGAACTTGGCGTCGGGCGTGAAGATCTGCCGGTCCGCCCAGTACCGGATCCGGGTTCCGGTCACGCCGCGCTTGGCCTTCCCCACGACATCCAGCACGGAGCCGTCGATGAAGGGTTCGAAGAGGGTGGCGGGGTCCGGCTTGGTGCCCGGATCCTTGAACCGGCCGGGCTCCCCCCGGCGGAAAGACATCTTGTACGTCTTGCCGCCGCGGTCCACTTCGACGTCGAGGCGGGCCGAGAGTGCGTTGACCACGGAGGCACCCACGCCGTGCAGGCCGCCGGAAGCGGTGTAGGAGCCGCCGCCAAACTTTCCGCCGGCGTGCAGCTTGGTGAATACCACCTCGACGCCGGTCAGCCCGGTTTTCGGTTCGACGTCCACCGGAACGCCACGGCCGTCGTCGTGGATCTCCACCGAATTGTCAGCATGCAGGATGATCTTGATGTCGTGGCCGAAGCCGGCGAGGACCTCGTCGACGGAGTTGTCGATGATTTCCCAGAGGCAGTGCATGAGTCCGCGGGAGTCCGTGGAGCCGATGTACATGCCCGGGCGCTTACGGACGGCCTCGAGGCCCTCCAGCACGGAGAGGTGCCGGGCGGTGTAATCAGAACTGGGTGCCACGGGTCGTGAACTCCTTACAGGATCGGGACCGCCCCTGCAGCGTGCGCAGGCGGGCAGTCACAGAATTTGACGCTCTTCCTAGGTTAGTCGGACTCCGGGTCATCCACGGTTTGCCACTCCCCGCAGGGACTCTCCGGCCACTCGCCGTTACTGAGACGTGATACGCGGACAGCGAAAGTAGGCCATCCGTGCCATGTATCGGCCACGAATGCTGGTTATATAGGTATACCGATCTACTAAGGAGGCCGAACATGACAACAGCAGTTGCGGACCGCACACTGACCGCCGCAGACCGGTGCGATCGTTGCGGGGCACAGGCATATGTCCGGGTTGTTCTCGGCGCCTCCGGCGGTGAGCTTCTATTCTGCGGCCACCACGCACGCGCCGTAGAGCCGACGCTCAAGCCGCTCAGTTCAGACTGGCACGATGAGACTGACCGCCTTCACCAGAAGGCTCCGGTTCCGGTCGACTAGACCGCACCGGTTTCGGCTCGGCACCCCACAGGGTTCCGGGCGACCTGAGACCATTGGATCAGGGCCCCTCCATACCGGAGGGGCCCTGATTCGTTAAGTGCCGTTTGGCCAATTGCCGTGCCACCCCGGCGGCAGCAGCAACTTGGCGGCAACAAAAAGCAACGCGACCTCACGTCCGGCCCATTCCTCCAGTGAGGATGGGCCCGAAGTGACGCCGCGTTGCTGTGAACTTCGCCTGGCCTGTGACCAGTTGCTGCTTAGTCCAGGTAGTCGCGCAGGACCTGTGAGCGCGACGGGTGCCGCAGCTTGGACATGGTCTTGGATTCGATCTGGCGGATACGCTCGCGCGTAACGCCGTAGACCTTGCCGATTTCGTCTAAAGTCTTCGGCTGGCCGTCGGTAAGACCGAAACGCATCGCGACGACGCCGGCTTCGCGCTCGGAGAGCGTATCCAGCACCGAGTGCAACTGCTCCTGCAACAGGGTGAAGCTCACGGCATCCGCGGGAACCACGGCTTCGGAGTCCTCGATGAGGTCGCCGAATTCGGAGTCGCCGTCCTCGCCAAGCGGGGTGTGCAGCGAGATGGGCTCGCGGCCGTACTTCTGGACCTCTACGACCTTTTCCGGGGTCATGTCCAGCTCGAGGGCCAGCTCCTCCGGGGTGGGTTCGCGGCCGAGGTCCTGCAGCATCTGGCGCTGGACGCGGGCCAGCTTGTTGATGACTTCCACCATGTGCACCGGGATGCGGATGGTACGCGCCTGGTCGGCCATGGCGCGGGTGATCGCCTGGCGGATCCACCAGGTGGCGTAGGTGGAGAACTTGAAGCCCTTCGTGTAGTCGAACTTCTCGACCGCACGGATCAGGCCCAGGTTGCCTTCCTGGATCAGGTCCAGGAAGAGCATGCCGCGGCCGGTGTAGCGCTTGGCCAGTGAGACGACGAGGCGGAGGTTGGCCTCCAGCAGGTGGTTCTTGGCGCGCTTGCCGTCGTGGATGACAAATTCGAGCTCGCGCTTGAGTTTCGGATCCATGGTGCCGTCGTCGGCGGCGATCTTTTCCTCAGCGAAGAGACCGGCCTCGATCCGCAGGGCCAGGTCGACTTCCTGCTCGGCATTCAGCAGGGCGACCTTGCCGATCTGCTTCAGGTAGTCCTTGACGGGGTCGGCGGTGGCACCGGCGGACATGACTTGCTGCACCGGGGCGTCGTCGTCGTCGGCGTCGGAGTACACGAAGCCGGAGCCGGTGGTCGCCGCGGCCTTGCCGGCGACTTCCTCGCCCTCTACTTCGTCGCCGAGTTCGGCGGCGTCGGGCGTGATGTCGTCAAGATCCTCTTCGGCGTCATCATCAGACGTACTGGCAGAGTTGCCGGCGGCTTCTGCCGCGGCTTTCGCGCCGGGCTTGGGCCCGCGCTTCTTGGGCTCAGGCTTGGCGACTCCGGTTACGGTGTCGCCACCCTCTGCGGAAGCGGCGTCCTTGACAGCCTTGTTGGCTGCGCGCGTGGCGGCGCGCTTGGCGTTGGTCGCCGCCTTCTTCTCCTCAGGGGACAATTCGGCCTGGTCGGCTGGTTCCTTCTTCGCGGAAGACGGGGTCACTGAAAACCTTTCTAGCTGCGGTCTGCGGATCGCCATACGGGCAACACCACTATGACCCTGTCAAGTCCGTGTTTGACATCAAGCGCAACCACGGCCAGCAGAGCCACTTAGTAGAACTGCTGGGAGGGCCTTAATGTTCCCTGTTTCCAAGGTTCATTTAGGGCACTTGATACACGGACCCAACCGGGTCGCGGCAACCATTGTCTCACGGTTTTCAACCTGAGCGCCTTTCGGGACGCCGGGTCCAGGATATTGCCGCGGCTTTGCCCGCCGCGTCAGTAACTCATGCCGCGTCAGGGGCAAACTTCTGCCAGGCCGCCTCCCGCCTGGCCGCCCAGCCGCAAAGGGTGCCGCGCCGGCCAAGCTCTGCCAGCAGTTCTGCGAGCCTGTATCCCGGATGATCCCGCAGTGCCTGCTGGTACAGGGCGTCGGCGTAGGACCCGCGGCCCCGGCACCATTCGATCCACCCCCGTGCCGTCACGGCGGCGGCCGTTGACTCCCCGTCACCAAGACCGCCGAGCCGCGCGAGGACCCGTTCGAGCCCGACCATGAGGGTCCAATCCGGGACCGATGGCGCCAGCCCGAGCAGGACCTCCCCGTAACCTGGAACGGCCTCGGCAGCGGGAACGGTGCCGGCTGCGGGGCCGTCGATGGCAGGCGCCTCCGGCCGAGGCGGCCGCGAACCGAACGAGGAACGTGCGGTGTGGTCGGACGTGCCCTGGGACATCGGCCCTGACAGAGGATGGGGCGCCGGTCCGAGCTGCGGGGCGGGCATGTTTCCGGGTAAAGCGGCGGACTCGGGTTCCGGGTCGAACATGCCGAAGTCCTCAGCGCCGCGTTCGGCGGCGGACCGTCCGGCTGCCGCCATCACGAGCACGGCGTCCCGCCATGACGGAATGCACAGACTGGCCCGCAGGTAGCCGGCCAGTTCGGGTGGGAAATCAAGCGGCAAGACCGCGGTCCGGGGATCGGCCGTCCCGGCGCCGCTGGTCCCGGCGTCGGGGACGGCCGCCCCAGAGGCCAGGTCGCCCGGGTTGGGTACACGAACGTCGTCCTGGCCAATGGCGGCCTGCATGGCCATGGTCCAGACATCCAGCACCTGGTCGAATTGGGCGCGGTCCCGCCGTCGCGGGGCGAATTGCTCCGCCCAGCCGCGTTCGGCCAGGCACACGGCGGGGTCCACCGGACGCGGCGCCGGCTGAGTTCCCGGCGCGCCGGGGACGTTGCCTACGCTACTGCCGCGGTAAACCATTTCGGCGTTGAGCCTGCTGTTCCTGATCTGCTCGACCGGCCGGCCGGGCTCCCCACAGCACTCCGGATCAGTACAATACGCGTTGCGCCAGAACTTAGCACCGATAATCCAGGCGTCCCTCAAGGGCAATCCGGCTGCCTCCAGGGCAAGTTCGAGTTCCTTGAGCAGGGCCGTCCACCCAGCGGCGTCGCCGGGACCCGCATCGGTGTCAGTGTCATTGTCGGTGAAGAAGGCCAACAGTGAACCGTCAGCCGCGTCGTCCGCCTGCAGATAGGCCACGGCGTTTCGTGCGAAGCCGGCCAGCGTGTCCCTCCGGCCTGGGCCGCCTCCGGGCTCGGGGAGGTCGACCCGCAAGGTGGCTCCGAGCCTCTTGCCTTGCAAGGTCATGGCCACGAGGCTGTTTTCCGGCCAGTAGCCGAGGGAGTGCGGGATGAACCCCAGGATGTCTTCGGGGCCGGTGATTCTCAAGTGATCGGGAGCGGTCATAGGCCCAGCTTCGCGGCCGCCGCGTCCCCGCGGCAGTACCGGACTGCGCTATGTGGATAACGCGTGGCGGCTCCAGCGCCAAGGGACGGAGTCCTGTCACCCCCGAATGCTGACAGGACCCCGCCCCTTGATGCAGATTATTTCGTTACCGGACGCCCACGGCTGCCGCATTCGCCGCGGCAACTCGGCGAATCTCCTTGACCTTTTCGATCTCCGGGGCCAGCTCCTGCATGCGGGTTGTCAGGTACTTGTCCAGGACCTTGTCCAGCGCGGCGTGGAAACCGGTCTTGTCCCGGCAAACCGCGTCCGTCACGGCGATTCTGAACTCTTCCTGGCCCCCCGCAGTTTTACCGGCATCGGCGGCCTGGCCCGGGTTCGCAAACGAGGCGTATGGGGTTTCCTTCATGCACGCTGTCCACTCGGTGACGGCCTTGTCGATTCCTGAGTCGCCCGAGGCAGACAGGCTGGCCGGGAAAAACGAGTTGTAGGCGATGCCGGTGGCAAGCATGTAGTTTTCCGCGCTGCCGTAGATCTGTGTCATGGCCTCGCCGCGGCATCCGCCGGACGAGGTTCCCATGCCGCCCACCGTGGTCATTGAAGCGGTATCGCCGGGCCCGGTGAGTGCGTTAGTGAAGGCGGGATTGGCGAAGAGTTTGCCGTCGGCGGACCCGGGAGCCGGCTCGTGGGGTCCTTGCGGCCGGGTACTGGCGTAGCCGCTGGCCTTGGCGGCGTCGACCGTGAGCCGTTTGAAGCCGATGGCTCCGTTGAGGTCCAGCGTCAGTTCGGAGCCGGGCGGCGTGTAGTCGAAACCGGCCTTGGCCATGCAGCGCCGGACAGCCTCCTGCATGCCCTTTTCGTCGACGGGATCGGCTGAGGCGTAGGCCTCCGCCTGGCGGATGATCCCTGGGACGGGCTCCGGGGATGCCGTGATCGGCGCGGCCGGGATGGCGGCCGCGGCCAGTGCGGCGCCGGTGCCGAGGATCAGGACGGCAGCGCCGACGATCTTCCTCTTCATGTTGCTCCTTAGGTTGTTTTGGGCAATGCGGTAGCCGGCCTTCGCTGTCCGTGAAGGCGCCTGCAGGTGGGACGGTGTTGGGGGCTAGTTGAGTACGTTGTTTTCGTAGGCAAAGGCGACGAGCTGGATCCGGTTCTTCAGCTTGAGTTTCGCCAGGATGCTGCCGACGTGGGATTTCACGGTGGCTTCGCTGAGCACTAGTGACGCAGCGATCTCGGCGTTTCCGAGCCCTTTGGCGGTCAGGAGGAACACATCGCGTTCCCGCCCGGAAAGGTCCGCCAGAGCGGCGTCGTTCCCGGTCGAAGGTGTCGTGTAGTCGCGCAGCAGTTCGTTGGTGATGGCGGGGGCGATGACCGAGTGGCCCGAGTGGACCGTTCGGATGGCGGCCAGGAGGAAGTCGGGCGTCGTGTCCTTGGTCAGGAAGCCGGCGGCGCCGGCCTGGATGGCGCGGACGACGGCTTCGTCATGCTGGATGGTGGTCAGGACAATGATTTTCGTAGGAGTTCGAAGAGGCGTTTCCAGGATCGTCCTCGTGGCCGTGATTCCGTCCATGACCGGCATCCGGATGTCCATCAGAAGCACGTCAGGGGATTTCTCCTCCACGAGTTCGACGGCGTCCGCCCCGTTGACCGCTTCGCCGACAACATCCATATCCGCTTGGCTCCGCAGGATCATTTTGAGTCCGGCGCTGAACAACGGCTGGTCATCGGCCAACGCAACGCGGATCGGTGCAGCGGTCATGGCTTTGCTCCTTCCAGGGCGTGGAGGCGGGGCTTGTTCGGGGCAGCCGCTGATTGCTGGCCAGGACCTGCTAGTGGAAGGAAGGCCAGCATTTCGAAGGTCTCTTCGCCGCGGACTGTTTCGACCCACCCGCCGACGGCGGCGGCGCGGGCCTTCATTCCTGCTATCCCGCGGCCCGGCGGGGCAGTCTTCGGCGCCGCAGTGCGGATGGTGATCACTGACGAGCGGATACGGACCTCAAGGGACGTATCGGTCCAGACCAGGCGCACGTGCGCGCCCTGGCTGCGGTCCCCGTGCTTGAAGGCATTGGTCAGGCTTTCCTGCGCCAGCCGGTAGACCGTTAGGTGCTGCATGGGGGTCATTTCCCGTGGCTCACCGGTCGTTTCGATCTGGATCGGCATGCCGCTGGAGCTCAGCCGTTCCGCAAGGATCACCAGGTCCTCAGCCTTGTGGGCCGGATGGTCAGTGATCTCCGTGGAGAAGCCTTCGATGAGCCGGCGCGTTTCGACCAGCGCGGTCCTCGCCGATTCTGCGATGACCTTGGAGGCTTCTTCCACGGTTTCCGGTTCTGTGCGGTGGATGAAGCGTATTCCGTCGGCCTGCGCCACGATGACTGTCAGTGAATGCGCCAGGACATCATGCAACTCCCCGGCGATTCTGTTGCGCTCCTGTTCGAGAATGAGCTCGGTCGCGGTCTCCCGCAACCGGGTTTCGGCCGCGAGCTGTGCCCGCCGGCTCCTCGAGGCGCTGTTTACAGCCACACCGACGGCCCAGGCGGCGAGGTTCAGGGCGGCGAACGCCCCGAAGATCAGAAATGCGTAGGTAAAGGTGCGCAGTAGTCCCCTGCCGTATATCTGGCTGGCGAAGATGAAGTTGATCCAGGTCTGGTCGGTGAACCAGTTGATGGTCGTGATGCCGGCACATAGGACAGCGGCAACGGGTGCAACCCACCGGGTGCGGGTTTTCCAGCCGAGCACTGCGAAGAAGATGACCACCGGAACGACGGCGTAGCTCAGCATGCCCGAGAGGAAGACCAGCGGGAAGACCCTAAGGCCCTGTAGGACCAAGGCGGCGAGGACCAGCCCCAGGGCGGCCGCCGGCAGGAGCTCGGCCACCGCGACGCCCGTCAGGAGCGCCAGCAGCAGGGCGCTCTTCTGGTCGAAATGGCGCTCCTCCAGCACAAAGAGTGTCCCCATCAGCAGCACGGCCGTGGCCGGTGCCGCGAGGGGCCTCAGAGACTGGATCGTTTTGAACATGCCTTCACCCTAAGCGGGCTCTTACAAGGAAGGGTCCCATTTCGGGTGAGTTCCAACCCGATGATGAGCAAGTTCCCCCTTAGGGATGACCGATCTGCCGCGAGAGGCGTCACCGCAGTCCAATTTGAGCTGTCCAATTTGATCTGTCCAATTTGATGCAGCGAAGCGATTGTGAGTCTCAGGCAATCCCTGAACGCGCCCAACAAGCGGGGCTGCCCGAACCTGCCAAACAAACGGCTCAGGGCGTGCGGCGGCGCTCCGCGACCAGTCTGCGCTGCTCGGCGAGGGATTTGAGCAGGGGCGGAACCATGACGCCCTGGGCCGCCATCTGGCGCCGGACCTTCCGCCGGGTCGCGAGGATGGCGCCTGCTCCGCCGGCCAGCAGCAGGAACTGCACGCTCAGGGCCACGCGGAACGGATCCAGGCCGTAGAGCTCCCCCTGGGAGAACCCGGTGGCGTGCAGGACGTCGAGCACCAGCCCGATCAGGTAGATGGACACCAGCGCGGCAATGAAGCCGCCCACGTTGACGATCCCGGTGGCGGTGCCGAGCCGGTGGGCCGGGTTGAAGGTCCGGGCGAAGTCGAAGCCGATCATGGAGCCGGGGCCGCCGACGGCGAGGGTCACCACGAGCGCAGCCAGGAGCCAGAGCGGGGCGCGTCCCGGCACCAGCAGAACCGCTGCCCAGGCGGTGGCGGTGCATCCGGAAATGAGCAGCACCATGGTGGAGCGCCGCAGCGGATGCCTGGCAACGAATCTGCCCATCAGGGGTCCGGCGGCGATGGCGCCGGCGACGTACAGCGCCATGAGGGCCGAGACCGTGCCGCGGTCCAGTCCCTCGGCGGAAATCAGGAAGGGGTAGCCCCACGTCATGGCAAAGACTGTGCCGCTGAACTGGACGGTGAAGTGGCTCCACAGCCCGAGCCGGGTACCGGGTTGCCGCCAGGCGTGCGCCAGCGAAATGCCCGTAGCACGCAGCCCCTGGGACTGTGCGGGTGGGGGGTGCCCGGGCGGAAGGTCCTGAAGCAGGATCAGGACCAGCACGACGGCGAGGCCGGACATCGCGGCGAGCGTCAGGAAGGCCGGAGTCCACCCCGCAGAGTGCAGGATCATGGCGAACGGCACCACGCTGAAGAGCTGGCCGAGCTGGCCGGACATGCCGGTCAGTTGCGTCAGCAGCGGAACGCGCCCCGGGGCGAACCAGAGCGGGATGAGCCGGATGACGGAAATAAATGTCATGGCATCGCCGGCGCCCACCAGGACGCGTCCGAGGACTCCACCGGGAATGTTGTCGGCAAAGGCCAGCTGAAGCTGGCCGAGTCCCATGAGGACACCGCCGCCGGCCAGCATGGCGCGGGAGCCGAACCGGTCCACGAGGATGCCTACGGGAATCTGCAGCGCCGCGTAAACCAGCAGCTGCAGCACGGTGAAAAAGGAGATCTCCGCAGCGCTGGCGTGGAAGCGTTCTGTTGCCTCCAGGCCGACCACCCCAAAAGAGGTGCGCTGGCTGACCGCTACGAGATAGGCGAAGATCCCGACGATCCAGATCAGCCAGGCGCGGGGAGAGGTCACTCCCCCATTATGCCCGGTTCATGATAAATAGTATTTATTCGCCGGGTTCTTTACGGGCCAGGTACGCCTCGACGGCGGCACCAAGGGCATCGGCGTTGGGGAGCTGGTCGTTCTCATCGGCCAGCAGCGACCTCCGGACCGTCCCCTCGGCCTTTTCGTCGTACCGGGTCTCCAGCCGTGAGACCACTTGCTGGACCTCCTCGGATGCCTCGATCTGCTCGGCAATCTGCCGGCCCACCTCGCGTCCGGCCTCGCGCAGACGGTCGGTCGGCAGCATGAGCGAGGTGGCCGCGCCCAGGTACTCGAGTCCGGCCACGGCCGCCGTGGGGTACTCGGCTTCGGCCAAGTAGTGCGGCACATGGATAACGTAGCCGACGATGTTTCGGCCGGCCTCCGTCAGGCGCAGCTCCAGGATGTGGCCCACTGCGGCCGGCACCTCCACCGTGGGTTTCCAGACAGAGATTCCCTCGATCAGCTCCGGCCGGTTGCCGTGCACGGTCACACCGACCGGCCGCGTGTGGGGCACGGGCATCGGGATCGAATGGATCCAGGTGACGAGGTTGACGTCGAGTTCCTCGACGAGGCCAACGACGGCGCGCGCGAAGCGCTCCCACTGCAGGTCCGGCTCGAACCCGGCCAGGAGCAGGAACGGGCTGCCCAGCCCGTCGACCAGCCGGTAGAGGGCCAGGCTCGGCGCCTGGTAGTCCTGCAGGTGGTCTTCGACGAAGCTGATCTGCGGGCGCCGGGACCGGTAGTCGATCAGCTGGTCGGCGTCGAACTCGGCGACCATCTCGGCATCGAGCGTGTCCAGCAGTTCAGTGGTGATCTGCCGGACCACGTGGCCGGCGTCGGCGAAGCCGGTGAACCCCATGACGAGGTTGAGTCCGCGCAGTTCGGTGCTGGAGAACAGCGCGTCATCACGGATATAGAGCGACTGGGGATCCAGCAAAGAGCCGGAAATCCGTTCAATCACGGCGTGTTCCTTTCACGATGGCGGCGGTGGGAGAAGCGGGGCGCGATCCGTCATCCGGAAGGTGCCGGGCAGAACTCGCCAGTCAGGCAGATCCGGACGGCCAGTCCCATGGTGCACTCGCCGCACGGCAGCGCCGCTATCAGTACAACGCTCCGGCGCCCGGGCTAATTCCTGCCTGGGGTGTGCTCCAGCTCTCATTCGATTGAATTTCCGCGCGGTCGAGAGACTACGATCGGTGTTGGCCCTAGGGCTAGTTTTGCAGACACCGGGTCGCGTCCCATACCGACGGCGCCCCGGGATCCGTGGCAGGGCGCCAAACATGCAGTTCCTGCCGAATATCACCGAGAACCATCACAGAGAATTGAGGACTGTCCTCGTGGTCAAGAATAGTGAAGTCAAACTTAGTGCAGTCGCAGGGGACTTGAAGAAGTCCCCCAGCGATGCCCTCGTCATCGGCGTCGGACAGGGTCCTGACGGCCCGGTTCTGCTCGACAATCCGCTGACGGCCAAGGCCGCGGAGGCCCTGGCGGAATCACTGAGCGTTCTTGGCATCACAGGCGCGGCGGACCAGGCCCACCGGCTGCCCGGCCTGCCCGAAGTGGGAGCCACCATCCTGCTGCTCGCCGGCGTCGGCAAGCTGTCCACCAAGCAGCCGCTCTCCGAGGAGGCGCTGCGCCGCGCCGCCGGCTCGGCCGTCCGCCAGCTGGCCGGCGTCACCACCGTCACCCTGGCCCTCCCGACGACGACCCTGGCCGAGGTCGCGGCGGTCGCCGAGGGCGCCGCGATGGGCGCCTACTCCTACACGGAGTTCCGGTCCTCCAGGGACGGGCTCAAGGATCCGGTGAAGAACGTCGTCATCCGCACCGACTTCGCCACGGACAAGGCACTGGCGCCGGTCCTGCACCGGGCGTCCCTGATCGGCACGGCCGTGAACGCGACCCGCACATTGGTGAACCAGCCGCCGAGCCACCTCTACCCCGAGTCCTTCGCCGAGGCCGCCAAGGAACTGTCCAAGGGCCTGCCCGTGAAGGTGACGGTCTGGGACGAAAAGCGCCTCGAGAAGGAGGGCTTCGGCGGCATCCTCGGCGTCGGCAAGGGTTCCACCCGGCAGCCGCGCCTCGTGAAGGTCGAATACACCCCGGCGAAGGCCACGGCCAAGATCGCCCTCGTAGGCAAGGGCATCACCTTTGACACGGGCGGCATCTCCATCAAGCCCGCCCTGGGCATGGGCGACATGAAGAGCGACATGGCGGGTGCCGCCGTCGTCCTCAACACCGTCCTGGCCCTCGCGGGCCTGGGGCTGCCCGTCAAGGCGACCGCATGGCTCTGCATCGCCGAGAACATGCCCTCCGGCGCTGCCCAGCGCCCGGCGGACGTCTTGACGATGTTCGGCGGCAAGACCGTCGAGGTCCTCAATACCGACGCCGAGGGGCGCCTGGTCATGGCCGATGGCATCGTCGCCGCCAGCCAGGAATTCCCGGACGCCATCATCGACGTCGCAACGCTAACCGGCGCCCAGCTGATCGCCCTGGGCGACCGCACCGCCGGCGTGATGGGCTCCGACTCTCTCACCGGCGCCATCAAGACCGCCGCGGACCGGGCGGGCGAGCTCGTCTGGCCCATGCCGTTGCCGGACGAGCTCCGGGCCAGCCTCGACTCGCAGGTCGCGGACATCGCCAACATCGGCGAACGCCACGGCGGCATGATGACCGCGGCCGTTTTCCTGCGCGAATTCGTGGGCAAGGGCAAGGACGGGGAACAGATCCCGTGGGCCCACATCGACATCGCCGGCCCGTCGTTCAACAACGGCAGCCCCTACGGCTACAACCACAAACAGGGCACGGGCTGCACCGTCCGCACCCTGGTGGCCTACGTCGAGGACATCCTCGCCAACGCCGTCTAGACCGCATTGCTGCTTTGTGGCCGGGGCGGCGATGCTTCCCCGGCCACAAAGCCGCGTGACACTGGACACAAGCGCTCCACAAACGCCATAACAAGGTGGAGCATGTATTAGTGGTTCGCTAAGGTAAACCTTGTTTCCCAGAAGCAGACCCAAATGTAGTAGTCACAAATGAAAGGGAACCGGCCGGCTGGCACAATCACAGCAGGCAGGTTCCAAGACCAGATGATGCGTACTCTCGTGTCATCGTTCACGCGAGGGAGCGTTTTAGTGGCCGATCAGGCAACTGCGCAAGAATTCGACATCCTGGTACTCGGCGGCGGCAGCGGCGGCTACGCCACCGCACTGCGTGCTGTCCAGCTTGGCCTCACCGTCGGCCTCATCGAAAAAGGCAAGCTCGGCGGCACGTGCCTCCACAACGGCTGTATCCCCACCAAGGCCCTGCTGCACTCGGCAGAGCTGGCCGACCACGCCCGCGACTCGGCCAAGTACGGCGTCAACGTGACTCTTGACAGCATCGACATCAACGCTGTCAACGCTTACAAGGACGGCATCATTGCCGGTAAGTTCAAGGGCCTGCAGGGCCTGATCAAGGGCAAGAAGGGCATCACCGTCATTGAGGGTGAAGGCAAGCTTCAGGGCACCGACACCGTCGTCGTGAACGGCACCGCGTACAAGGGCAAGAACATTGTCCTCGCGACCGGCTCCTACTCCCGCACCCTGCCGGGCCTGGAAATCGGCGGCAAAGTCATCACCTCCGACGAAGCCCTCACCATGGATTACATCCCCAAGAGCGCGATCATCCTGGGCGGCGGCGTGATCGGCGTCGAGTTCGCTTCGGTCTGGAAGTCCTTCGGCGTCGACGTCACGATCGTCGAAGGCCTCCCGTCGCTGGTTCCGAATGAGGACGCCGCGATCGTCAAGGCCTTTGAGCGCGCCTTCAAGAAGCGCGGCATCAAGTTCTCCACCGGTGTCTTCTTCCAGGGCGTCGAGCAGAACGACGACGGCGTCAAGGTCACCCTCGTAGACGGCAAGACCTTCGAAGCCGACCTCCTGCTCGTAGCTGTCGGCCGCGGCCCTGTCACGGCGAACCTCGGCTACGAAGAGGCCGGCATCACCATCGACCGCGGCTTCGTCATCACCAACGAGCGCCTCCACACCGGCGTCGGCAACATCTTCGCCGTCGGCGACATCGTCCCCGGCGTGCAGCTCGCGCACCGCGGCTACCAGCAGGGCATCTTCGTCGCCGAAGAGATCGCCGGCCTCAAGCCGGTCATCGTCGAAGACGTCAACATCCCCAAGGTCACCTACTCCGACCCCGAGATCGCCACCGTCGGCTACAGCGAGAAGGCCGCCAAGGAGAAGTTCGGCGAGGACCAGATCCAGACCCAGGAATACAACCTGGCCGGCAACGGCAAGAGCTCCATCCTGGGCACCAGCGGCCTGGTCAAGCTGGTCCGCCAGAAGGACGGCCCCGTGGTCGGCGTCCACATGATCGGCGCCCGCATGGGCGAGCAGATCGGTGAGGCCGCGCTGATCGTGAACTGGGAAGCCTACCCGGAGGACGTGGCCCAGCTGGTCCACGCCCACCCCACCCAGAACGAATCCCTGGGCGAGGCGCATCTGGCGCTGGCGGGCAAGCCCCTCCACGGCTAGGCAACTCCGCAAGAGAACAGAGCTTGGTGCACCCGGCCCGAAATGCCGGGTGCACTAAGCTCAAACAAGGCAGCAATCATCCGCACTAAAGATCAATAAGGAGAACGGGGACGACATGTCTGAATCCGTTAACTTGCCCGCCCTCGGTGAGAGCGTCACCGAAGGAACCGTCACCCGCTGGCTCAAGCAGGTCGGTGACCGGGTAGAGGTGGACGAGCCGCTGCTCGAAGTCTCCACCGACAAAGTAGACACCGAGATCCCCTCTCCGATCGCCGGCGTGATCGAGGAAATCCTCGTCGCCGAGGACGAGACCGCTGAAGTTGGCGCCCCGCTGGTCCGCATCGGCTCCGGCGACGCCGCCCCGGCCGCTGCCGAGGCTCCTGCCGCCGCACCTGCCGAAGAGGCCCCGGCCGCAGAAGAGGCCCCCGCGGAGGCTCCGGCCTCCGAGGCCCCCGCTGCCGAGGCTCCCGCCGCCCCCGCAGGCGAAGGGCACGACGTCACTCTGCCGGCCCTGGGTGAAAGCGTCACCGAAGGCACTGTTACCCGCTGGCTGAAGAGCGTCGGCGACACCGTAGAGGTCGACGAGCCGCTGCTCGAGGTCTCCACCGACAAGGTCGACACCGAAATCCCGTCCCCGGTTGCCGGAACCCTCCTGGAGATCCGCGTCAACGAGGACGAGACGGCCGAGGTCGGTTCCGTCCTGGCCGTCATCGGCTCCGGCGCCGCAGCACCTGCCGCACCGGCACCCGCCGCGGCACCTGCCCCGGCCCCGGAAGCCCCCAAGCAGGAAGCTCCGGCCGCACCGGCAGCAGCTCCGGCTCCGGCTCCGGCTCCGGCTCCGGAAGCACCCAAGCAGGAAGCACCCAAGCAGGAAGCTCCCGCAGCCCCGGCTGCTCCGGCCGCTTCCGCACCGGCTAGCGCGGAAGCTGCCGCACCGGCAGAGTCCGGCTACGTCACTCCCCTGGTCCGCAAGCTGGCCAACCAGCAGGGTGTCGACATCGCGGCCCTGACCGGCACCGGCGTCGGCGGCCGCATCCGCAAGCAGGACGTGCTGGCAGCTGCCGAGGCGAAGGCCGCACCGGCCGCTTCCGCACCGGCGGCAACCACTGCGGCCCCCGCCGCATCTGCGCCGGCCTCAGGTGCAGTGTCCTCGCTGCGCGGCACCGTGCAGAAGGCCCCGCGCATCCGCCAGGTCATCGCCCGCCGCATGCGCGAGTCGCTGGACATCTCCACCCAGCTGACCCAGGTCCACGAGGTCGACATGACCAAGGTGGCCAAGCTGCGCGCCAAGGCGAAGAACTCCTTCCAGGCCCAGAACGGCTCCAAGCTGACCTTCCTGCCCTTCATCGCCAAGGCTGTCGCCGAGGCCCTGAAGCAGCACCCGAAGGTCAACGCCTCCTACGACGAGGACAAGCAGGAGATCACCTACCACAACGCCGAGCACCTGGCGATCGCGGTGGACACCGACAAGGGCCTGCTGGTTCCGGTCATCTCGGACGCCGGCAACCTGAACCTGGCCGGCCTGGCCGGCAAGATCGCCGACGTCGCCGACCGCACCCGCAACGGCAAGATCGGCCCGGACGAGCTCTCCGGCGGAACCTTCAGCATCACCAACATCGGTTCGGTGGGCGCCCTGTTCGACACCCCGATCATCAACCAGCCGCAGGTTGCCATCCTCGGCACCGGTGCGATCGTCAAGCGGGCCGTAGTGGTCGCCGACGAGAACGGCGATGACTCGCTGGCCATCCGTTCGATGATGTACCTCTCCCTGACGTACGACCACCGCCTGGTCGACGGCGCCGACGCGGGACGCTTCCTGCAGACGCTGAAGGCACGCCTTGAGGAAGGCGCCTTCGAAGCCGACCTCGGGCTCTAGGGTCTAAAAGCACACCGACGGCGACGGCGGTGCGGGCTCCGGTGGGAAACTACCGGGTGCCCGTGCCGCCGCCGCCGTTTTGCTGTTCCGTCCCGAAGGCCGCGGCGGGTCCTACTACAGTGCGTAGAAGACTCTGGCTACACTGATGCCATGAACATCGTCTATAACGTCATGGTCTTCCTGCACATCATCGGCGCCGCCATGATTGTCGGCATCTGGATCGGCCAGATGAAAAAGCCCACCGTCCACCCGCGCCAGTTCGACGGCGCGATGCTGCAGCTGATCACGGGCATCATTATGGTGGGACTGATCCCTGCCCTGGACATGAACGCCAACTACGTCAAGCTCGGCGTCAAGCTCGTCATCGCCCTGATCGTCGGCGTCCTCGCCTTCCTTGGCCGCCGCAAGTACAAGAAGGGCGAGCCGATCAGCAAGGGCCTCGCCAACAGCGTTGGCGGCCTGGCACTGCTCAACGTTGCGATCGCGACCCTGTGGCAGTAGCAAACTGACTGCACCGGCCACGACGGCGCCGCTCCCCCACCGGGGGCGCGGCGCCGTCGTCGTTAAGCCGCCGCTGTTGTGCCGGACCGTCAATCGCCGGCGATGCAGAATTCGTTGCCCTCGGGATCCTGCATGACATCCCAGTGGAAGTCACCAATGTCATTGCCTTCCACGAAACCGGCACCAAGGAATTCGGCCTGGGCGCGCAACGCCGCAGGGTCGGACGCATGGATGTCCAGGTGCAGGCGTCGCCTGCCCAACGTGGGCTCCTGGACCTGTTGAAAGGCCAACTGCGGGGCTCCGGGGCCGGCGGGCTCCAGCCAGACGAACTGTTCGAAGCGCGAGGAGACCGCCGTACCCAGCAGGGCGGCCCAGAACAGCGCCAGGCGCTCGGCGTCGACGGCGTTGACCATGATCGTGGCGATGCGTGCCGACGGCGCCGCAGGCGCTTGCGCATCTTCGGTAATTTCCATGACGCCACTGTACGGACGACACTGCACGGGTCACAATCCTCTAACAGCGGACAACCCGTGCGCGGGCGGCGACGAATCCCTAGGATTGGACACGGCACGGTCCGGCGCTTCGCCGGGTCGCGGATTCACAACGACGAGGAGTGGACATGGCAGCAACACGCACCGCACATACTGTATGGAATGGCGATCTGATGACGGGCGCCGGCAACACAACGTTGGACAGCTCCGGACTGGGTAACTTCGATGTCACCTGGAAGGCGCGCGCCGAGGCCTCCGAGGGCAAGACCAGCCCCGAAGAGCTCATCGCTGCGGCGCACTCAGCCTGTTACTCCATGGCCTTCAGCCTGGCCGTCGCGCAGGCCGGCCACACCCCCGAGGAAGTCAACACCAAGGCAGATGTCACCTTCGTGCCCGGCACAGGCATCACGGACAGCCACCTGACCGTCAGCGCGCGGATCCCGGGAATCTCCGAAGACGAATTCCAGCGCATCGCTGAGGAAGCCAAGGTGGGCTGCCCCGTCTCCGCCGCCCTGACCGGCATCAAGATCACCCTGGACGCCACTCTGGCCTCCTAGCCCCCGCCGCGGTTCACGGCCCGCAGTACAAGGCCGGTAGAGCAAAGGCCCCCGCCCTGGAACGTCCAGGGCGGGGGCCTTCGCCATTGGTCCCTCGCCGTCGGGCGGGACCGCCTAGGCCTGGCCGGCCTGCTGGCGCGCAGGCAGCGGTGCGGGCCGGACCCTGCGGTAACCCTCGCGCAGCGGCGGACGGTCCGTGGGCAGTTCCTGGATCATTTCCTTCAGCGCCCCGATTCCGTACTCCAGCTGCGGGTCGGTGCCTGCGGCGTAGGCGTGCGGCGGGAAGGTCACCTCGATATCCGGGGTGACGCCGAAGTTTTCCACGCCCCAGCCGACGCCACCGGCGAACCAGGTGGCGTAGCGCGGCTGGGTGACGCCGGTGCCGTCCGCCAGCGCGAAGCGGTTGTCGATCCCGACGACGCCGCCCCAGGTGCGGGTGCCAATGACGGGCCCGATCCCCCGCAGCTTGGAGACCTGCGTAATGATGTCGCCATCGGAGCCGGCGAACTCATCCGTGAGGATGATGACCGGCCCACGGGGAGCGTGGTGCGGGTACGTCCGCGGCTTTTCCCCGCGGGGCATGCTCCAGCCGGTGACTTTGCGCCCGATGAGCTCGGCCACCAGCTGGGAGGTGTGGCCGCCGCGGTTGCGCCGGACATCGACGATCAGTCCGTCCAGGGCCGTTTCGGTATCGAGGTCCCGGTGCAGCTGGGCCCAGCCGTTGGCCATCATGTCCGGGATGTGCAGGTAGCCGAACGTCCCGTTCGAGGCTTCCCGGACGGTCCGCCGGTTGCCGGCGACCCACTCCTGGTAGCGCAGGCGCTCCTCGTCCTTGACCGGGACAACGGCCACGCGGCGCTGGGCGCCCGCGGCCGCGCCGTGGCCGGCGCCGTTGCGCAGGGTGAGTTCCACCGCGCGGCCGGCCGCACCGACGAGCTGCACGGCCGGGGTCCGCGTTTGCGTCAGTTCGACACCGTCGATCGCCAGCAGGACATCGCCCGGCTTGGCGTCGGCGCCGGGCCGGGTCAGCGGCGAGGTGGCCAGCGGGTCCGAGGACTCCCCCGCGAGGATGCGGGTGATTTCCCAGCCTTCGCCGGTGAACGCCAGATCCGCGCCGAGGCGGCCCTGCGGGCTGCTGCCGTTCTCGGCAGCTGCCACCGGGCGGACGTAGGCGTGGGACGTGCCGAGCTCGCCGTGCAGCTCCCACAACAGGTCCACAAGGTCGTCGTGGGAGCCGAGGCGTTCCACCACCGGACGATAGCGGGCGTGGACGGACTCCCAGTCCTGGCCGGCCATGTCCTCGGTCCAGAAGAAATCGCGCTGTAGCCGCCATGCCTCGTCAAAGGCCTGGCCCCACACGCTGAGCGGGTCCAGCTGCACCCGGATGCGGCCAAGGTCCACCTTGACGAGCTGGCCGGAGTCCTCGTCGGCCTTGGCGCCGGCGGGCGCAACGCGGATCTGCTTGTCCTGGATGAACACGACCTTTTCGCCGTCGCCGGAGAGCCTGTAGCTGTCCAGGGCCTCCACGATCGTGGCAGTGCGGCGCCTGGCCAGGTCATAGCGGACCAGGCTCGGGGCCACGCTCTTGTCCTCGAGGCTCGCGCGGCCCTCTCCGGTGGTGCCGGCGAGCTCATTGTCCAGCCAGAGCAGGGCGCCGGCGACGGCGGTGAGTGCGGCGTAGTTGCCCTGCGGCACCGGGACCCCGATGACGCGGTGGGCCAGGCCGTCGGCGTCGACCCGCACGGAAGGGACGGGTTTGGTTGCTGACTGTGAGCCGGGCGCAGCACCGTCTGTTCCGGCGGCACCTGCTGCGGCAGCGTCGGCATCAGCGTCGAACTGGAGGTCGACGCTCGGGCCGAAGGGCGACGGGGTGTCAGCGGCGAGGGCGACGAGGTACGGCTTGATCGGGCTCGGGAAGGACAGATCGAAGGAGTGGCCGTCGTAGACCGGATCGAAACTGCGGTTGGAGAGGAAGGCGAGGTATTTGCCATCCGGGGTGAACGACGGTGACTCGTCGCGGAACCGGCCGTCGGTGACATCAATGATCGCCGCGCCGGTGCTGCCGTCGATTCTGGTGATCCGGAGCCGGCTGCGGGAACCGAAGGAGGTGACCGGCTCGGACCAGCCGAGCCAGGCGGAGTCCGGGGACCAGGTGAATCCCTCGATGCTGCCCTCGCCGATGCTGCTCAGCTGCGAAATGGTGCCCGTGCGTGTGTCGGCAAGGTAGATGTCACCGAAGGACGTGCCGACGGCGAGCCAGCGCCCGTCCGGGCTGGCTTCGATGGCGCTGGCCCGGCTGGGCTTGGGGAAGTCGATCCGTGTGATCCCGCTGGCGGCAGGAACCGCGTCCACGGCAGTGCCCACGCCGGCGGGGCCGGGCTGGGAGCCGGAGATGGGGCTGGAGCCGGAGCCGTCTATACTAGCCGCGGCCGGGACTGCGGTGACCGGGCTGGACACGGAACTGGCTGATCCTGCGCCGGTCAGCGCGGCTGCGGACACCGGCTTCGGCAACTGCATACCGGCGTCCTCGGACGGCGCGGTGGACTGAGAAGTGGACTGAGAAGTGTCCCGCACGGCCGGTTGCGGCGCCTTCGAGGCTGCCGCAGTCGCGCCGGCCAGGGGCGCTACGATGGCTTTCAGGTACAGGGCCTCGACGCCGTCGTGGTCGGCGACATAGGCGATCCGGCCCTCGCCGAAGGGTCGGGGCAGCCGTGCCCGGACGCCCGGCGTGGCTTCCAGGACGCGGGAAGGGCCGTCCTTGTGCCGCAGCCAGTGGACGGTTCCGTGGGATTCGACGGCACTGGACGCACCCGTGCGGTCCGGTACGACGTCGCCAAGGTGCTTCGAGGGCAACAGCTGGGCGGGGCGGCGCGCTTGCGAGGCGGAGCCCAGCGAGATGTCGAGTTTGACGGCCTCGGCGTCGAGGCTGGGCAGCAGCCAGAGCTCGCCGGCCGATTCGAAGATGACGCGTTCCCCGTCGGTGGCGGCGTGGCGGACGTAGAAGTCCTCGTGGTCCGTGTGGCGCCGCAGGTCGCTGCCGTTGGGCAGCACGGAGTAGAGGTTTCCGTAGCCTTCGTGGTCGGACAGGAACGCGATCCGTCCCTTGACCCACAGGGGATCCGTGAGGTTTCCGTCCAGCGCGGCGGCGAGCCGGACGAATTCGCCGTTTCCGTCGGCGTCGATCCACAGCTTGCCGGCGGCGCCGCCGCGGTAGCGCTTCCACCAGGCGGGCTCACGCGAGAGGACGCTAGCGAGTACCACGGGGCGTTCGTCGCCGACGACGGGGCCGAAGGCCACCGACTCGACCGGGCCGAACAGGAGTTCCTGCGCCCAGCCGCCGGACACGGGGAGGCTGTAGGCGTGGGTGTGCCGGCTGTCGGACTGGCGGAACGCGCTGGTGACCAGGACGTCGCCGTCGGGCGTAAAGCCCTTGACCCGGGTGGAACTGTGGCCGAAGTAGCTCAGCTGGCTGTAGCCGCCGCCGTCGACGTTGGCCGTGACGACTTCCGGGGCCGTGCCTTGGACGACGGTCCAGACCAGGCGCTTGCCGTCGGGGGTGAAACGGGGGTTGCGGGCCGGCAATTGCAGGGAGGACACGCGCCAGGCACGGCCTCCGCCCACGGGTGCAATCCAGACGTCGTCCTCGGCCACAAAGGTGACCAGATCGCCGTGCAGATGCGGGAAACGGAAGTAACTCGAGGGGGTCATCGTTCGATCATAGCCACAACGGCCCCTACGGCCCGGGAGGTTTCGCGGCCGTGCCGGGCATGGTGAGATGGATCATGCGAATCCTTATTGCCGGGGCCTCCGGGCTGATCGGAACCGCCCTTTCGGGCGCACTGCGCAGCGAAGGGCACGACGTCGTCGCCCTGGTCAGGCGTGCCCCCGCGTCCCCAGCCGAGTTCCAGTGGGACCCGGCCGCCGGCCGGATCGACGACACCGCGCTGAAGGGCGCGGACGCGGTGGTTAACCTCTCCGGCGCCGGAATCGGCGACCGGCCGTGGACCCGGGCACGTGTCAAAGAACTCCGCGCCTCCCGGCTGGGGGCTACCCGGACCCTCGCCGCCGCCATGGCGCGCACCGACTCGCCGCCCGCGGTGTTCCTGAGCCAGTCGGCCTCCGGTTACTACGGCAACGCCGGTGCGGCGCTGCTTCGCGAGAACGCTCCGGCCGGCACCGGCACCCTGTCCCGGATCTGCGTCGACTGGGAGGCCGCGGCGCATGAGGCGCCTGCCGGGGTCCGGGTGGTCACGCCCCGCACCGGCGTCGTCCTGAGCCGCTCCGGCGGCGCACTGGGCCGGTTGTTGCCGCTGCTGCGCCTGGGCGTCGGCGGCCCGCTCGGCAACGGGCGGCAGTTCTGGCCGTGGATCACTTTGCCGGATGTGGCCGCCGCCTTTTCCTTCCTTCTCTCGGCGCCCGTGTCCGGGCCGGTCAACGTCTGCGCTCCCGAAACCGCAGACGTGAACTCCCTGATCGCCCAGCTCGCCGGGGCGCTGCACCGGCCGGCGGCGCTGCGGGTACCCGCTCCGGTGCTGCGGCTGGTGATGGGCGAGCTCGCCGAAGAACTGCTGCTCGCGAGCCAGCGGCTGGAGCCGGCCGTCCTGGCGGACAACAGCTTCGCCTGGCAGCACCCGTCCCTCGACGAGGCCGCCGCCTGGGTGGCTGGGCGCGGCTAGCCGCGCAAAACGGGATACCTCTGGAGGAAGAGCGCCAGGGACTCGGCCAATGCTCTGATCTCCCCCGGATCGACGCTCTCGTTCGGCGCGTGGATGAGTGCGAGCGGTTCCTCGACCCCCAATAGGATGATCTCCGCGTCCGGGTAGGTGTCGGCGAGCACGTTACAGAGTGGAATCGATCCGCCTTGCCCAAGGGTTACCATCGGCCTTCCGTAGGCCTCGGACATCGCGGCACTCATGGCCTCAAAGGCCGGGCCGCCGACTGCCGCCTGGAATGGTGCCCCGATCGCCTCTAGGTCCACCGTGACGTGGACACCCCAGGGTGCGGCGGCGTTGAGGTGGTCAACCAACGCCGCGTGGGCCTCCGCGGCCGCCATGCCTGGCGGGACGCGCAGGTTTAGCCGCGCGGACGCCCGTGGCACGATCGACGCCGTCGAGCCGGTTACCGGCGGGCAGTCGATGCCGAGCACGGTGATGGCCGGCCGCGCCCAGAGCATGTCGGACACGCTTCCGTCCCCCAACAACGAGACCCCCTCAAGGACTCCGGCGTCGGCGCGGAACTGCTCGGGCGGATAGGGCGCTCCGGTCCAGGTCTGGGCGTTGTCCAATCCCGTGACCGTGGTGTTGCCTTGCTGGTCGCGCAGTGATGCCAGCATGGCGATCAATCCGGCCAGCGCGTCGGGGACTGCACCGCCGAACATGCCGGAGTGGAGTTCTGACGCCATCGCTTCCACGGTCACCACGACATTGACCATCCCCCGCAGGGTCACGGTCGCCGCGGGGTGTCCCACTGCGGCGTTGCCGGTATCGCAGACCAGGATGGCGTCGGCGCGGAGCAGGTCATGGTGGCTCTCGACGAACGCCTCGAGCCCACCGGTGCCCTGTTCCTCCGACCCTTCGACCACCAGCTTCAGGTTCACTGGTACGTCGTTGCCAAGCGCCCTGAGTGCGAGCAGATGGGCAACGATGTTGCCCTTGCAGTCGGCGGCGCCCCGGCCGTACCAGCGCCCGCCCACTTCAGTGAGTTCGAAGGGCGGGGTCCGCCATGCCGAATCATCGAGGGGCGGCTGCACATCGTAGTGCGCGTAGAGGAGTACGGTCGGCGCGTAGGGATTGGATCCCGGCCTGGAACCGACCACCGCATCGGAGCCGTCCGGGGTCCGCGCGCGGTGCACGTCGGAAAATCCGAGGCCGGCGAACTTGTCCAGCACCCACTGGGCGGCCTTGGCGCACTCCTCCGGGGGGAACTGCCGCGCATCCGCCACCGACCTGATGGCCACGAACTCGGCGAGTTCCTCCCGTGCCGGAATCATCAGATCCGTGATGCGGGCGCGCAGGTCCACGGCTCACGCACCGCCCGTGTTTGTGGTCTTGAGGTCGTCGATGAACTGCTGGAATTCAGCGAGCTGGTCCGGGCAGTAGATCTTGATAATTGCGAGCTCGCCCTCGGCGATCCGGGCGTTCGCGATCACCGGCCTGTTTCCAGGTCCGGTCGCCCCGTTCGTCAGCTGGCTCTGGAACGTGGCCCGGCTCAGGGCGTCGTTCGGATTCGCGCACACCGCGCCGCCGTCGTCGCCGAGCACCCGGGCTATCTGCTCGCGCGAGGGTGCCGTCCCGCCGGCTGATTCGATCTCCGCTATCAGCTGGTCGGCCTTCGCCAGGGATTGTTGGGTCTCCCTCGCCGACTTGAAGTTCAGCAGTGCGACGACGGCGAACACCACGAGCAGGACCATGGCAACGATGTAGATGACCGTGCGGCTGCGCTTGGTCGAGGACTCCTGACGCGTGCTCATGACTCCGGGACCTCCGTCTGCGCTTCTTGGGCGGGCAGCTTCCAGGAGGGCTTGCGGAACCTGTAGAAGAGGAACGGCACGAGCAGGCCGAGCCCCAGTGCGCCGCCGCCGACGATCAGGAAATAGACGAGCGGATCGCCGTTGCCGAACTGCGACGGCGGGACGAACCCGACAAGCAGTGCGGCCAGGGAGGCCGCGAATCCGACGCCGCACAGCCCGATCAGCATCGGCGCCCGGTAGCCACGCGGGTGGTCCGGGTCGTTGCGGCGGAGCCGGACCGCGGCCACGAACATCAGCAGGTACATGATCAGATACACCTGCGTGGTGATCACCGAGAAAATCCAGTAGGCGCTGGAGACATCCGGGATCAGCGCGTAGCCGAGCGCGATCACGGTGGTGACGAGCCCCTGGACCACCAGGAGGTTCTGCTGGATGCCGTTCTTGTTCAGCTTTTGCAGGAACGGCGGGAGATAGCCTTCCTGACGCGAGATCAGCAGCAGGCCCTTGGACGGACCGGCCAGCCACGTCAGCATGCCGCCGAGGGAGGCAGCAACCAGCATGATGCCGAGGATCGGCGTGAGGCCTTGCAGGTTGAAGGACGCCAGCACCGCGTCGAAGGCCTGYATGACACCCGCTGTAAGGGAGAGCTCATCGGCCGGGACGATCCAGCTGATCGCCAGCGCCGGCAGGATGAAGATCATCAGTACGAGTCCCATCGCCAGGAACATCGACTTCGGGTACTCCTTGGGCGGGTCCTTCAGGGAGGACACGTGCACCGCATTCATCTCCATGCCGCTGTAGGACAGGAAGTTGTTCACGATCAGCACCAGGCTGGCCAGCCCGGCCCACTCGGGGAAGAAGTTTGCCGCGGTCATCGGAGCGGCGGACGGATTGCCCTCGCCAAGGAAGACTAGACCCAGGATGACGAGCAGGGCGCCCGGGATCAGCGTGCCGATGATCAGGCCACCGCTGGCCAAGCCTGCCACACCCTTCGTGCCGCGGGATGAGACATACACGCCCGCCCAGTAGAACACCACGATCACCGAGGCCGTCCACACGCCGCTGCTGGCCAGCGCCGGGTTGAAGACGTAGGCGAGCGTGCTCGCGACGAACCCCAGCAGGGTCGGATAGTAGAAAATCGTCATCGCGAACTGGCACCACACCGCCAGGAAGCCCATCGGTTTGGAGATTCCGGACGATACCCAGTTGTAGACGCCACCCTTCCATCCTGAAGCCAGTTCAGCGGACACGAGGGAAGTCGGCAGGAGGAAGACGATCGCGGGAACGATGTAGAGGAAGACTGAAGCGAGGCCGTAGACGGCCATGGTCGGGGCCGCACGGAGACTGGCCACCGAACTCGTGGTCATCAGCGCCAGAGCCACCCAGGAGATCCACACGGCCGGAGGCGCCTTCGGCCGGCTCAATGCCTGTTCGCTCACGTAATCCACACCCTTGGGTGCACCGTGGTCTGTGCCACGGGCCAGACGGGGATAAACCGCCTGGGGCGAGTAGTCGACGGTTTGAACATGCCACTGCCCCCTTATCACACAAAGTGCTCGGTGCCTACAGCATGGACCTTAGAACTTGCCGGGAATAGTTCCCATCTCCTCTGTACGCCGGGTCGCCGGGGTGATAATTTGCATGGCTTCGGGTGCGTTTCCAGGTTCAAGGCCCCGGGGGTAGAACGTCCTGGATCCGCCAACGCCCATCGACGGGCACCAGGACGAGGTGAAGCTGCTGCGCGGAGCCTCCGGGAACTTCAGCCACCAAGGCGCCGTTCCCATCGACTTCCCGGTACGCGGACGGCTCGGTTGTGATGGCCACTACGGCCCGGGCGGGGCTGCTGTCCGCGGTGGTTGCGATCCGGGTCAGGGAGGTCGAGAATCCGGCGAGGACATGCCCGGAGGCGCCGAGCTGAGCTCTGATCCGCCCGTCCGAGGCGGCGGCGGCCGACTCCGGGGCGTTGACGGCATCGAGCAGGCTGAAGTCGCCGGAGCTGAGTGCGAGCGAACGGAGCCGGGCCAGGCCGCGGACTGCCTCCGCAGGGTCGGCTGAGGCCAGGAGTGCCTCAAGATCGGGAAGGATGGCGGTGGCCCCGCTGCCGTCCGTGGAGGGCGGCGATTCGCCCGCAGCGCCCTCCGACGGTGCCGCCTGCCTCTCCTGACCCGCGGCAACTCCTGCCTGCACCGGCACACCCTCGCCCGGGCCGAACCACGGAAACAGCCCGGGAACGGCGTCGGAGGCCGGCCCGCCGCCGGCCAGCAGCCAGGTGCCAGCCAGCAGGGCCGCAGCTGCGAGACCGAGCGGCAGGGCCCGCCGCGCGGGGGTCCCTCGGAATCCGCGGTGGAGGCCGGCCGCCCGGACAGTGCCTGAGCGCCGGCCAGGACCGGACTGCACGGCCCTGCGTGTGAGCAGCTGGGGGATGACCGTGGGGTGCACGGAGACGGACAGGTCGACGGGCTCCGCCCGGGCGCTGCGGTAGACCATTGCGGCAAAGTCCGCAGCCGGGGGACGCTGCCGCCGCTCCCCACCAAGCCCCGCTTCGAGGGCCGCCACCAACGTTGCAGGAACCTCCGGCGCCAGCAGGCTCAGCGGTGGACGTTCCGCCCCCGGCTCCGGAGCCCGTCCGGTGAGGCAATACCAGCCCAGGGCTGCCAGGGAGTAAATGTCGCGTTCGGGCTGAAGTCCGGCCCGCACAGCGTCCACGGGGGCGGGATCGCGGAATCCTGCTGTGCCGGCTTCCGCGACCGGTGTGGCGTCGGCCACCATGCGCGCGACGCCGAGATCGGCCAGCAACGGTTTGCCGTCGGCCGTAAAGAGCACGTTGCCGGGGGCCACGTCACTATGGGTGAATCCTTGGCCGTGGAGGTATGCCAGGGCCTGCGCGATGGGAGTCAGGACCGTTACGGTTTCACCGGGACCCAGGCGTCCGCGGCTTCCCACGAGCGTCGCCAGCGAGCCGCCGGGCGCGTAGTCCAGCACAAGTCCCAGACCGCCGCCGCCAGCGTCGTGAGCCTGTAGGCGCACCACGGCGTGCGCGCGGACCAGGTGGCTGTGTTCCAGGGCGGAGAGGATCCGGACTTCGCGCCGCATGCCGTCCTCCCCTTCGGCTTCCTCCGGTGCGGTCCGGCCGGCGTCGAAGCATTTCAGGGCGAACTCGCGGCCCGTGGTCTTTTCGGTGGCGAGCCAGACCGTGGCGCTGCCGCCGCGCCCCAGCAGGCGTCCGACGTCGTAACCGGAAACCTCGGGAGCCGCACCGGCGGCCGGCGGGTAATCTTCCATACCCAAGGAATAGTCGATTGCGCGGAATCGTGCAGAAGTTATCCACAGGCATGAGAGCTTAAGCACACAAACGGGCCGTGGGTGCCGCGGGGTCTAAGCTTGATGCCATGACTCTTGAGTTCAAACAGCTGGGCCTCGCCCCGGACTTCATCGATTACACGCGCGGCTGGGACCTCCAGCGCGAATTGCATGAAAAAGTCCTTGCGGGCACCGCGCCCAGCACCGTACTGCTGCTCGAACACTCCGCGGTCTACACCGCCGGCAAGCGCACAGAAGACCACGAACGGCCCTTTGACGGAACTCCCGTGGTCGCGGTTGACCGCGGCGGCAAGCTCACCTGGCACGGCCCGGGCCAGCTCATTGGCTACCCCATCATCAAACTCCGGAACAAGGCTGGCATCCGCGACTACGTGGAGCGGCTGGAAGCGGTCATTATCGCCGTCCTGTCCGACTACGGCATCGACGCCGTCCGGATTAAGGGCCGCGCGGGCGTCTGGATCGAACAGGACGAAAAGGGTCCGGACCGCAAGATCGCGGCCATCGGCATCCGCGTCAACGAGGGCGTCACGATGCACGGCTTCGCGATCAACTGCAACAACGATCTCGCCCCCTACGGCCAGATCATTGCCTGCGGGATCAGCGACGCCGGAGTCACCACCATCACCCAGGAACTAGGCAGGGACGTCACCCCGGCGGACCTCGTGTCGCGGATCACCGAAGAACTGCGCAACAATGAACAAGCCCTAGTTGCAACCCCAGAAGGAGCTCTACTGTGACACTGGCACCAGAAGGCCGGAAGATGCTGCGCATTGAGCAGCGAAACGCGGCCACACCGGTGGAACGGAAGCCGGAATGGATCAAGGCCAAGGTCCAGATGGGCCCCGAGTTCGTCCAGCTCAAAAACCTCGTCAAGAAGGAAGGCCTCCACACCGTGTGTGAAGAGGCCGGCTGCCCGAACATCTTCGAATGCTGGGAAGACAAGGAAGCCACCTTCCTGATCGGCGGCTCCGAATGCACCCGGCGCTGCGACTTCTGCCAGATCGACACCGGCAAGCCCTCGCCCGTGGACATGTTCGAGCCCACCAAGGTGGCCCGCTCGGTCCAGGCCATGCAGCTGCGCTACGCCACCGTGACCGG
>NZ_JBFUAF010000028.1:0-42100 GCF_056406415.1 Arthrobacter sp. P1_C12_2 | reverse complement strand
CCCGCAAGGTTGTGGGCGTCGGCAGCGTCGGCACCCGGGCGTTCATCGCCTTGCTCCAGGGCCGGGATGAGCAGGATCCGCTATTCTTGCAGGTCAAGGAGGCCACGAGGTCGGTGCTCGAGGACCACCTGCCAAAGAGCAAGTTCAAGCAGCCGGGCGAGCGCGTGGTGCAGGGGCAGCGGATGATGCAGGCCGCGAGCGACATCTTTTTGGGGTGGACCAAGGGCGTGCAGGATAACCGGTACCTGTATTGGCGCCAACTGCGCGACATGAAGGGCTCAGCCATTGTGGAAGGCATGAAACCGCTTGGCATGGGTTTCTACGCCAACGCCTGCGGCTGGACCCTCGCCCGTGCCCACGCCCGGTCGGGCGACCCCATCGCGATCGCCGCCTATCTCGGCAAGAGCGACAAGTTCGAGCGCTCCATCACCGATTTTTCCGAGCGCTACGCGGACCAGAACGAAAAGGACTACGAGGCCTTCGCCGACGCGGTTCGAGCCGGCCGCCTGGAAGCAGTCGAGGGCCTCTGATTCCGGATGCTCATCGGAAGGCGGCGCCGTGGGTGAGCGGCTCGAAGGGAGACAGGTTTCGCTCTGGGTCGCCACAGCCGGAGTAACCACGTATCCCTCCCTGGACTCGGATCTTGAGGTCGACGTGGCCGTGGTCGGGGGAGGGATCGCAGGCCTGACTGCGGCGCTGGCCCTTAAACGTGCCGGTCAAACCGTCGCGGTCCTCGAAGCCGCGCGGATTGGCACCGGCGTCACGGGGCACACCACCGGCAAGGTCACCTCCCTGCACCGGCTCGTCTACACCGAACTTGCGGACCGGCACGGTCCGGACATCGCCGGGATGTATGGGCAGGCCAACCAGGCCGCCATCGAGCACATTGCGCGCATCGTGGCGGAGGAGGGAATCGACTGCGACTTTCGCAGGGTGTCCAACTACACCTACGCAGAATCCGACGACGTCCTCGCCCGGGTCCGCGACGAGGCGGCCCTGGCCGGGCGGCTCGGCCTTCCATCAGTCTTTACCTCCGACGTGCCGTTGCCGTTCGCTGTTCGGGGCGCAGTCCGGTTCGACGGCCAGGCGCAGCTTCACGCCGTGAAGTACCTCCAAGGCCTCGCCCGCGCGGTGGACGGGGGCGGAAGCCACGTGCTGGAGGACTCTCGCGTCACCTCGGTCCGCGATGGTGTGCCCGGCGTCGTGGAGACCGGGCACGGTACGGTCCGGGCGCGCGAGGTGATCGTTGCCACTAACGTCCCTGTTGGCGACGCCGGCCTGTTTGCCGAACGCTGCTACCTGCACCGCTCGTACATCGTTGCGTGCCTGGCACCTGCCGCGGCGCTGGACGGGACGTTCATCAGCGTCGACGAGCCGATGCGCTCAATCCTGGCGATCGACGTCGACGGTTCCCGTTTCGTTCTCACCGGAGGCGAGGGCCACCGGGCCGCCGAGACCGGCGACGCTTCAGTCCGGTACCGCCGCCTCGCGGCATTCTCCCGCGAGCGCCTCGGCACGGGGGAGACCAGCTTCCGCTGGTCCACGCAGGACACCATGCCCGTCGACGGCTTGCCGTATGCCGGGACCTTGACTCCGACGGCGGCGCACCTTCATGTGATCACCGGGCTGCGCAAATGGGGCCTGACCAATGGCACCGCCGCGGCGCTGATCCTGGCCGACACCCTGTCGGGGCGGCACAACCCTTGGGCGGCGGTATTCGACACCAACCGCACACCTGCCGCCGGCCAGGCCGGCGGAGCGCGGCAGCAACCGGACCAACCGGACCAACCGGACCAACCGGACCAACCGGAGCAGCCGGAACAGTCGACCCTCGCCACGCTGCGGCCCGGCGAGGGCGCCGTCGTGGAGATCGACGGCGAAATGACCGCCGTCTACGCCAACCCTGCCGGGGACCTCCTCGCCGTCTCGGCCATCTGCACGCACTTGGGCTGCACGGTCGGGTTCAACGCGGACGACTCGACGTGGGACTGCCCCTGTCATGGCTCGCGGTTTGCCGCGGACGGCACGGTCATCCAAGGCCCGGCGGCGGTGAACCTGGCGCCGAGACCCGTGCCCGCCCGCGCGCCCGGAGCCGCGGCCGGCCCGCCCCGCAGTCCCGCGGATTCTCCGCCGGGCTGACTGCCCGGCGGAGCCGTTCCAGCTCCACGATGTCCCGACCGAAAGAATAGGCCAGCAGCCCAAGCGCAGAGCCGAGCACCATGGCTCCCAACGGCGGAGGCACGCCCGGCAACAACGCGAACAGCAGGGCCGCGGGCTGGGTGGCTCCGATGAGCTTGCGGACCGTGCTGGACGGCAGCGGGTTCTTCAGGGACGACCGGAACCAGGCCGCTGCGAGGAACGCGTAGTACATCAGTCCGATGCCCAGGGGCCACAGTCCAAACTTTCCCGCCGCCGCGCAGGACAGCACCAGGACCAGCGCGGCGTCCGTGTCCGAATCCAGCCGTGAACCCTCGGCCGTGGCAGAGTCCGTAAACCGGGCCACCCGTCCATCCACGGCATCGAGCAGGAACGCGGCCGTGCCCAGGAACACCACCAGAGGGCTTGTCCCGGCGCCGGCGATCAAGCCAACCACTGTTTCGGCGGCACAGCAGGCCACGAGGCCGGCCCTGCCCAGGGTGACGCGGTCCGCGGGGGTGGAGAACCGGGGTTTCCGTCGCAGAACAGAGCCGGCGGCCCGGACGATCACCGCGGCTCCCGCCGCCAGGGCCAGGAACCAGGGAACAGGATCCGTGAGGACCGCCGTGCCGAGGGATGCCCAGGCCACAAGATAGGCGCCGACGGCGGCTCCGGAATCTGCCACGGCACGGTGGGCGCGTGCTGCTCCCAGGCCCGCCTGCGCTGCGGCATGGGACGCGGTGCCTGTCGGCGGGTCTGTTGCCCGGTTTCCGGGCCGGTTTGTTGACGCCGTGCCTGTAGACGCCGTGCCTGTAGACGCCGTGCCTGTAAACCCTGTGCCCTCTTGTTTCGTGCCCTCTGCAAACGGCTTCAGCCTGAACCACCCCACCCACAGGCCAGCAAGTCCGCGGCTCCGGGCTTGGTCATTGTGGGGATCCGGTGCCCGGCCGGGCCGTCCGCCGTCCGGCCCGGACGAAACCGACGGCCGCCAGGACGGCTCCGGCGCCCTCGGCCACGGCGCTGACGGACTTCTCGAAGAACCAGATCGGCTCGTACATGGCCGGGAACGGCCCGAACGCGGGAATATTCACGTACCGGTACGCGACCACGGCCACGAAGGCACTCAGCGCAACGACGAACGCGACCGCGTAGGCCGCCCTGCTGCCGCGCAGCAGCACGTACAACCCGGCGAGCACAGCGGCAGCCGATTCCAGCAGGAACAAGTTGCCTTGGCCGATCCCTGCGGAGTTCCCCGCCTGGTAGCCGGGGGCCAGATGGATGTGGACGGCGGCGTCAATAAATAGGGCAGCGGCCGTGAGGATGCGCAAGGTCATCCCGGTTCCGTGGACTCGCGCCGACCGTCCTGGGCTCTGGGCGCTCATTTGACGACCAGCGTCCCGTGCATGCCCGGATGGAAGGTGCAGTGATACGGGTACGATCCGGGCTTCGTCGGCGCGGTGAAGGTGGCGGTGCCGGCGCCCTTGACCTCTGCATCGAACGCTGAGCCTTCGTCGGCCGTGACCGTGTGCGCCGCGGAATCCAAGTTGGTTACGGTGACCGCTGCGCCGGGCGCCACCGTGAGCGGGTCGCCGTAGGCGAAGTCCTTGATGGTGATGGTGCCGGCGGTGGTGCCCGCAGTCGGGCCTGCCCCGTAGGCAGAGCCGGGTGGGGGCGCCGACGTCGACGCCGGCAATCCGCTACCGCCGTCGCACCCGCCGATACCCAGCAAGATCAGGAGCAACCCTAGCGACGACAGCTTCCTACGAGCATTCATAGCGCACCCCTCCGAGCGGCTTGTGGGAAACGAGCGGACGAACGTAATAGCTACATTGTGCGCCTGACCGGCACGAATGGAACCAGTTCGCGTGGAACGCCGGGCGGGGAGATAGCGTAGTCACTGGCATGCATTCCGCAGCCGAGGGAGGGAACATTGCGTGAAACGTGAGAGCAAGAAGTCCTGGACCGCATCGCTGACAGTGCTCATTGCCTTTGCAGCGAACGTTCTGGTCGCGGTGGCCAAAACCGTGGCCGCGCTCATCACCGGCTCGGCGTCCATGGCTGCAGAGGCTGCCCACTCCTGGGCCGACACCGGCAACCAGGTCTTCCTGCTCATCGCCGAACGGAAGGCAGCCAAGAAACGGGACAAGGCCCACCCCATGGGCTACGGACGCGAGGCTTACGTGTGGTCCATGATCGCCGCCTTTGGCCTGTTTACTGCCGGGGCGGTGGTGTCGGTGATGCACGGCATCCAGCAGCTGCTCACTCCGGAGCCTGCAGGTGACTTTGCGATCGCCTACGTAGTGCTGGCGGTCGCGTTCGTCCTGGAGGGCGTGTCCTTCATCCAGGCGTTCCGGCAGACCCGGAAGGCGGCGCGCGAGCTGGACCGGAACACCCTCGAGCAGGTCCTCAAGGGCTCCGACCCCACGCTGCGCGCGGTCTTTGCCGAGGACGGGGCAGCGCTGATCGGCCTGCTCATCGCCTTCGCCGGGATCTTCCTGCACCAGGTCACGGGGTCCTCGGTGCCGGACGCCGTGGGGTCTATTCTGGTGGGCGTCCTGCTGGCCGCGGTCGCCGTCGTGCTGATAGAGCGGAACCGGCGCTTCCTGGTGGGGCAGGCCGTGACCGGCGATGTCGAGGGCACCATGGCCCGCCGCCTCCTCGAGCACCCGGAGATCGAACGCATTACCTACCTGCACCTCGAATACGTCGGCCCGCGCAAACTTTACGTCGTGGCAGCCGTGGACATACTGGGCGACCTCCGGGAACACGACGTCGCCGTGGCCTTGCGCCGGGTTGAACGCGAACTTGAGGACCACGAAACCGTCGAGGAGGCCGTCCTGACACTCGCCACCGCGGACGAGCCCTCGTTGGAGTTTCCCGCCGTTTGAGGACGGCTCTGGCGCCGGCTTGAGCCCCGGGTCTGGCTTCAGGCGCCGGACGCCCGGGCCTCCATGCCGGCCGGTGGCTGCAGCCGCGCCCCCGAGGCCAGCAGCGCCTCGAGAACAGGGGACGGGCTGGGGCTGGCCAGGAGGAAGCCCTGCCCCATGTCGCAGCCGAGGGAGCGCAGGAGATCCAGCTGCCCGGTGTCCTCGATGCCTTCGGCGATGACGGCCAGATCCAGTTTCCGGGCCACTTCCAGGATGCCCTCGAGCATCGCTGCGGCCGGGGCGTCCCCGGGAAGCCCGGTCAGGAAGGCACGGTCGATCTTGAGAATGTCCGCGGGCAGCGCCGCGAGCGTGCTGAGCGAGGAGAACCCGGTCCCGAAGTCGTCGATTGCGATTCGGACGCCGAAGCTCTTGAGCCGGGTGAGGGCCGCGACCCCGCCATCGGCGCTCGTCGCCAGGGCAGACTCGGTGACCTCGAGGATCACCTTGTCGGCCTGCGAGGCGGGGCGGGCCAGGATGCGCTCGAGGGCGGCCAGGTTCCGGTCGCTGGATAGCTGAAGCGTGGAGAGATTGACCGAGACCCAGAAGTCTCCGGCGGTGCCAGGAGAGCGGCGCCAGCCGGCGACGTGACGGCTGGCGGTATCCAGGACCCAGCAGCCGATGGGGCCAATCTCGCCAGTTTCCTCGGCCAGGGGGATGAATTCGGCCGGTCCCAGCCGGCCCAGAGTGGGGTGTTCCCAGCGGACCAGGGCCTCCACCCCGGCAATCTCACCGGTGGCAAGATTCACCACGGGCTGGTAGTCGAGGCGCAACTGCCCGGCGTGCACGGCAGTGGCGAGATCCGCCCTGAGGGCGGCCCGGTAGGTCATTTCGTCATAGCCCCGGGCATCGAAGAGCTGGTAGCGGCCTTTGCCGCCGTGTTTGGCCATGTACATTGCGAAGTCTGCCTGCCGCATCAACTCGGCCGGATCTGCAGTTCCGGCGCTGCGCTGGGCGGCGCCCATGCTGACGGTTACCTTCAGCCGGACGTCATCGATGCAGAAAGGATCCAGCAGCGCGTCCTGGATGCGCCGGGCGACCTCGCCCGTCGYCGTGCCACCTTCATCCATCACGACGATCGCGAATTCGTCCCCGCCCAGCCTGGCGACGAGGTCATGCCCGCGCACGCAGCCCCGCAGGCGTTGGGCCAGCTGAATGAGCAACGCGTCGCCGCCCTCATGGCCCAGCGAGTCGTTGACGTCCTTGAAGTCGTCGACGTCGATGATCAACAGGCCCTCCCACCCGTCCCAGTCGTCGGTGCCAGTAACTTCCGTGCCAGTAGCTTCCGGGTCCGTAGCTTCGGGGCCGAACACAGCGGTGAGGCGTTCGGTGAGGACTACCCGGTTGGCCAGACCCGTGAGGGGGTCGTGCGTGGCACGGAAGGTCAGTTCCAGGTGGTTGTCATTCACGGTGGCCGCCATGGAATTGAATGCCTCCGCCAGCTGGCCCAGTTCGTCGTTGCGGACAACGTTGATCCGGTGGCTGTAGTCACCGGATTGCAGCTTCACGACCCCACGGTGCAGCCCCTCCACGGGACGCATCAGGTACTTGGTCATCCGCCGGCGGAAAAAGAACACTCCGCCCGCTGCCAGCGCAAAGAGGGCTGTTCGGACGGTCGAAACCATCTGCTGAAGCTCGGCCCCATGGGCGACGCCGTCGTCCAGCGCGTCGAGTGAGGCGCGGCGGACGTTGGCCAGCAACGCACGGGCCTTCGCGCTGGATGCCGCGAACGCCGGCGCCTCCGCCACGCGGTTGCCGTGGAGACTGGCCACCTGGCTTCCCCAGAGATTGTGCGCGAACAGTCCCTCCTGCCACGCGGTCCGGGCCTCGCGGACCGTGGCCCGCATGCCGTATGCCTCCGGCAGGATCCCGGCGGCGGCATCGAACTGGGCGGAGACGTCCTTTTGCTGCTGTAAAAAAGCGGCCGGATCGACGGGACCTGCGGACAACAGTTGGAGCCCGGCTTGTTCGTGGTCTTCAAGACCGGTCCGCAGTTCGGCGACGGCCTCCGACTCGACGCGGTGCTGCGCGGCGGCGTGCTGCATCTGGTCCGTGACAAAGCGGACGCCGACGAGAGTTACCGCGGCCCCGGCGAGCAGGGCCAGGAGCACCAGGATGAATGCCCTGGACCATTCGCGCTGCAGGCTCACTGTGCGGGCGGACTTCCCGGTCAGGGTGGGCGGGCCCGTCGGTCCGGCAGCCGGCATGGCCGCCCGGCCATCGGATCGTTCCGGTTCATTGGCGGCGGCCGACGGCGACGCAGCAGCAGCAGGGTCCGCCAACCTGCTGTTGGAGTTACGCATGATCAGCCTCCGGCCACGTGCCGGCACTCGCCGCATCGTCAATCAGGAGCGTAGCCGAACGTGCCCCGGCGGGGCATGTCCGGCGGGTTCCCGACCCTATTGTGAAGCATGTGACAGGAGTGTATTCGACGGACGGCCCTCGCGGTAGCGTACGGTGCCGGAACCGCACCTGCCGGGCTGAACCTCTGCCGGGCTGAGCCGGCCCTGCCGAAGGGCTAGCTGAGGCAGTCCGCGCAGTACGCGTGGCCCGCCTTCTCCTTGGCCAGCTGGGACCGGTGYCGCACCAGGAAACAGGAATAGCAGGTGAACTCGTCCTCCTTTTGCGGGATGACCGTGACGGTCAGTTCCTCGCCGGACAGGTCCGCTCCGGGCAGCTCGACGCCTTCGGAGGTATCGGCCTCGTCGAGTTCGCGGACAACGCTCCGGGCGTCAGGCGCATTCGCCGACCGGAGCGCCTCCAGTGAAGCGTTGCGGGATTCCGCGACGTCGGAGCGTACTTCGTCATAATCGGTTGCCACCTGGTGGTACTCATTTCAGTTGCTGGGCGTGTGATTTGGAGTCTTTCCAGATCTCCGGGATTGAACGGTACAGCATGACGCCGTGTAAATGCTGGGGACCGGGGGAGTCGCGGCAGTGACACTCGTGACACCCGGAGGCGGCCGCCCGCGGCGCCGGCCTTCACGCTTTGTTCGCAACTGGTCACCGGGTCGTCACGTGCCGTTAATTTGCGTGTCCTAGCCTGATTGTTTAGGCACCATCCACCTGGGCCACCATCCGCACCATCAGTCGGGAGGATTCACCATGGCCGATATTGCTGCAGTGCTGGGACGGCTCACGCAGGACGAACTCAATGAACTGCGGTCCCTGGGCCCCAGCGGGCACCTGACCCGGCGCCTGACCGACGCCATCGACCGCGCGGCCGGCGGCCCCGGAGCCGGACGCGGCTACTACGTCTCCAACGGGAGCGTCAGCTCCACCGGAGGACCTCACGTGATCCTGCGCAGCGATGTTTCAGGCTGGCTCTTCGGCCCTCCGCGGCAGGCCTGACCGGACGACGACGGGCACCACCCTCCTACTGGACCCGCCAGGTTCCTTCCAGCCCGGCCCCGGAAGGGCCATACTGGCCCAAAGGGAGGGGGTCGGAGTGCGGATTCTGATGGTGGAGGATGAGCACGCCCTGGCGGAAACAGTCCGCCGCGGACTGAAGAACGAGGGGTTCGTCGTCGACATCGCCCACGACGGCGTGCGGGGACTCTCGGCGGCGCTGGAGAACGCGTACGATGCCATCCTTCTGGACCTCATGCTGCCGCGGATGAACGGCTACGACGTCTTGAAGGAATTGCGGCAACGCAAAGTCTGGACTCCGGTGCTGATGCTCACGGCCAAGGACGGCGAATACGACCAGACCGACGCCTTCGACCTGGGGGCTGATGACTATCTCACCAAGCCTTTCAGCTTCCTGGTGCTGGTGGCCCGGATCAGGGCCCTGATCCGGCGCGGGGCGCCCGCCAGGCCTGTCATCATGACGGTTGGCACTTTGTCCCTGGACCCCGTCAGTCACAGTGTGCACCGCGGTGACGCCCTCATCAGCCTCACGGCGAGGGAGTACGGGCTTCTGCACTATCTGATGCGCCGGCATGACCAGATCGTCTCAAAGGCGGAAATCCTGCAAAACGTCTGGGATCCGGCTTTCGATGGCGCGAACAATGTGGTGGAGGTGTACATCGGCTACCTTCGCCGCAAGATCGATGCCCCGTTCGGGATCCACACCCTGACCACCGTGCGCGGCATGGGCTATCTGCTCAGCGCCGACCCGATCCCTGAACCCCGTGCCGCCGAGGTTCGCGAGGGGTGACGTCTGCCGGCTCCACAGGTTCCGGAAGGGGAAGGGCGATCTCAAACCGGCAGTGGCCCGCTGGTCCGTCCGTCGGACGGATGCTCCCGTGATGGGCGGTCACAATTCCCGCCGCGATGGCCAGGCCCAGTCCGCTGCCGCCGCCTTCGCGGGAACGGCTGCCATCGAGCCGGACAAATCGTTCGAAGATCCGTTCCCGGTCCGCCTCCGGGATGGGGTCGCCGTCGTTGTCGACCGTGAGGATGACCAGGTCCCCGGCGGTGTGCAGGTCCACCGCGACCCGGGACAGGGCGTGGCGGTCGGCGTTGTCGAGGACGTTTCGCAGGACCTGCGCCAGCCGGCGGGCGTCGCCGCGGATCCGTACCGGAACGAGCTTCACCGAGATCTGGTTCCGGCTGGTGGACCGCAGCCGGCGGATCTCCTGGTCCAGCACGTCGTCAAGATCGACGTCCTTCTGCTCCACGCGCAGGCCGCCGTCATTGGCTTTGGCCAGCGTCAGCAGGTCCTCCACGAGGAAGCTCATGCGGGCCGTCTCCTCGGAGAGGACATCCTTCATCTGCAGCCACATCGCGCCGGTCGGGTCCGCAGCCGCGATCTCGATTCCGGCCCTCAGCGTGGCCAGCGGGCTGCGCAGTTCGTGGCTGGCGTCCGAGACGAATCTGCGCTGTTCGGTGTCCGAGGCCTGCAGCCGGTCCAGCATTGTGTTCATGGTCAGCGCCAGGGCCTGAAGTTCATCATTGGTGGGCGGGACGTCGACGCGCCCGTCCAGCCGCTCGGCGTTGATCCGAGCCACCTGGCCGCGGATCCGCTCAACCTGGCGGAGGGAACGCCCCACCAGGAGCCACACCGACGCTGCGACGGTGCCCAGCAGCAGCGGCGTGGCTCCCAGCATGAACCACGCGACGGTGGAAATGGTGTCCGCCTGTATCTGTGCGGCCTGGGCCACCACCACCGTATAGCTGAGCGTGCCGGTCCGATCTCCCACGGTGACGATGTGGTAATCGTCGGTGTCCCCGATGCTCGGAAGGCTCGATACGTCCTGGGTCATGGTCTGGCCTGGGCTGGGCCGCTGGGCTGACAAGGGGGCATTGGCGACCTCGGGGTCCGAGCTGGCGAGGACGTACCCTTCGGCATCTAACACCTGGACGAACTGGCCCGCATGCGCCGTGTCAATGATGTAGGCGCGCGCATCCTCGATGTCCATGTCCTCCATCTCGGCGACCACGTCCAGGGCCTTCTGCTGGGCTGCGGCGTCGCTCGAGCGCGCCAGGGACGCCTGCAGCAGGACAAGAAGGACGACGCCGCCAAGCAGCAGCGCCACGGCTACGACGCCGACGGCAACCGCCGTCGAGCGCTTCCGCACGCCCCAACGAATCTCGTCCCTGCCGGGGTCGGATGGGGCTCGTTTGCCCAGTGCCATGCTCCAAGAATGCGTCAATGCGTGGTTCGGGACAACCACCTCGGCCGCATTGCCGTCGCCGCGCGCCCGGACGGCACCCCGGCAGTGGCTGCAGCTTTCCCGGAGGCGAGCACGGTCCTCGCGGGAGAGGCTGCTCTCAGTCTCTTCTCAGCGGGATGCGGGAGAGTGGAAATAGGCCGCAGAAGGTCGGCCGCCGGCCATCACGGGGCCGTTCGTCCACAGATTCCGGCCGCACGCTCTCCTCAACCAGTGTGCGGCCGGACAGACGCTCCTTCGCAGCGCCGCAACTGGCGCCCACAGCAGCTATTTCCGCTACGCCGTGCCGGTGAGACGCGGCCGGGGCGTCACCCGGAGCCAGACGAACTGCTGGGCGTCCAGGACGAGTCCCGCATCGAGGCGCATCTGGGCGCCGGTCAGGACGTCGACGGCGCCGGCCGCGAAGCCGGAGAGCGTCACCGCCGCTACCTCCTGCGGGCTATCGCTGAAGTTGGCCAGCGCGAGGATCAGTGTTCCAGGTCCGGGACGCTGGTACCCCAGTACGCCCGGGTTGTTCGTGTCGAACCCGACCAGCCGGGTCCCTGCCAGTTCCGGCGTCGCGGACCGTACAGACACCATCCGGCGCAGCCCGGCAAAGACCGCCCCGGCGGGGGTTTCCTGGGCCTCGCGCTGTGCGTAGCCTGCGGCCGGGTAGTGCGGCCGGTGCACCCAGCGGCTGTCGGTTCCGTGGCCTTCCTCAGCGGCGTACCCGTAGTCGTTGAACTGGCCCACCTCGTCACCGAGATACAGCAAGGGGATGCCCCCTGTACTGAAGGCCACCGAATGGGCCAGCAGGATCCGGTTCACCGCCGCAGTTGTTCCGCCCTCGAGCCCGCAGAGCGATGCCGTTGTGCCGGAAATGCGGCAGTCGCCGGTGCGGGGGTTGTCCTGAAAAGGCACGCCGCGGGCGAAGCTGCCAGGGAAACGGTTGACGTAGAAGGAATTGAGGAACCGCCGGTGCTCGAAGGCATTAATGCCAAGCTCGGCGGCGTCCTCATCCGCAAACGTCCAGCCGATGTCGTCGTGGCTGCGGACATAGTTCACCCAGGACGTGCCGTCCGGGATGTTGTGGCGCCGCTCCAGGGCCTGGGTGAGCAGCGAAACGTCGCGGGTGGCCAACGCCTCCCAGATCAGCGCCATCTGCAGGGGATTGTAGGAGAGCTGGCACTCGGCGGGGTCGATGTAGCGGGCCACCTCATCGGGGTGGACGATCGCCTCGGACTTGAACAGCAGCGACGGCGCCGCCAGCCGGCACACGGCATTGAACGCCTGCAGCAGCGTGTGGGCCTCGGGCAGGTTCTCACAGGGCGTGCCGAGCTGCTTCCAAATAAAGGCGACGGCGTCCATCCGGAGAATGTCCACGCCCTGGTTGGCCAGGAACAGCATCTCGCCGGCCATGGCCCGGAAGACGTCCGGGTTGGAGTAGTTCAGGTCCCATTGGAACGTGTGGAACGTGGTCCAGACCCACCGTCCGTCCGGCATTTCGACGAAGGAGCCAGGGTGGTCGTCCGGGAAGATTTCGCGCACGGTCTGCTCGAACGCGTCCGGCATGGAACGGTCCGGGAAGATCCAGTAGTAGTCGCTGTAGGCTGGGTCGCCCGCGGCCGCCTTCCGGGCCCAAACGTGCTCGTCGGAAGTGTGGTTGAAGATGAAGTCGACCACAAGGCTGATGCCGTTCGCCCGCAGCTCGTTGGCGAGGTCACGCAGCTGCTGCATGGTGCCCAGCCTGGGGTTGACGTCCCGGTAACTGGAGACGGCGTAGCCGCCGTCGGAGTGCGGTTCGGGGGCCAGGAACAGCGGCATCAAGTGGAGATAGGTCAGGCCCAGTTCTTTGAAATAGGGGATCCGGGCGCGGACACCTTCCAGGTCTTCGGCGTACCTGTCGACATAGCAAACGCCGCCGAGCATGGTGTTGGCCTGGAACCAGCCGCTGTTGTGCTCCCGGTCGGCGTCGAGGCTCTTGAGCTCGGCAGGCCTTTCGGCCCACGAACGGGCAGACTGCATCACGAGGTCCGTGAGCTGATCCAGCCAATCGTGCCGTGCGCCGTAGAGATCGTGGAACAACCGGAAGAGGACCGGGAAATGGCGGTCGAAGCGATCTTCGAAGACGGCCCGGTCCGGCCCGTCCCACCCGATTCCCGTGCCCGACGCCAAGGCCCGGAGCACATGTCGGCGGGCCTCCTGATCCACAAGGGCGGATTCAACCATCAAGGGTCTCCTTCGACGAACTTTCGGCCCTCGGCGGCGCCACGACAGTTCACATCCTTGCAGACGGTACGGACCCGTGCCCACTGCAGGAGCCGTGTTTCGGCGAGGAAGGCCTTCCGCGCTAGGTGTGGTCAGCGCGAGGGTCTATAGGCTGGCGTGATGACCGGTCCCACTGATCTCCTGCCCACGTTGCTGTGCGTCGGACTCCTGATGGTGGTCACCGTGGCCCTGCTTGCGGTTTTCCGGATCCCGCATAGAACAGCGCCGGCGCTGGCCATCCTTCGCGGAGCTGCGCAGCTGGCTGTCATCAGCTTGATATTGGGCAGTGTCATCACCAGTCCGGTCTGGGTTGGTGCCGCACTTCTCGTGATGTTCACAGTGGCGGCGGTGACGGCCACGCGACGCCTGGGGTGGACTTGGGGCCGCCTGGCGGTGGTGGCCGGATCCATGGCGGCGGGCATCCTGGTGACCCTGGCGATCGTTTTCGGCACGGGTGCGATCGCCTTCACTCCCCGCTACGCGCTGGCCATCGGGGGGATCGTTACTGGAAACGCGATGACGATCGCCACGCTGGCCGGCCGGCATTTTGCCGAGTCCGTGAATCAACATTGGGATGAAGTTGAAGCGTGGCTTGCTTTGGGTGCGACGCGGCGTCAATCGACGTTGGAGCTGGCCCGGGGCGCCGTCTATGGAGCCCTCATCCCGTCGACTGACCAGACCAAGACGACGGGCCTTGTCACCCTTCCCGGGGCGTTCGTGGGTGCGATCTTCGGCGGACTTTCACCCGTGGAAGCGGGTCGCTTCCAGATCGTCGTGCTTGCCTCGATCATGGCGGCGGGTTCCATGACCGCCGTCGCCCTGATCCGGATCATTGCGCCGGTGAGGGTGCGTCCCGCCCGTCCACGCTAGAGTCGGCGCCAGACCATCCTGTCTACGCCGGCACCCGGATGATTAGGGGGTCCATCGCTTGGCCGTCGGCGTACTGGCCGTCGAACAGTTCAGAACCTGCTTGGGATACGGCCACCTCGACGTGCTCCCAGACGAGAAACCCGTCCATGTTGCGGGGTGCGGCAGTGCGCAGCGTGCCAACATCCGAGCGGTCCATCCCGCCGCCGTCGCCCGTGCTGATGGACAGGACCCCGTGCCCGGCCGTGAATTCAACCCATGGATCCAGCAGCCGGACGAACATCATTCCGTGGTGTCCGGCTACGCGGACGTCGCCGCGGAACCGCAACACGCCGGTGCCGCTGGCGGGATCGTACTCGGAGCCGGCGGGGGCGAAACAGAACTCGCCGGACGCGGTGACCGTGGCGCCGTCGGCCACGGAAACGGCACCGTCCGGGAGGCCCGAAATGTAATCCATAAAGCTGCGCTTGATGCCCCAGGTCAGACCCGGCAGGGGCAGCGGGGCGGGGGAAGAAGCGGACGCTGGTGTCACGTAGGTTCTCCTGTGCTGTCGGGCGGATCTACGTCCGAGCCTAGCCGCGGATCCGCGCCCGGCTGAACTGTTGCACCATGGCTGCTTCATCCGGCGTATTTCTCTGACGGCGTAGGCCCTCCAGGACTACTCCCGGGGCGGCGGTGGTTGACTTGGATGAGTACCGGTTAGCAGGAGGTGCACAGTGGCCGCGTCCATCAGCAGGGTGTCCGGATCCGATGTGTCCGAGGACCCGCTGGATTCCTATTCCGCAACTGTTATCCGCGTGGCCGAGGCTGTCACCCAGCACGTCGCTGCGCTCGAAGTGACCGGCAACGGCCGCAACGGCAGGCTGAGGGTTGGGGCGGGTTCGGCCGTCCTGTTCACCACGGACGGATATCTGCTGACGAACGCCCATGTGGTGGGCGGCGCCCAGTCCGGCCATGCGGTCTTCGCCGACGGCACCGGCACGGCCATTGACGTGGTGGGCGCCGACCCGCTCTCCGATCTTGCCGTGGTCCACGGCAGGGCACCCACTGCGACGCCGGCGGAACTGGGCGACGCCGAATCCCTCCGGGTCGGCCAGCTGGTCATCGCCGTGGGCAATCCGCTCGGGCTCGCTGGCTCCGTCACGGCCGGGGTGGTCAGCGGACTGGGCCGTTCGATCCCCGTCTGGTCCGGACGGAGCCGGCGCGTGATTGAGGACGTCATCCAGACCGACGCGGCTCTCAACCCCGGCAGTTCCGGCGGGGCGCTGGCGGATGCCCGCGGGCGGATCGTCGGCATCAATACGGCCGTGGCCGGCGTCGGGCTCGGCCTGGCCGTTCCCATCAACGCGACATCCCGGCGGATCATCGCTTCGCTGCTCAAGGACGGCCGCGTCCGCCGGGCCTACCTGGGCCTGGTGAACACACCGATCCAGCTGCAGCCGAGCGCCGTCGTCCGGACGGGCCGCAGGGAGGGCCTGCTGGTGGTCGAAGTCCTCCCGGGTTCGCCCGCCGAGCGGGCGGGGCTCCGGGCCGGCGACATTCTCCTCAAGGTCGGGCAGATGTACGTGTCCAACGCCGAGAGCCTGCAGAAACTGCTGTTCGCCGAAGCGATCGGGGAGCCCCTGGACCTTGCCGTCCTCCGGGACGGCGCGGACCTGCGGCTGGTGGCGGTGCCCGCCGAGATGACCGACAACCAGTAGGGAAAACCCGGCGCGGACAGGCGGTTCCGCCCGCTGGAACTGGACCGCCGGGGCCTAAATACCTGTGCCGCTGAACTACTTGGTTCCGAACGGCGGCCGCCCGCGGAATTACTTGGTTAGCGCCACAATCACCTGCGCTCCGCTCCGCGTGCTTACTCAACGGTACTGACGCCTGTACGCGTCTTTCTTTGGGCGAAAGATCGGGTAGCGGCATGCCTTGTTGCGCCCCGCCGGGCGTGTCACGGTGACATTGGAAAGCCGGAGGGAACAGCGTCTCAGTATGGCCTGGTTTCGATGCTGATCCGGCTCTCCGCAGACGATTGAGTTCGTTTTACCTGGGGAAATCGGAGAACATCGTGGATAGCCCAACGGAAACAACACCCTCCATTTCGGTCCGCCTGTTCGGATCATTCGAAGTACGCCGGGACGGCGTGGCGCTCACCGCCGCCGACATGGGGGGATGCAAACCCCGGCACATACTGGAAATTCTTCTCCTGAACCTTGGCACGCCCGTGTCCAAGACCCGCCTGATCGATCTTCTCTGGGGCGCAGGAGCCAGTGACGGCTCCATAGCGACCCTCGAGAGCTATATCAGCGGTATCCGGCGCGCCATCCAGCCTGGGCAGACCAAGACCGGTCCGCTCCGCACGGCCAACAGTGGGTACGTCCTGGACCCCACGCTCGTAGATCTCGATTTGTTCCGGTTCCGTGGCCTGGTCCGCGACGCCGGTGACCTGCCTCCGGATGAGGCGTACCCCTTGATGCTCGAGGCCCTGGAGATTTCCGCCGAGCCGCTGCTCGGGTTCGAACTTGCTTCCGACTGGGCCGAAGAGGCGCGCGCACGCCATGCAGCCGAGAAGGTGGCGCTGCAGATCCTTGCGGCAGAAACGGCGGCCCTGCTGGGCAATCCTGACGACGCCGTCAATCTGGTCCAGGCTGCCATCCGGGCGGAGCCCCTGAACGAGCGGGCCTGGACGGTACTGGTGACTGCCTACGAACAGGCAGGCCTTCCGGCGGAGGGCCTCGCGGCGTATGACCGCTGCCGCCGGCTCTTTGACCGCGACCTTGGCTGCACCCCTGGACCGGCCCTGCAGGAGGCCCATCTGAGGCTCCTGCGGCAGCGCGCGGAAAGCAACTCCGAACTCTCCGAGGTATTGGCGGCGCTGCTCTATCTGGGCGAGCTGTTGAACGGACCCAAGAGCCGGCAGTTGCCGGCAGCGGAGTCGCGGCGCATGCATGAGAACGCCGGGCGGGTGCTTGATTCCTTCCTCCAGCGCGTCCGGGCAGCGGTCTGACGCCCTGCAGCGCTGTCCCCGGCGGGCCGGCCGCGCCAATTTGCAGACACGCATGGCCGCCGCCGGGACGGAGGAGTTAGCTTCGTCACGTGGCCGGGATTCTCGGGAAATTCCGGCGTGCCGGGCCCCATACTGGGAATGACCCTGGCGGGCAGTCCCACCGCCGGGTGTGAGGAGGGCCCATGGAAACCTTGAAGAAAGTCGTCACGAACGAGTACTTCCCCGCAGCCGCCGTGCTGTCCGGGGTCCTCCTGTTCTGGATACTGGGCCTTTTCGGCGGATTGTCCCTCCTGAGCACCCGCCAGAGCCCGGTGACGACGCTGACGTGGATGATGTTCGTCTACGCCGCAGCGGTGCTCTCGCCCCTGGCCGGGCTCGTCGCCGCCATCGACCTCGTGCGTCGGTGGCTGCGGAACCGGCAGGCGAGCGCGCCGGAATCCGCCTAGCCTGCCCCGCTGAGTACGCACTGTTGACTCGGCACTGGGTAGCCGGCGCTGCTGAGTACGCACTGCTGAGTCGGCACCGCACCGGGCCGGCAGCGGACGCCGTGCCGGCGCCGCCGGCGTCCTCCGTTACTCGAAGCGCGACGGATCGCCCATGCCGCGGCGGACGATTTCCGCGACGCCGCTGGAGAAGTCGATCACCGTGGTCGGCTCTGCACCGCAGTCGCCGGAATCGATCACGGCATCCACTACGTGGTCTAGGCGCTCCTTGATCTCCCAGCCCTGCGTAAGAGGCTCTTCCTCATCCGGAAGCAGCAGCGTGCTGGACAGCAACGGTTCGCCGAGCTCGGCCAGAAGTGCCTGGACCACGTGGTTGTCCGGGATGCGCACGCCGACTGTTTTCTTCTTCGGGTGCAGCAGCCGCTTGGGGACTTCCCGGGTGGCGGGCAGGATAAAGGTGTAGCTGCCCGGCGTGACGCCCTTGATGCTCCGGAAGACGTCGTTGTCGATCTGGACGAACTGGCCCAACTGCGCGAAGTCCTTGCAGACGAGCGTGAAGTGGTGTTTGTTATCGAGTTGGCGGATGCTCCTGATTCGGTCCAGCGCCTCCTTGCTTCCCAGCTGCGCGCCGAGGGCATAGCAGGAATCTGTGGGGTAAGCGATCAGGCCGCCTGAGCGCACGATCTCCACTGCCTGGAGGATGGAACGCGCCTGGGGGTTCTCGGGGTGCACATCGAAGTATCTCGCCATGCCACGAGCTTACGCCCGGGCCGGCCCGCGCTGGCGCCCCTGGGGGCCAGCGATCCGTGGCGCCGGGCCGCAGGCAAGCGTGTTTCAGGCGGCCAGGACGGCGAACATGAAGGCCAGCGCGGCAGCCCCGACGACTTCGACGGCGGTGTCTGCCACGGCCCGGAAACCGGCGGAATATTGTGTCCCCGGCCCCGCGCCGCGCGTTCGGATGGCCGCTGGCACCGGCGGGCCCCCGGAAGCGGGCCAGAGTTGCAGGAGCAACCGGGCTGCCCACAGCACAGCGGCCAGCGCAAAAGCCACGGCTAGCACCAGGGCCGTCAGGGTGCTCCAGACGGGGATCGGTACCGCTGCCGGCACGGCTGCTGCACTGCCGTGGTGCGGTGCGGAGGTCAGCGGACCTGGTGCCGGCCGTAGTGCTCCGGCCGCAGTTGGTTCCCAAAGGCCCTTGGCGGCAAGCATGAAGGCCATCGCCGCCATGGCCGCCGCGTCGTAGAGCGGCTTGCCCTTGCCGGACCTAGGCCAGCGGCCGCGGCTGCGCGTCCGAAGCCGGACGGCCTGCAGTACGAACCACCAGGCACCCACGGCGAACAGGAGAAGCTGCGGCAGGACCGGCCACCGGCCGCCCGGCACCAGCATGAAGGCCATGGCCGCCGTCATGAACGCATGCAACACGGAGCCGATCCGACCCGCCGGCCCGGCTCCGGTCAAGCCCTGGCCGGCGGAGTACAGCGTTGCCGCCAGCAGCAGCACCGCCAGCGTCCAGCGCAGGGCCTCGTCTGCCAGCATGGCCACACCGTCACAACTGCTCGTCGTGGTGGATCCGTTCGCCGAGCTGCCGCAGCGGCTCCCCGCTGCCGCTCCACTGCTGGGCGATGAACTCCGCCGCGATGGACACAGCCGTTTCCTCCGGAGTGCGGGCGCCCAGATCCAGGCCGACAGGACTGTGGAGCCTGGACAATTCGTCGTCAGTAAGTCCCGCCTGCCGCAGCCGTGCCATCCTGTCCTCGTGCGTGCGCCGGGATCCCATGGCGCCGATATAGGCCACGGGGCTGCCGCGCAGGGCCACCTCAAGAACGGGGATGTCGAACTTCGGGTCGTGGGTCAGGACGCAGAGCACGGCCCTGGAATCCAGCAGCCCCTGGGCGAACTGCTCGCTCAGGTACCGGTGTGGCCACGCGTTGACCACCTCGGCTGCGTCGGGGAACCGCGCGGGCGTGGCGAAGACGGACCGCGCGTCACAAACGGTTACCCGGTACCCCAGGAACGCGCCCAGCCGGGCCAGCGCCGCGGCGAAGTCAATGGCGCCGAAGACGAGCATGCGGGGCGCCGGCGCATAGCTCGCAAAGAAGACGCGCATGCCTGTGTCCAGCCGCTCGCCGTCCACGCCGTAGTTCAGGATGCCGGTCCGGCCGGCGGCCAGAAGGCCCTGGGTATCGTCGCCAACGGCGCGGTTGGTCCGGTCGGAGCCCAGGTCACCCTCGCATCCGTCCGGCCTGACAATCAGGTGCCGCCCCACGCGGCCGGCATCCGGGTGTTCGATTATCGTGGCGACGCCCACTCGGCGTCCGTCGGTGATGTCCTGCGCGACGGCGTCAAGTTCGGCATAGCGGCGCCGGGAAACAGGTTCGACGAAAATATCGATGATTCCACCGCAGGTCAGGCCCACGGCAAAGGCATCGTCGTCGCTGATCCCGTAGCGCACCAGGGCCGGCTCGCCGTCGTCCTTGACCTGAGTGGCAAGCTCGTACACAGCCCCCTCGACGCAGCCGCCGGAGACGGAGCCCACGGCCTCGCCGTCGGCCGTCACCAGCATCGCGGCCCCCGGGAGCCGTGGCGCCGATTTGAAAGTGCTCACGACGGTGGCCAGGCCCGCCGTGGCACCCTTTCGCCAGTCAGGCAACATGGCCGCAAGGACATCACGCATCGGCGCTCCTCAGAGCCTGCCGCACAGCCGGAGCAGCCGGAACGCCGAACGCCGGCCGGCCCAGTAGGCGATGCACGCGACGACGGCGACAATGCCAACGACTTTCACCGGGTTGGACAATTGGTCCGCCGCGACTCCCTTGGCGAGGCTCAGCGCATCCAGGCTGCCGCCCGGCGCAGCCGACGCCGACGCCGGGACCGGAGTCGGCACTGCTTCCGGGACAGGCGCCGGGACAGGTTCCCCTGCTGCCTCGGGGGCTGGAGGTGCTCCCTCGGTGAGCATGGCCTGCAGATTATTCGCGAAGAGGGACATCATCTGCTCCGTGACGCTGCCGATAACCCCCTTGCCCATGGCCGCGGCCTTGCCGGACAGCGCGAGATCTGCGCTGACCGAACCGCGCGTGGCCGCTCCGTCTTCGGCCAGCACCAGGGTGACGGTGGCCTCGGCGGTGCCTTGTCCACGGGTCTCCTGCGCCTTGCCGGCAAGGACTGCGCGGTGTTCCGGTGCGTTTCGTTCAATGACGTTCAGCAGGCCCTTGTATTGCATCGTGACCGGGCCGAGCTTTACCGTCATGCCCACTTGGTAGGCATCGTCCGAGAGCTTGTTGAGGATCCTGGCACCCGGAAGGCAACCGGCCACCCCTTCAAAGTCCATCAGCGTGTCCCACACCCGGCTTATTGGTGCGACCACCGTGAACGTGCTGTCAATTTGCATGGGCTGGGTCCTTGCCTCTCGTTCGTTCGTGCGTGTCCTGCGGTGGCGGGCCGCCGCCGCGAATGGCGGCCGCCATCTGCGCCAAGGCCCGGTAGCTGTGGCCGCTGACGAAGGCGTCACAGTAGGGCAGTGCCGCTGCCATGCCGCCCACGAGGGGGCGGTACTGCGGGGCTGCCTTGCGTGGATTTACCCAGATGATCCGGTGGGCGAGCCGGCGCAGCCGGGCCATCTGCGCCGCGACCTGTTCCGGATCCTCGTAGGCCCAGCCGTCCGAAAACACCACCACCACGGCGCCCCGTGCCAGTCCGCGGCGGCCGTGCTCGTCGACGAAGCGCCGGAGGCATTCGGCGATCCGGGTTCCGCTGGCCCAGTCCGGCGCGGAGACAGCGGCGCGGGCCAGGGCCTGGTCCGGATCGCGCAGGGCCAGTTGCCGGGTCAGCCTGGTCAGTCTGGTGGAGAAGACAAAGGCTTCGGCCCCGGCCCCGGTCACAGCGCCCTGCAAGAGGGATACAAAGACCCGGGAGTACGGTTCCATGGATCCGGAAACATCGCACAGCAGCACCAGTTTGCGGCGCTGGCCGCGTCGGCGGGCATACAGCAGCCGTGGGGCGTCGGTCCCGGACCGCCGGGCAGCGCGCACTGTCGCCCGGACGTCCAGGCTCGCCGTGCTGTGAGCCGACGTGCGCGTGCGGCGGCTCAGGCGCAGCGGCGTCGCGAGCTGCAGCGCCGCTGCCAGCCGGCGTACCGCCGCTACTTCATCGGCAGAAAGTTCGGCAAAGGATGTCTCCTGCAGGTGTTCTTCCGCGGAAACCATGGCAAGGACGGCCTCCCGATCAGTACGGCCGTCCTCCGCGGAGCTGTCCCGGCCCGGGAATGCCACGCGCGGGTGCTGGTGCGTGCCGGAGGCGGTGCCGGCCGCCCGGCTGTCTGGGGCTGCGGGCCTGGTCCGCGGGGACGGCGCGGGCGGCGCCGGCACTGCCGGGCCGGCCAAACTGCCCGGTTGGGCTGGAGTGGCGTTCCCGCGGAAAATGGCAGCGAAGACGGCATCGAACAGGGGCACTTGCTCGCGCGCGGACACGAGCACCACGCGGCAGGTCCAGTAGAGCTGCTCAAGCTGGGCCGGGGGGATCAGGTGGAGCGCCTCGGCCAGCCGTGCCGCCCGGTCCGGCGAGGTTGCCAGGCCGGCCCTCCGGATTGCCGTGACGAACGCGGCGGACAAGGCGGCCGCCTCGACCCGTGGCGGCAGTGCGGGCGCGGCGCTGTTGTTTTCAGCCATCGGTGCCGTCCACGAGCCAAGCGGCCCCGCGGGAGCCGACGAGTTCGAGGTCATCGCGGTTCTTGACGATGGAGCCCCACGTCTGCTCGGTGGTGCCGGCGTCGATCCGCTCCACCCCCAGCACGGCCAAGGCCGAGACCCAGTCGATTGCCTCGGAGATCCCGGGCGGCTTGGCGAGGTCCAGGGTGCGCAGCCGGGTGATGACGGCCGCGGCCTGGAGGGCCAGCGGGCCGCTGCTGGCAGGAACCCGGCGGCGCACGATCTCGGCGATCCGGGCCGGTCCGGGGTAGTCAATCCAGTGGTACAGGCAGCGGCGTGTCAGGGCGTCATGAAGGTCCCGGGTCCGGTTGGAGGTAAGGACCACGATGGGGGGATGGGTGGCGCGGATTGTGCCCAACTCCGGGATGGTGACGGCGGATTCGGCCAGCAGTTCAAAGGTGAAGGCCTCGAATTCGGCGTCGGCGCGGTCGATCTCGTCCAGGAGCAGCACGGCAGGCCGCGGGCCGGGATGTTCCAGCGCTTGCAGGAGCGGGCGCCGCAGAAGGTACTGGGAGGCGAACAGGTCAGTTTCCGTGACCTCGGTGTCGCGGACTTCGGCCAGCCGGATGCCGAGCAGCTGGCGCTGGTGGTTCCATTCGTAGAGGGCCTCACCGGCGTCGATTCCCTCGTAGCATTGCAGCCGGTACAGCGGGGTGTCGAGGAGTTCGGCCAGCGCCTTCGCGGCCTCCGTTTTCCCGACCCCCGCCTCGCCCTCGAGCAGGATGGGCTGCGGCAGGCGGACAGCCAGGAACAGGGCCGTTGCCAGCCCGGCGTCGGCGAGATAGTTGGTGCGGTCCAGCGCGGCCATCAGCGATCCGACATCCGGGACCCGGCGCCGCACGTCCTCCTCCGCGCCGGCCCGCGCCGCCGTCGTCATACGGCCCCCTGCAGCCCGGCAAGGAGGCGCCTGTAGTCTTCCTCGGTGTCCACGTCCGGGGGGACGGGACCGGGTGTGAGGACCTCGACGACGTCCTCCACCCGCTGCTCGAGGAGCTTCCAGACGGCCTTGTCCCCGTGCAGGGCGGCCAGGTCCGGCACCAGGCGCCGGGCAAACGCCAGGGGGTGGCCCACGCCGTCGTCGTACCGGCACACCGCGATGCCGGCCGGGCCCGCAGGAGCCTGCTGGAGGGCGCCCAGGACTGCCCGGACACTCGCGGCCCGAACACCGGGCTGATCGCCGAGCAACAGGACCACGGCGTCGGCATCCGGATGCAGGACCGCGAGCGCCGTGGCGATCGAGGACGCGCACCCTTCGCCGAAGTCCGGGTTGAGCACCACGTCGCAGCCGCTCGTGTCGACGGTGCGTTCCACCTCGGCCGCCGCGCCGCCCAGGGCCAGCACCGTCTGGCCGAAGGCGCAGTCCCGAGCAGTCGCCAGGACGGCATCGAGCAGCACTCCCGTGCCGTAGGGCAGGAGCTGTTTGGGCCGGCCCAGGCGCCGGGACCCGCCCGCGGCCAGGATGATTCCTGCGGTCCGGGGTCCGGGGCTTCCTGCCGCCCGTAACGGGTCAGGTCGTGACGGCATAGCGTTCCGGATCTTTGCGGAAAGCGGCCCGGCAGCCGGGTGAGCAGAAGTAGACGGTGATCCCGTTGTGGACCAGATGCAGGGACGACTCGAGGGCCGGGACGGACATGCCGCACACCGGGTCGACCGCGCTCGCCGGCCCTGGCTCCGTGCCCATGCCTGTGGGCGCGGCGGCAGCGGCGGCCGCAAGGGCCGGGGCAGCGCGCCGGGCCCTGGACCGTTCCCCCACCAGCTGGGCCAGGATGGAAAGGGCGATCTCCCCGGGGGTCCGGGCACCGAGCTGCAGCCCGGCCGGCGTGAAAACCCGCCGCCGCAGGTCGTCGTCAACGTCGAGGGATGCCAGGACGGCGGCGCCGCGGGTTTCGCTGGCCACAAGGGCAACGTACGGTACGCCGGCGCGCAGGGCCGCCTCCAGCGCACCTTCTTCCGCCGTTCCGTGCGAGGCGACAATCAAGGCCGCGTCGTCGCCGCGGGAATCGGCGGATTCGCCGTCCGTGAGTTCGACTTCGAGGCCGACGCCGGAGCCGAGCGTCGCCAGGGCCTGCGCCACCGGCGTCGTGCCCACCACCAGGACCCGGGGCGCCGGAATCCGCGGCTGGAGGAAGATCTCGATCGCCCCGCCGCTCAGGCACGGGTTGGTGACCTCGACGGCGCCTTCCTCCGCGGTCCGGGACGGTTCCCCGGGCAGCACCCGCAACAGGAGGGGCTCCTGGGTGGCCAGAACCTGCCGGCTGTACTCGCGCACCGATTCCTGCACACAGTTCCCGCCGACAAAGCCCTGGATCTCCCCGCTGGGCAGCACCAGGGCCGTGTCCCCGGCGTGGGCGCTCGTGGGATGCTGGGCGCGGACCACCGTGGCATGGACGAACGGCTCGCGGCGGCTGGCGAGTTCATCCGCCCTGGCGGCCAGGGATCCTGCGGCGGTGGCCATCAGATCGGCGGCCGGGCGCGGCCCTGCATGGCGGCCCAGACGCGGGCCGGGGTGCAGGGCATGTCCATATGGGTAACGCCGAACGGCGCCAGGGCGTCGACAATGGCGTTGACGATCGCCGGGGGTGAGCCGACGGTGGCGGACTCGCCGATGCCCTTCGCCCCGATCGGGTGGTGCGGGGAGGGCGTGACCGTGAACCCGGTTTCCCAGTCCGGCACCTCCATGGCCGTGGGGATCAGGTAGTCCATGAAGGACCCGGCGAGGCAGTTGCCGTCCTCGTCGAACTCGATGATCTCCATCAGGGCCATGCCCACACCGTCCGTCAGTCCGCCGTGCACCTGGCCTTCGATGATCATGGGGTTGATCCTGGTGCCGCAGTCGTCCACTGCGATGAAGCGCCGCACCTTGACCTGCCCCGTGCCGGGGTCGATGTCGACGACGCAGATGTAGGCGCCGAACGGGAAGGTGAGGTTCGGCGGGTCGTAGGTGACCTCGGCGTCGAGGTTGCCGTCCACGCCCTCGGGCAAGGCAACGGTGCCGTGGGCGCCCATGGCGATCTCGGCCATGGTCTTGCCTACGCTGGGGTCGCCCTTGACGAACCAGCGGCCCTTTTCCCACTCGAGGTCCTYGGGGCGGGTCTCCAGCATCGCCCCGGCGATCAGTTTCGCCTTCTCGCGCACCTTCCGTGCAACAAGGGCCACGGCGCCGCCGCTGACCGGCGTCGAACGGCTGCCGTACGTGCCCAACCCGAACGGGGTCTGGTCGGTGTCACCGTGCACCACCTCGATGTCCTCCGGCGGGATGCCGAGTTCCTCCGCCACGATCTGGGCGAAGGTGGTCTCGTGGCCCTGGCCCTGGCTCTGCACCGAGATGCGCACCACGGCCTTACCGGTGGGGTGCACGCGCAGCTCGGCGCCGTCGGCCATGCCGAGGCCCACAATGTCGAAGTGCTTCCGGGGCCCGGCTCCGACGACTTCCGTGAAGAAGGACACCCCGATGCCCATGAGTTCCCCGCGCTCGCGCTTTTCGGCCTGCTCGCGGCGGAGGTCCTCGTATCCGGCGAGCTGCATGGAGAGCCGCATGGCGGCCTCGTAGTTGCCCGAGTCGTAGACCCAGCCGGTCTTGTTGGCGTAGGGGAACTGCTCCGGCTTGATGAAGTTCTTGAGCCGCAGCTCCGCCGGGTCCATGTTCAGCTTGCGGGCCAGGACGTCCACCATCCGCTCCACCAGGTAGACGGCCTCGGTCACGCGGAACGAGCAGGCATAGGCGACACCGCCGGGCGCCTTGTTGGTATAGACGCCAGTGACAGAGCAGTAGGCGGCCAACAGGTCGTAGCTGCCGGTGAAGATGGAGAAGAATCCGGCCGGGGTCTTGGTGGGCTGGGCGGTGGCGTTGAACGCGCCGTGGTCGGCCAGCACGTGCGTGCGCAGTGCCAGGATCTTTCCGTCCTTGGTCGCCGCGATCTCGCCCTGCATGATGTAGTCCCGGGCGAACGAGGTGGACATCAGGTTCTCGGAGCGGTCCTCCACCCACTTGACCGGGCGGCCGGAGACGATCGAGCCGACGACGGCGAGGACGTAGCCGGGGTAGATCCCGACCTTGTTGCCGAAGCCGCCGCCGATGTCGGGGGAGACCATCCGGATCTTGTGCTCGGGGATGCCTGCGACGATCGCGAACAGGGTCCGGTGCGCGTGCGGGGCCTGGGTGGTCTCATAGAGCGTCAGCTTGCCGTTGACGGCGTCGAAATCGGCGACGGCGCCGCACGTCTCCATCGGGGCGGGATGGACCCGCGGGTACACGACCTCCTGGCTGACCACGACATCCGCGGAGGCGAACACCGCATCGGTTTCGGCCTTGTCGCCGATCTCCCAGTCGAAGATCCGGTTGTCCGTCCGGCCCTCGATTTCGTCGCGGATCACCGGCGCGTCCGGGTCGAGCGCCTTGCGGGCGTCCACCAGCGGGGGAAGAATATCGTATTCGACGTCGATCAGCTCCAGGGCGTCCCGGGCCGCGTAACGGTCCTCGGCCACGACAAACGCCACTTCCTGCCCCTGGAACCGGACTTTGTCGGTCACCAGCACGGCCTGGACATCCGCSGASAGCGTSGGCGCCCACGCGAGCTTCAGGCCCAGGAGGTCCTTGCCGGTGATGACTGCCACCACTTTCGGGTGCGCCAGGGCGTTGGTCGTGTCGATGGACACGAGCCGGGCGTGCGCCACCGGGGCCCGCAGGATGGCGCCGTGCAGCATCCCCGGCAGCACGATGTCATCGAGGTAGTGGCCCTGGCCGCGGACGAAGCGCGGGTCTTCCTTCCGCTGGATGCGGCCATAGCCGATCGGGCGGTCCTCGTCGCCGGCGGCCGGGTTTGACGGCCGGTCATGGATGACGGTCATGCCTTCACCTCCGTGTCTTCTATCTCCGTGGCGACATCCGGGACGGCGGTGTCGGTGCCGTCCAGCACTTCATCGGCCGCCGGCGCCTCGTCCACGCCGGTTCCGGCTGGATGGGCGGCGGCCCATTGCACCGAACGGACAATGGTGGCGTAACCCGTGCACCGGCAGATCTGACCGGAAATGGCCTGCCGGATCTCGGCGTCGTCAGGGTGCGGATTCTTATCCAGCAGCGCGCGGGCCGTGAGCATCATCCCTGGGGTGCAGAAGCCGCACTGCAGCCCGTGCTCCTCCATGAAGCCCTGCTGGACGGGGTCGAGGGTGCCGCCGGTGGCGAGTCCCTCGACGGTGCGGATGTCGTGTCCCGCGGCCATGGCGGCCAGGACTGTGCAGGACTTCACGGGCTGTCCGTCCATCAGGACCACGCACGTCCCGCAGTTGCTTGTGTCGCATCCCCAGTGCGTACCGGTGAGGCCCAGGACCTCGCGGATGTAATGGACCAGGAGCACCCGGGGCTCAATCTCGCTCGTGACGTCGGTGCCGTTAACGGTCATGCTGATCTGCATCGCTTCAGCCTTCCTGCATCTGGGCGGCGCGGGCACAGGCCCGCCGCAGCACCCTTTTGGTGAGCTCATCGGCGAGATGCCGCTTGTAGTCAACCGGGCCGCGCTGGTCCGCAACTGGATCGCAGGCCGCCGCTGCCAGCCTTCCGGCCTCGGCGAACAGGTCCTCGTCCGGATGCCTGCCGCGGAGCACCGCGGCGGCCTCGGCCAAGAGGTGGTCAAGGCCCAGGGCGGTGAGCCCGACGGCGGCGTCGTCGACGGTGCCGTCCGCGGCGAGGGTGACGGCGGCGCCGGCGGCGCCGACTGCCCAGTCCCCGACCCGGCGTTCGACCTTCTCATAGGCGCTGCCCGAGCGGGGGCGGATGCCGAACCTGAGTTCGCAGAGCAGTTCATCCTGCCCGACCGCGGTTTCATAGGGTCCGCGGTGGAACTCGGACATGGACAGGACGCGCTCGCCGCGTGGCCCGCGGATCACAGCCTCGGCGGCCAAAACATCACAAACGGTGGAGAGGTCCTCGGCCGGGTCCGCCTGGCAGAGCGAGCCACCAATGGTGCCGCGGTTGCGGACCACGGGGTCGGCAATCACCAATTCGGCGTCCCGCACAATGGGGAACAGCGCGGCGACCTCGTCGGACTCCAGCAAGGTGGTGTGGCGCGTCATGGCGCCGACTCTGAGCTTGTTGCCGTCACGGAGGATGAAATCGAGCTCGTAGAGGTCATTGATGTCGATCAGCCATTCGGGCCGGGAGAGGCGCAGCTTCATCATCGGCAGGAGGCTGTGGCCGCCGGCCACCACCCGGGATTCGGGGCCGTACCGGGCAAGGAGTTCCAGGGCGTTGTCCACCGTGGTGGCGCGCACATAGTCAAATGGAGCCGGAATCTGCATAGTCCCTACCTCACTCCGAAGGCCGGCGGCATGGTGCAGCGGCTGCGTAGCGCCGGATTGAGGTCAGTCTTGCCCCGGCCTGACTGGGCTGTCAATATCGTCATAAGCGAAAGGTTATGAAGCCGTGGCGATGACATTGGGACAGTTGCGGACGTTCGCCCTGGTGGCCAAGCTGGGCTCTCTTCACGCGGCCGCAGTCCACCTCGGAGTCAGCGAACCGGCCGTTTCGGCGGCGCTCGCCGCACTCAGGCAGGATCTGGGCGACCCGCTCTTCGTGCGTGCCCACGGCGGGATTGCGCTGACCCCCGGCGGCCGGGCCCTCGCCGAACACGCCCAGGACATCGTGGGACTCGCGGACCGTGCCCGGTGGGAGGTGGCCCACGCCCAGACCGAGACCGGCCGCCTGAAAATCGTGGCCACGGCGCCGTTTGCCGAGCACGCGGCCGGGCGCCTGCTGGACTTGTTCACCCGCCGGGTCCCCGGCGCCTCCGTCGACGTGGTGGTGGAGGAGGCCGAGGACATTGCATCCCTGATGCTGGAACGCGTCTATGACATCGCCTTGGGGGCCCGGCCACCCCTCCGCAACGGTACCCTTCCCAGCGCTAGTGGCGACGTCGGCCTCGACTCCGTCCCGTTCCTGCGGTACCAGCGGATCATCGTGGCGGCCGCCGGACATCCGCTCGCCGCCCTCCACGGGCCGGTAGCGCTGGCCGAACTGTTGCGCAGGCCGTGGTTTGCCGGTCCCGTCGGCATCCAGGCCGCCAGCGAGGAGGGCCGCTGGCTGGCTGCCCAGTCGGTGGCGCCGGAGGTCGTCCGGCTGAGCAGCGAAACGGAGGCCCTGGCCGCCGTCAGGGCCGGCGAGGGAACCATGCTGGCGCTTGGCCATATAGTCCGGGCTGAAATCCGCAGCGGCTCCCTGATCCGTGTGCCGGTAGCCGGGACGCCGATCTCCGGTCTCTGGTGGGCCAGTACCCTGGACCGCCGCCGGGCCACCACCATGGCGCGGACTCTCCAAAGGTTTGCCGGCACCGCCGACGCCACCGCGGCCATGGTCGCTCCCGGCGGTTCACGGGGGCTGGAACGGCGCGGGTCCAAGTTCCACGTTGCGCTCTGGAGCTGAGGCGCCTGCCGCTGTGTCGCGTTGCGCAACGCCGGGGCGGGTGCTACCCCTTGAGGGTTAGACGATCCATTCACCCTGCGAGAAGGAGTAGCAATGACGTTGTCCCGAGACGAAGACAGCTCGCTGCGGCATTGGAGCAGCCGGCTGATCCAGGCGCTGCAGATACTTGACCTGGAAGTCGACCACGAAAAGATCGTCCAGGTGGCAGACGAATCCGTCAAAGCCGTCGGGCCGCACGCGGACGCCGTCAGCGCGTTCATTGTGGGCTACGCGGCCGGTACCGCGTCCACCAAGGGCCGCAAGGGTACGCAGGAGGCCGTGCACGCCGCGTCGAACAAGGTCATCGAGCTCTGCGAACACGGCGAGTCGGGCGGCCCGGACGAGGAAGGCTGGGCCAAGAGGGCCCAGTAACGCCCGTGCCGGCAGCACCGGGAAGCGCGCGGGACCTGATGCACAGGAATCACGGCATGCACGCGGTCCGCAGCCACTGGACATGCTCCGCGGTGGGGCGCAGGGATGGACATGTTGGTGTTATGTCCACTCGCCGCGGCCGGGGCGGGGCATGTCCCGTTGCCCCGGCCCCGGCTGGCGGGTGCCTAGGGTGAGGCCACCCGGGCAGGGACTGTTGCCGCGCCGTCGGGCGTCTGGTCCACGCTCGGCTCGAGCCGGACGCTGACTGCCTTCGAGACCGGCGTGTTGCTGCCCTCAGCCGTGTGGTTCAGCGGCACCAGCACGTTGGCCTCGGGGTAATAGGCCGCCGCGCAGCCGCGTGCCGTGGGGTACGACACCACGCGGAACTTGCGCACCACGCGTTCCTCGCCGTCGTCGTGCACGCCGTGGACGTCCACGTACTGCCCGTCGGCAAGGCCGAGTTCGGCGATGTCGTCAGGGTTCACAAACACCACGTGGCGGCCCTTCTTGATGCCCCGGTAGCGGTCGTTGTGCGAGTAGATGGTGGTGTTGAACTGGTCGTGGGAGCGCATGCTCTGCAGGATCAGGGTTCCCGCCGGCCGTTGGACCAGTTCCAGATCATTGACAGTCAGCACGGCCTTGCCGGTGGGCGTGGGGAAGGTGCGGGAGTCACGGGGACCGTTGGCGAGGATAAACCCGCCTTCCTGCCGGATCCGTTGGTTGTAGTCCTTGCAGCCGCCCACCACCCGCGAGATGTGATCCCGGATGAGGTCGTAGTTCTTCTCATAGCCGTCCCAATCGGCCTTGATCTTCTCGCCCACCAGGAGCTTGCCCAGCCGGCTCACGATGGCCGGCTCCGAGAGCAGATGATGGGACACGGGCTCGACGCTGCCCCAGGACGGGTGCACGGCGCAGACGGTGTCTTCCACGGAAACGAACTGTGGTCCGGATTCCTGGATGTCGATCTCGGTCCGGCCCATCGTGGGGAGGATCAGCGCCTCGCGGCCCGTCACAGTATGCGAGCGGTTCAGCTTGGTCGAGATCTGGACCGTCATCTCCGTGTTTTCCATGGCAGCCATGGCGGCATTGGTGTCCGAGATGGCGCCCACAAGGTTGCCGCCCAGGGCGACGAAAACCTTGATGTCGCCCGCGCGCATCTTGTTGATGGTCTCGACGGCGTCCGTGCCGTGCTCGCGGGGCGGCTCGAAGTCGAACTCCTTGCCGAGGGCTTCCATGAAGGACTGCGGCATCTGCTCCCAGATGCCCATGGTGCGGTCGCCCTGCACATTGCTGTGCCCGCGGATGGGGGAGGCACCGGCACCGGGCTTGCCGATATTGCCGCGCAGCAGCAGGAGGTTGATGATCTCCTTGATGGTGGCCACGCCCTTCTTCTGCTGCGTGATGCCCATGGCCCAGGTGATGATGACTTTCTCGGCCTTGAGGTAGCGGGCGGCGAGCTCGTCGATGTCCTCGCTGCGCAGGCCGGTGGCCTCAAGCACGGCTTGCTCATCCAGCCGGGACAGGTGCTCCTTGAGGTCCTCGAGCCCCTCGCAGTGTTCGGCCAGGAACGCGTGGTCCAGGACCGTCCCCGGGTTCTTGGCCTCGGCGTCGAGAACGCGCTTGGACACGGCCTGCAGAAGCGCCATGTCCCCGCCGATCCGGATCTGCAGGAATTGGTCCGCGATCTGGACGCCGTGACCGACGACTCCATTGACCTGCTGCGGATTCTTGTACCGGCGCAACCCGGCCTCGGGGAGGGGATTGACGGCCACGATCTCGCCGCCATTGTGCTTGCAGTTCTCAAGCTCAGTCATCATCCGGGGGTGGTTGGTGCCCGGATTCTGGCCCATGATGATGATCAGGTCCGCGTTGGCGTAGTCGTCGAAGTTGACGGTAGCCTTGCCGATCCCGATGGTCTGGCCCATGGCCCAGCCAGAGGATTCGTGGCACATATTGGAGCAGTCCGGCAGGTTGTTGGTGCCGTAGCCGCGGACCATCAGCTGGTAGAGGAAGGCCGCCTCGTTCGACGTCCGGCCGCTCGTGTAGAACGCCGCGTGGTCGGGGGAGTCCAGCCCCTTGAGCTTGTCGGCCACAAGCCGGAGCGCCTCGGCCCAGCTGACCGTCTTGTAGTGGTCCTCGCCGGCGGGCTTGTACACCGGCTCGGTCAGCCGGCCCTGCATGCCAAGCCAGTACTCGGACTGGCCGCGCAGGTCGCTGACGGAATTCTCGGCCCAGAAAGTTTCGGGAACCACCACCGGGGTCGCTTCCCAGGTCACCGCCTTGGCACCGTTCTCGCAGAACTCGAATGCCTTGCGGTGGTGCGGATCCGGCCACGCGCAGCTCGGGCAGTCGAAGCCGTCCTTCTGGTTCATCGCCATGACGGTCTTGCGGGTCCGGTTCAGCCCCATCTGCTCGATGGCGGGCTTCATGGAGTGGTACACGCCCGGGACGCCGGCGGCCCAGCTCTTCGGCCCGTCCCCGACAACTAGATCCTTCTCGGACGGTTCCTCGATCTGAGGAGTCTTGCGAGTCACGTGAACTTCCCTTCTGCAACCACCGTCTGGATGGGACGGCGTGCTGATCTGCCACTATGCACCTTACCTTCAGGCCTATCAGCTTGATCGGAGCGCCGCAAGCAATTGACCGGCCCCGGGCCCAGATACCGCACGGCACCCGTGGGGCCCCCTTATACCACCGCAGTCCTCGCGCATGCTGGGGACCTGCTGTGCGCCGGCCTCAGGTAGCGGCGGCCAAAAATTCGGGTCCTCGAGGGGTAGCCGTTACTCGGCTGTTATTCCTCGACAGCACGTCCGCGCAGTAGTTCCCGCGTAGGGTACGTTGCCGCCGTCGGCCTCGGGCGAGTAGGCCAAAGCGTCGGCGCGCGTACTTGCAACCCGCTATCCCGGTGACCGGAGGCCCCGGAAATGGCCGGACCCCGGTCCGGATCGCAGGTTCCCCACCGTCCCCAGTTTTCTCCAAGGAATCACCAAGCACTGTTGCACCATCACTCACTCTAAGAGGCAGGTGTGCAATGAATTTGTTCGCAAGCAGGAAGGTCGGGGGCCAAAGACGTGTCTTTAGCCGTCCGACCCGGGCAGTAGCCGCGGGGACAGCGATGACCCTGCTCACTTTCATCGGACTCACTACAACGGCGCTCGGCGCCAGCGCCGCGCCGGCACCCGTCGGCGCAGGCTTCACCGTCACCCCGGCCGACCTGGCCTACATCCTCAAGCAGATCAAGATCGCGGAGGCGCACGTCGCGAATACGACGTCGGCCACCGGCCCATGTGGTGCCCTCATCGGAACGGGCCCCAACCAGATCCCCGACGCCCTCACCTCGTATGGTCTCCGAACGGTTGACGGCTCCTGCAACAACCTGATCAAGGGCCGCGAAACATTCGGCGCCGCCGACCAGGTATTCCCGCGTCACACGACGCCGGTATTTAAAAACGCGGATGCGGCCCCGGCGGCATTCGGTGGGGGCTCGACATCCTACGCGCAGAAGTCGGGCAATGTCTTCGACGCCCAGCCGCGCGAGATCAGCAACCTGATCGTGGACCAGACGGCCACGAATCCCGCCGCTGTGGCCGCTGCCGGGTTCCCGGTCCGGACCCAGGGCAACCCGGGTCTGTTCCCTTGCACCACCGATCCTGACCCCGTGACCAATGCTCCCGGGATCCCGGCCGGCTGCGTCCCCACTGGAAAGACCCTGTTCATCCCCAACGTCACCACCGACGTCGGACTCTCGCCACCGTACAACTCTCTGTTCACCCTGTTCGGGCAGTTCTTCGACCACGGCGTGGACCAGACGGTCAAGAGCGGCGGAACGGTGTTCGTTCCGCTCAAGGCCGATGACCCGCTGATCACCGTGGGCCCCGACGGCAAGGCCGGCACGGGCGACGAAGTGGACCCCAACAGCCCCAACGCCTTCATGGTCCTCACCCGGGCCCAGAACCAGCCGGGCAACGACGGCATCCTGGGTACCGCGGATGACGTGCAGGATGCAACCAACACGGACTCGCCCTACGTGGACCAGTCCCAGACCTACACGTCCCACCCCTCGCACCAGGTGTTCCTGCGGGAGTACATCAACAACACCGACGGCAAGCCGGTTTCAACCGGCAAGCTCCTTGGCGGCGTCGCAGGTCCCACCGCGAATGGCATGGCCACGTGGGCGACCGTCAAGTCCCAGGCGGAGATCTTCCTGGGCCTCAAGCTGGAAGACAAAGACGTCACCAACATTCCGATGATCGCCTCGGACCCGTACGGCAAGTTCATTCCCGGTCCCGCCCGGGGCCTGCCGCAGTACGTCACGCAGACCGGTCTCGTTGAAGGCAACACGGCAAGCCCGGTCCCGGTACCGGCAAACGTGCGGTACTTCGACACCCCGTTCCTGACCGACATCGCGCACAACGCCGATCCGTCGCCTCAGGACACGGACCACAACCCTGCCACGCCTCCCGTCGCGCCCGTCCCGGACGCTGACAACACGGCCTCGGCAGACTTCGCCAACCAGCCGGCCGGGACCTACGACGACGAGATGCTCAACGCGCACTTCTGTGCCGGTGACGGTCGCGTCAACGAAAACATCGGCCTGACCACCATCCACCAGGTGTTCCACTCCGAACATGACCGCCTCGTGGCGGATATCGAGAACACCCTCACCAACGACACCTCAGCCAAGGGCGTAGCCGCGCTGGCCGAGTGGAAACTGGCTGCGGGTGCCAACGGCTGGAACGGCGAACGCCTGTTCCAGGCGGCCCGGTTCGTCACCGAAATGGAGTACCAGCACCTGGTCTTCGAGGAGTTTGCCCGCAAGATCCAGCCCGCGGTCCAGCCCTTCCACGTCTACCACTCAGACACTAACGCGGCCGTCCGGGCGGAGTTCGCCCACGCGGTCTACCGCTTCGGCCACTCCATGCTGACCGAGACCATCTCCCGGACCAACGCGGACGGAAGCGATAACTCGATCTCGCTGCTGAACGGCTTCCTGAACCCGCCCGAGTACACCAACGGCGGATCGGCGGGGCCCCTGACCTCGGAAGAGGCCGCGGGCAGCATCGTCATGGGCATGAGCGACCAGGTCGGCAACGAACTCGACGAGTTCGTGACGGGAACCCTGCGCAACAACCTGCTGGGTCTTCCCCTGGACCTGCCGACGATCAACATGACACGTGCACGCTCTGAAGGCGTACCGCCTCTCAATGAGGTGCGCCGCCAGATCAACGGCGACACGGGCGACGCGCAGCTTGCGCCCTACACGAGCTGGGCGGACTTCGGCCAGAACCTCAAGCACCCGGAATCCCTGATCAACTTTGTTGCCGCCTACGGCACCTACCCGACCATCACCAGCGAAACCACGCTGGCGGGCAAGCGGGCAGCGGCCAAGGCAATCGTTGATCCGGGCACCCTGGCGACCCCTCCCACGGCTGACATGACGGACTTCATGAACAGTGCCGGACCGTGGGCCACGCAGGAGACCGGCCTGAACAGGGTCGACCTCTGGGTCGGCGGGCTGGCGGAGAAGACCAACCTCTTCGGCGGACTCCTGGGCAGCACGTTCAACTACGTGTTCGAGAACCAGCTGACCGACCTGCAGAATGGTGACCGCCTGTACTACCTGGCGCGCACACCGGGCATGAACCTCCGGTCGCAGCTGGAGAGCAACTCCTTTGCCGAGATGATCATGCGCAACACCAACGCGCACTCGCTCAAGGCCGACGCTTTCGGCACCGCGGACTGCAAGTTCGAGCTGGGCAACCTGGCCGGAACCCCGGCGGGCTACGCCGCATCGGGAACAACGGTCGCGGATGACGCGGCCTCCGAGTGCAAGGAGAACCTGCTGCTCCTGCGCAAGCCCGACGGCACCATCCAGTACATGGAGAAGAACACGGTCGACCCCAGCGGCATCAATGGCCAGTCCGTCTATAACGGCACGGCCGGCGCTGACCGCGTCACCGGCGGCAACGACAATGACACGTTCCTCGGCAACGAGGGCAACGACGTCATTGAAGGCAACGGCGGCGACGACATCGCACTCGGCGGCGACGGCAACGACAGGATCACCGACCTGTCCGGCGCCGACGTCCTCAAGGGCGGTCCGGGCAACGACTACCTCAACTCCGGTATCGGCGACGACATCAACATGGGCGGCGACGGCCAGGACTTCACGAATGGCGGCGCCAACGACAACGAAACCTTTGCCGGCGAAGGAAACGACTTCGTGCAGTCCGGTGACGGCGCGGACGCCACGTTCGGCGACGGCGGTGACGACTGGATCCAAGGCGGATCCGGCCAGGACCTGCTGATCGGCGACCACGGCGCACCGTTCTTCGATGACCCGGCCCAGACGAAGCCCGGAAACGACATCTTCGTGGGACAGGTTGGAGAGAACGACTACGACGCCGAGGGCGGCGACGACATCATGACGAGCAACGCCGCGATCGACAGGTACGCCGGTGCAGCCGGTTTCGACTGGGCCTCGCACCAGTACGACACCGTACCCGCCGACGACGACATGAAGATCAACAACAACCTTGTTGGTGTTCCGCTGCCCGTCGTGGTCAACCGCGATCGCTGGCAGGAAGTGGAGGCCAACTCCGGCTCCAAGTTCGACGACGTCATCCGCGGCGACGACGAAGTGCCCAGCACCGTAGGTGGTGCAGGCTTCAGTGGCTGCGACGTCCTCGACCAGACGGGCATCAACCGGATCGCCGGCTTGCAGGCCATCCTTCCGGCACCGACCACCCCGCTCGCACCGGTCGAAGCACTCTCACCGATGGGTGTCTGCCCGCTGACCGGTCCGGTCTGGGGTGATGGCAACATCATCATCGGCGGCCTTGGCAGTGACAAGCTCGAGGGCCGCGGCGGCAACGACGTGCTCGACGGCGACCGGTACCTGAAGATCCGCATCAGTGTGCGGGACGACGCAGGAGCAGAGATCGGCACCACCGACCTCATGGAGCGCCCGTACCAGACGGGTAACCCGATGACCCTGGCGGCTGCAGTAGCGGCCGGCATCGTCAACCCGGGGAACCTGGTGGCTGTCCGCGAAATCGTGACCCCCACCGCCCTCGAAACCGCGGGCAACCGGGACGTTGCGATCTTCTCCGGCCCGCGGGCCAACTACACCGTCACCACCACCGGTGGTAACGGCACGGTGGGCTCGGCAGGTTCAACCACCACGGTGGTCGACAACGTCGGCATCGATGGGACGGACACGATCCGCAACATCGAGTTCCTGCAGTTCTCCGACACCGTACTGCCAAACGCTCCGGTCATCGGCACGGCAACCGCCGGCCCCGGGCAGGCAACGGTACGCTGGACGGCCCCGACGGTCGGCGTTGCCGACACCTTCTCCGTGAAGGTGCTCGACGTGACGACCAACCCGGCCGGCGTCCAGGTCGGTGCGCTGCGCACCGCCCCGGCAGGCGCCACCAGCCTGGTGGTGACCGGTCTGACGAACGGATCCCAGTACAGGTTCCAGGTGTTGGCCAGCAACGCCCTCGGTGACAGCCCCTTCTCGGCACTGTCCAACACGGTGAGCCCGACGACGGCCACCGCACCGGGAGCGCCGACCATCGGGACGGCCACGGCCGGGAACGCTTCGGCGACCCTGACCTGGACCGCACCGGCGTCCAACGGCGGATCCGCCATCACGGGTTACACGGTGAGGGCCTTCGCCGGCACCGTTCTGGCCCGCACCCAGGCGGTCACCGGCAACGTCGGAACCGTCGTCGTCACCGGCCTCACCAACGGGACGGCGTACACGTTCGACGTCGCCGCCGTCAACGCGGTCGGTACGAGCGGATTCTCGGCCCGCACGGCAGCGGTGACGCCACGGACGGAATTCGTGGTTCCCACCGTGACGGCGCGGACACCGGCATCCGGTGCCTTCTCCGTCAGCCAGACGGCGAACCTGACGGCAACGTTCAGCGAAGCGGTAACGGGCGTCAGCGGAACCACGTTCCAGCTGCGGCTCGGCACCACTCTGGTCCCCGCCGTCGTGTCCTACAACGCCCTCACCAGGGTTGCGACGCTGAACCCGAGCGTCACGCTGACGGCGGACCGCGTCTACACGGCGACCCTCTCGGGGATCCGTGACCTCGCGGGCAACACGATGGCGACGAGCACGTGGTCGTTCACCACGGGCCCGAATCCGACCATCACCGCCACGACTCCCGCCGCGGGAGCCACGGGCGTGCTGCGCAACAGCAACGTGACCACCACGTTCAGTGAGGCCATTACCGGCTTCGCGGTTGCCGGCAAGGTCCGGATTGAGCGGGTCTCCACCGGAGCAGCGGTCGCCTCGGCGATCACGTTCAACACCACCACCAGGGTGCTGACGATCAACCCCGGAACCAGCCTCCTCGCGAACACCCAGTACCGGGTCACCGTCACCGGTGGCACCACTGGCGTCCGCGACCTGGCCGGTAACCCGCTGACAACCCGTGTCTGGACATTCACCACGGGCGCAGCACTGTAACAGCAGGACGAGATCGCCGGCTGGCGGACCCGCAGCGGCCCGCCAGCCGGCTTCCTCAATTCTTCGAAATTCAGTTTCGACACGGTATTCAGCTCTAATGCCCACTTGGAGGGGCCATGACTACACGACGAGAGATCATCAAACTGGGCGCCGTCGGCGCCCTCGGCATTGCCGGATTCAGCGGCGGCAGTGACGACGACATTCCCGTTACTGGGCCGGCCACCGGGCCGACCACACCGCTCCTCACCGCCAGCCAACTTGCACCGCAGAACATGCCTGTTCCCTATGCGGGCGTCTTTCGCCGCCCGCCGGAGCTCGTCCCCTTCGCGACGGGCTTCGACGGCGGTGACCCGGCCCGCCCGTTCGCCAAGTACGCCCTCACCCAGAAGCTCGGCCAGGCCCAGTTCGTGCCCGGACTGAACACCACCGTGGCGGGCTACAACGGCATCTTTCCAGGCCCGACCATCCGGGCCAAGCAGGGGACCCGGATCGAGGTGCGGATCCGCAACGCCCTGCCAGCCGCGGGGCTCGTGCAGCCCGCCCGCTTTGACACAGTCACCCACCTGCACGGCTCGGCGTCGCTGCCCCAGTACGACGGCTACGCTAACGACATCACCGTCCCGGGAAACGTCAAGAACTACCGATACCCCAACTTTCAGACGGCACGGACGCTCTGGTACCACGACCACAAGCACCACATCACGGCCCAGAACGTGTATTCCGGACTCGCGGCCTTCTATCCGCTGTCCGACAAGTACGAGCGTGCCCAGTTGCCGCAGGGGGAATTCGACGTGCCCCTCATGATCTCGGACGCCATGTTCAACGCCGATGGCTCCCTCGCCTACAACGACAACGACGTCAAGGGCCTCTGGGGCGACATCATCATGGTCAACGGCGTGCCGTGGCCCACCATGAAGGTCAAACCCCGGATCTACCGCTTCCGGGTGCTCGACGCCTCGATTTCGCGGTCCTACCGGCCCACACTGTCCACCGGGGACCCCGTCTACGTGGTTGGCACCGACGCCGGCATGACGCCCAAAGTGCAGGCCGTGAAGTCCTGGCGGCAGGGCACGGCGGAACGCTATGAGGTGCTGATCGACTTCCGCAAGTACCGGACCGGGCAGCTGATCGAACTGCGCAACCTCAGCAACAAGAACAACATCGACTTCGCCAACACCAACAAGATCATGCGTTTCAAGGTGGTGGCGGACTCCGGGTCTGGGGCCGGTTCCATTTCCAGCATCCCCGCCACCCTGGACGACGGCGGCTCCGTGAACGCGGCCAAGGGCGGCATCCCCACCATGAGCCTGACGCCTGCGATGGCCAAGGTGAAGCGCGAGCTGAAATTCTTCCGGGACCACGGGCAATGGACCGTCAACGGCGTTACCTGGGCCGATGTGGAGAAATCCGGATTCACCAAGCTTTTCGGCAATCCCCAGCCGTTCGACGTCGAGCAATGGACCATCATCAACGCGTCCGGCGGGTGGTTCCATCCCGTGCACATCCATCTCATTGACGCCAAGATCATCGCCAGGAACACCAACGGCGGCCAGCCGTTTGCCTGGGAGAAGGGTCCCAAGGACGTCTTCTACGCCGGCGAGAACGAGTCCGTCACGGCCCTCATGCAGTTCGACACAGGTACCGGCGGGGGCGGGCGTTACATGATTCACTGCCACAACCTTGTCCATGAGGACCACGACATGATGGTGCAGTTCTCCGTGGGCGATCTGCGGACCAACGATCCCATCACCTCGGATCCGCCGGTCCTGGACACCCTGCCCCCCAACGCGTTCCCGCCGGTGTACCGGCCTGGATTCCCGGCAGGGACCTGAGGTGCGGCGCCTGGGTCACCTGGGGGCGGCAGCCCTGCTTGTGCTGGCGCTGAGCGCCTGCACAGGCGGAACGCCGTCACCGGCGCCTCCCTCGCCGACCGCCGGGGCCGTGCCGAGCGCAGCGCCGGTATCGCTGGAGACCGGAACCGACGTCGGCAACGGCCGCCCGACCGTCAGCAACGACGGTCTGATGGTGCGCCGGCGCGCGGTCATCGCCGTCCACCCCGCCGAGGGCGCCGAGCTTGGCGCGCCGCGCGCGCGGCTCGAGCAAACCGCGGCGGCCAGCGGCGTCGTCCTGTCAGATATCCCCCCGGACGTGCTCGAACCTGCGATCCTGGAGCACCTCGCGCCGGAGCTGATCCTGGCGTTGCCGGCCGGAAGCACCGGTGAAGATGCGGAGAAGCTGGCCGAACGTGCCTTCGGCCCGGAGGGCAGTTACCCCGGCGTGGAGCATGTCCACGTCGCCTCTGTCCTGGTCCACGATCTCCGGTTCAGCGTTGCCGCCGCCGATCCGGCAGCCCTAGCCCGTACCGTGGCCGAGGAAGGCATCCTCTCGGATGCGCTCGGGAACTACGGCACGTCGCTGGACAAAGGCGCCCTGACGGTCAGCTACACGGGACCACTGCTCAGCGACGCGCTGGTGGAATCCGTGCGGGTCGGCCTGGCCCGCGGCGCCGGCGTCAATGCCGCGGACGTGACGCTGGGCCCGCGCTCGGCCACGGGCGAGGGAGTGGACATGTCCCTCGAACCGGAACCGGCACCGGAGCCTGAACCGTCCGCGGAGGACGGCGGAACGCATTCGCATGACGCCGGCGGCGACGACACAACAGGAACGACCCCGGGCCCAGAGGTGTCCGGGCACTGACCGCACCAGTGGCCGGCCGGGGCAAGGGGAACGCTACCGGCCGGCCACGAGTGTGTCCCGGATCTCGCGGCGCAGGACCTTGCCGATCAGCGAACGCGGCAGCTCATCCACCACGGCGACGCGGCGCGGCACCTTGTAGGCGGCCAGGTTCTCCCGCGCAAACGCCAGCAGCGCCTCCGGGTCCAGGCCGGAGCCCGCGGACGGGACGACGGCGGCGACCACGTCTTCGCCGCCGCCCGGGCGGGGCAGCCCCACCACGCACACGTCGCGGACCCCGGGGTATCCGGCGAGGACGTCTTCAACTTCCGTGGGGGAGACGTTGAAGCCCCCCGTGATGATCAGTTCCTTGATCCGGTCCCGGACGGTCACGAAATCATCCTCGTCCACCGAGACAATGTCACCTGTGCGGAACCAGCCGCCTTCCAGCAGCGCTTCCTCCGTCTCTTTCGGCCGGTTCCAGTAGCCGGCAAAAACCTGCGGGCCCCGGACCAGGAGCTCGCCCTCGGCACCAGGGGCGCGGTCCTGGAGAACATTCCGCGGGTCCACCACGCGGATGTCCGTCAGGGGAAACGGGACCCCCACCGTTCCCGGTTTCCGGCTGGGCCCGAAGGGGTTGCCCAGGGCGATGGGCGAGGTTTCCGTCAGCCCGTAGCCCTCGATCAGGTAGCCCCCGGTCGCCTTCTCCCACGTCTCCACTGTCGCCGTCGGCAGGTTCATCGCCCCCGAGATGGAAAAGCGGATGCTGTCCAGCCCGATACCGCGCTCGGCGGCCGCCGCGGCGATGCGGTCGTAGATCGGCGGCACCGCCGGCAGGAACGTGGCAGGCGACTTCTTGTGCGCCTTCAGCACAAGGTCGACGTCGAATTTAGGGAACAGTACCAGCCTCGCGCCGATGCTCAGGGCAAACGTCATGCACAGCGTCAGCCCGTAGGCGTGGAACATGGGCAGCACGGCGTACACGGTTTCCCGGCCATCCTTGAGCCCGGGCACCCAGGCGCGGCCCTGCGCGGCATTGGCCTGCAGGTTGGCGTGGGTCAGCATGGCGCCCTTGGGCCGGCCCGTGGTGCCGCTGGTGTATTGGATGACGGCCAGGTCGGCGGCGGCCGGGCGCGGATGCTTTTTCTTCAGGTCGCCGGCGCCAAGGAGGCCTTTCCACGCCAGCAC